>NZ_JAVRCC020000052.1:0-53104 GCF_034530975.2 Nostoc sp. DedQUE07 | reverse complement strand
CTTCCACATGATGGGTGTTGCGGGTGTATTGGGTGGTGCGCTACTGTGTGCGATTCACGGTGCCACAGTCGAAAATACCTTGTTTGAAGATGGTGATGGTGCTAACACCTTCCGCGCCTTCAATCCAACCCAGTCGGAAGAAACCTACTCAATGGTGACAGCAAACCGTTTCTGGTCACAGATTTTCGGGATTGCTTTCTCTAACAAGCGCTGGTTGCACTTCTTTATGTTGTTCGTGCCAGTTACAGGCTTGTGGATGAGTTAATCTCCGCGCTTGGATGGCTCCTCAAGATCAACCCCACGAACAATTTGTATTCCCTGAAGAAGTTCTACCTCGCGGTAACGCTCTCTAAGAATTCAAATTTGACCATGACCTCAGTTAGGGTTGTGGTTGGCGAAAATTGGCACACCCAGATAAAATAATCTCCTTGTAATCAACCAATAAAGTGTCAATTTTCACTATCTCTAGTAATCTCCCATCAAAAAGGTGGGAGATTTTTTATATATTGGTTAATATCTCTAAATTTATGTGTTATGTTAGATGAAGGTTATAAACCCAGAGTAAATTCTCTGCCCTTTTGAGACTAAGACCGCTTAGGCAACAAGGAGGTGATGCCCATGATAGAAAGTAGTATACGCATGGGTCATCAGGTTGCAGTTAGCCGGCTGCGCGCCGGGGCTGTTCTCTAAAAGTTAGCCTTAGTTATCTTTGAGATACTAAGTTAGCTCAAGTAGCTAGGCAAGCTCGGAGTTCCTTCCGGCAGTCTGGTTGCAACCTGAAGACCCGCTAGACCGCTCTGACTTAGATCATCCGATCTAAATCAGGGCGGATAGTTTTTTATAAGTGATTTTTGTTTTATCAATGCTTACTTTTAAAAGAGAGATAGGGATGGCTGCCACGAACAAAGCCAACCTATTTAAGTTTTCTTAAAAAGCATAAATATCTTGGTTAAACCTTGGAGTTTGACCAAATATGAGAAATAGCGTCTATCTGCCAAGTCTGATTGAAATCTAGACACACGAATTCTGACTGAATTTATTCTCCCATATTTTCTGTGTGGAGAATAAAGGAGTTTGTCTTTGTCAGATCCAAAATGTTGTAACAAATATAAAAGTAGGAATTTCTTGATATGGCACAACTACTCACCGAAGCCCAAATTCAAGAACAGGCAAAGATTTTGTCAGATTGGACTATTCAAGATTCCAAGTTGCAGATTACCCGTACATTTAAAGATTTTATTGAAGCAATGGAGTTTGTCAATAAACTAGTTGAACCGGCTGAGTCAGCCCGACATCATCCAGATATAGAGATTTCCTACAATAAAGTAAAGATTACACTTACAACACATGATGTAGGCGGATTGACGCAGCCAGACTTTGATGTAGCACGGGTGATTTCCCAGATTAACTAAGTGATTTCTTTTAATATCTTGTACCAAACTATAAGAAGTCACTACAATATACGGTTTATATAGCCGAGCCAGTATGTCTTAACTGGGGTGAGATTTCTACTAGGAGCGAGTGGAAGAAGCGATTTTCGCTCGCAAACTCTAAGTGTCTAAAACTTCAGTAATTTAGCTTGTGTAGAGAGCGAATGACCCAAACTCTACTCCCTGCTTAGATATTTAGATAAGCATGTGTGACAGTTATTAAGGCGATCGCTCCAATATTGCCATCTAGATCGGATGTTTTATAATGTTATGATATAAAGATATGTTTTTGCATAAGTTAATCACATCAGTTTTTAACCCAAAGTTAATCGTTTATTAGCTTTGCAAAAACTAGAATTGTAGTAGAGACAACTATGCCTCATCCATAGGTTTCAATGAGATGTCGCATTTTCGAGAATTAGGTGTAACGAAACCAATTATCTAAACAAGGTGTGAGGAGTAAAGGAAAAATGTCTAATCTATTATGGAAATCCTTAGTGGTTAGCCCAGCAGTTTTGGGAGCAACATTGTTAGTTTCGGCAACAGCAATGGCGGCCCCAAGCAAAACCACAGAAGTATCACCAGCCAAGCAACTAGGTGTAAATGAAGTTGCCCAACAGCCAGAAATACTAGCTCAAACAACCATAGATCAAGTTAATCGCTACAGCAACGAAGGCAACCAAGGCAATTCTCAGTCTCAAGTAACATCGGTTTCTCAATTTTCCGATGTACAACCTACTGACTGGGCATTCCAAGCATTGCAGTCCTTGGTTGAGCGCTATGGTTGTATTGCAGGTTATCCGAATTCCACATATCGCGGTAATCGTGCTTTGACCCGTTATGAATTTGCTGCTGGTTTGAATGCCTGTTTGGATCGGGTTAACGAATTGATTGCCACAGCAACAGCTGACTTGGTGACAAAACAAGATTTAGCTACCTTACAACGGTTACAAGAAGAATTTTCCGCAGAATTGGCAACCCTACGCGGTCGCGTAGATTCCCTAGAAGCGCGGACTGCTGAATTGGAAGCTAATCAGTTTTCCACTACCACAAAACTAGTCGGTGAAGCCGTTTTCGCCGTTAGTGATGTATTTGGAGGTAACACTGGTGACGCTAACAATACTGTCTTCCAAGATCGGGTACGTTTAGACTTGCAAACCAGCTTCACTGGTAGAGATGTTTTGCATACACGTCTGGCAGCAGGTAATGCACAAGCCTTTTCAATAAGGGATGACGTTAATAATCCGATCGGTACTGCTGAAGGCACACAAACATATCAAGTTGGTATAGGCAATGGTAACAACAGTGTCAGAATTGACCGCTTGACTTATGAAGCTCCCATCGGGCCAGCCCAAGTTTACCTCGCAGCTAGTGGCGGACGGCATAGCCAGTATGCTGCTGTCAACAATCCTTACTTTTTTGACAACACTGACGACGGTGGTAACGGCGCTTTATCTACCTTTGCTTCTGAAAGTCCTATCTATCGGATTGGTGGCGGTGCTGGTATAGCACTCAATGTACCCCTTGGTAAAGGTGGCGGTATCCTGGGAAATAGCTCAATCACTGCGGGTTACTTGGCATCACAAGCTAATAATCCTGGTCTTAGTACAGGTCTGACCAACGGTGACTATGCAGCTCTCGGACAGTTGAACTTTAGTGTTGGCGATCGCTTGGCTTTAGCTGCTACCTATGTCCACGCATATAGTGCCAGTGGTGCTTTATTTGACTCTGGTACAGACGGAACAACTGGAGCTTTTGATGTAGGTACTGGACAAGCTAACTTTTTAGGTAATGCAGCAGGTGTAACCCGATCTAACAGCAACTCCTACGGTGTGTCGGCTGCGTTTAGACCTAGCGACAAACTCTCCGTTAGTGGATTCGTCTCTTACCATGATGTTACAGGTGCAGGTGCAGGTGATGATTATCAAGCTTGGAGCTACGGTTTAGGGGTAGCCTTACCTGATTTCGGTAAAAAAGGTAACGTTTTAGGTGTTTTTGCTGGTGCAGAACCCTATTCCTTTAACCGCCCAGGTTTTGGTGGCAACAATGATATACCCTACCACTTTGAAGGCTTCTACAAGTATCGTGTGTCGGATAACATCTCTGTAACCCCTGGTGTAATCTGGTTGACCTCTCCTGGTCAAAATAGCGATAACGATGATGCTATTATCGGTACGCTCAGAACAACTTTCACCTTCTAGAGTGTTGATTATCTGCTGACAAATTTGAACTCTATTTATCCCCGCCATTAGGCGGGGTTTTTTGTTTTCGGTAATAATAATGGATAAACCCCAGTAGTTAACCGGAGTATAATAGAAAAGTTAGAAGTTATGAGTTATGGCGGGTTTGATATGAATAGACTAGAGTAATGCCTACTCTACAAGTGACTTACGCCGTGAGTAACTTTTTCTGAGCGAGCTTTTTGAGTAGAAGTTGGCGGTATAAAGCTACATATTGCGTAGTATCTTAACTCTACCAATTTGAGATTTTGAACTTTGGATTTGAGATTGAAGAAAAAATCTCAAATTCAAATTGAATGAGTTCTAACTCCTAATTCCTAACTAATTTTTACCCCTAACTTATTGCTGCTTGTGGAACTATCCTGTAAATCGGAATACGCAATTCTCGCCTTATTAGAGATGGCCGCTCATTACGAAAGCGGCGAACCGCTGCAAATTCGACAAATTGCAGCACAACAAAATATACCCGATCGCTATCTGGAACAGCTACTAGCAACCTTGAGGCGTGGCGGTATAGTTAAAAGTCAGCGTGGGTCAAAAGGTGGCTATCTGTTAACGCGAGAACCCCGAAAAATCATCCTTTTTGAGATTTTGGAATGTTTAGAAGGCTTAGAGGCGCGGGCTGGCGAAGAAAACGTTAATTCCAAAAGCATAGACAGTTCAGTTATAGAAGAAATTTGGCAAGAAGCAAGTCGCGCGGCAAATTCAGTCTTGCAAAAATATACGCTCCAGGATCTTTGTGAAAAACGAGATTCGCGGCAGCAATTAGATATCATGTACTACATTTAGTCAAGAGTCATTTGTCATTAGTCATTGGTCATTTGTTGATGACTAATGACCAATAACAAATAATTAATAATCAAGGACTAATTTATGCGAATAGCTCGTAACATTACAGAACTTGTCGGTCGTACACCCCTAGTGCAGTTGAACCGGATTCCTCAAACAGAAGGATGTGTTGCAGAAATTGTGGTGAAACTAGAAAGTATGAACCCATCGGCATCAGTCAAAGACCGGATTGGGGTAAGTATGATTAACGCTGCCCAAGAGGAGGGGCTAATTACTCCTGGGAAGACAGTATTGGTAGAACCCACTTCTGGAAACACCGGTATTGCCCTAGCAATGGCAGCAGCAGCAAAGGGTTATCGATTAATTTTGACAATGCCAGAGACGATGAGTGGAGAGCGTCGGGCAATGTTACGAGCTTATGGAGCAGAACTGGAACTAACACCAGGAATGGAAGGCATGAGTGGGGCAATTCAACGAGCGCAACAAATAGTTAATACTACACCAAATACTTATATGTTGCAGCAGTTCCGCAATCCAGCTAATGCAAAAGTGCATCGGGAAACTACGGCGCTTGAAATCTGGGAAGATACCGATGGACAAGTCGATATCATTGTGGCAGGAGTGGGTACAGGTGGTACGATCACTGGTGTAGCAGAAGTGATTAAAGCACGTAAGCCTAATTCTAAGGCGATCGCAGTTGAACCAGCCAATAGCCCAGTTTTATCTGGGGGACGACCAGGCCCCCACAAAATTCAGGGAATTGGTGCTGGGTTTATTCCCCAAGTACTCAAGATAAAATTAATTGATGAAGTGATTACCGTCACCGATGAAGATGCGATCGCTTATAGTCGGCGTTTGGCAAAAGAAGAAGGGCTACTATCTGGTATTTCCAGTGGAGCAGCTTTATGTGCGGCAATTCGCGTCGCCCAACGTCAAGAAAATAAGGGACGTTTAATTGTGATGATTCAGCCCAGTTTTGGTGAGAGGTATTTGAGTACACCGTTGTTCCAAGACCTGGAGGCAAGATTGGCCGCTAGCGTAAGTTAACGATACATTGAATCAATGGTCAATTATAACCGCGTTTCTAACCATTACGAAACTCTCAAAGTTAGTCCAAGTGCAAGCCTTGCGGAGATTAAGCAAGCTTATCGCCGCTTGGTTAAGTTGTTTCATCCTGACAGTAATCAGGAAAGTGCCGATCGCGAGCAAATTATCCGCATCAATGCAGCTTATGAAGTCTTAGGCGACAACCAAAATCGCCGTAATTATGACCAAGAACTGCAAAATGACTCCCAAAAATTAAATAGCGATCGCCAACAGCGTACAGCATCAGCCCAAAAGCATTACCAGACAACACGAAAAACTGGACGCGATGTTGACGAGCAAGTTGAAGAATGGCTGCGCCAAGTTTATCAACCAGTAAATCGCTTGCTTTGTACGATTCTTTATTCGTTAGAAGAACAAATGGAGCAATTAGCTGCCGATCCCTTTGATGATGAGTTGTTAGATGAATTTCAGGAATACTTAAAAACTTGTCGAGATGACCTCAAGCAGGCACAAACTACTTTTCGCTCCCTGCCAAATCCCCCTAGTTTAGCAAGAACAGCGGCTCACCTCTACTACAGTCTGGATCAAGTAGCAGATGGACTTGATGAATTAGGTTACTTTCCTTTGAACTACGATGAGCGTTATTTACACACAGGTCATGAACTATTCCGCATAGCTACGAGATTGCACTGTGAAGCACAAGCTTCTGTTACATAATTATTGGGCACTGGGCATTGGGCATTAGGTATAAGTCAATATCGCTAGATGTCAAAGGACAGATGACAAATGACTAATGACTAATGACACATAACTTAGGAATTAGTTTATGCTGAAAACAGAAAAAGATTAAGAAATTTTAAATTCTGCTGATAGTGTACTCATGCAATGCATTGTTAATCGCCGCGCCCAGTTTGCAGCAAGTCATCGTTATTGGTTGCCAGAACTGAGTGAAGCCGAGAATATTGAGAAATTTGGTGCTGGTACTAGATTTCCGGGACACGGGCATAACTATGTCTTATTCATCTCCCTAGCTGGGGAATTAGATGACTATGGTATGGTGCTGAACTTGTCTGATGTGAAACACGTAATTCAACGGGAAGTTACCAGTCAATTGGACTTCTCTTATCTCAATGATGTGTGGGCAGAATTTCAACAAACTCTGCCTACCACTGAGAATATTGCACGGATTATCTGGCAGCGACTAGCACCGCACTTGCCTTTAGTCCGCGTGCAGTTATTTGAACATCCTGAACTTTGGGCAGATTATATGGGAAATGCAATGGAAGCCTACCTTACTATCAGTACTCACTTTAGCGCCGCGCATCGGCTAGCTCATCCTAAACTCAGTAACGAAGAAAACACGCTTGTTTATGGTAAGTGCGCTCGTCCCAACGGTCACGGACACAATTATCATCTAGAAGTTACCGTCAAAGGGGAAATTGATCCACGCACTGGCATGATTATTGATTTAGGTGCCCTGAATAAAGTGGTAGAAGATTATGTGGTGGAGCCATTCGATCACACCTTTTTAAACAAAGATATTCCCTACTTTGCCGAAGTTGTACCGACTGCTGAAAATATCGCACTTTACATTAGTAATTTACTGCGATCGCCTATTCAAGAATTGGGAGCTAAACTTTACAAAGTGAAACTGATTGAAAGTCCCAATAACTCCTGCGAAATCTACTGTACTGAATCTGAATCAAATTCAGTCAGCGCAGCCGCGAGTCAGCCAGTATTAGCAAGCGTTTAGGTAATTGAAAATTTAGTTAGGCATAGGACATAGGGAACTGATATCATCCCAATGCCCAATGCCCAATACTTCGACTACGCTCAGTACAAGTGCCCAATGCCCACTTAAAAAAGTTTACTTACTAAGCAGTTAAAACCAGGTAGCAAAGGACTTGTCAATTCATCTTGATTAAATAAAGTAGCTGCTAACTTTAATACAGCCTGTTCGCGTCGATAAACCTCAACTTTTTTCTGTATAGAATCGCAAATCCAATATTCCTGAACTCCTTGCACCGAGTACAGCTTTAGCTTTGTTTCCTTGTCGCGTTTCTCGTTTTTTTCGCCAGGAGATAAAACTTCTACTACTAACTCTGGTGCGCCCGTGAGATGTCCAGCTTCATCTAGTAAGTTTTTTAAGCGTTCATGACTTGCCCATACCACATCAGGGATCACATTGTCCGAATCTGAGAAAATAATTCCAGGTGCGATCGCAGCTTTACCCAGACCAGTTTCATCTGACCAATTGTTAAGAGCTGTAACAATATTGCCACAACTTGATTGATGATCCCAACTAGGTGATTTGGTCACAAAGAGTTCTCCATCTATAATCTCATAGCGATTTCTGCGATCGCTAGCAAATAGCTCTAGGTCAGCAGTCGTCCAACGCACTGGAGTTGTTTGCATAGAAACCCCCTAGCCTTTTCCTAAATCATATTTTAAAAATACCGACGGCGGGCAGAATGTCGCAAATAGCGATAAATGCCCCACGCTAAAACTCCAAAAAAGAGATTTAGTAAAAAGCGGCTAAATATAAACCATAAAATATAAGTGTCAAAAAGCTTTGACGGACTCAAAGGACTAATTTTCCTGATTAAGAGAAACAGCCCAAAAATAGCATTTCCACCCAGCACAAGGGCAAACAGCACTAAACTCCTCTGCCAGTAACGGCGCTGGATTGTACGGTCACAAATCAGGGTAATTACAGGTTTACCTTGTACTTTTCGCAGTAATTGTTCCAGGCGCCAAAACATCCATAACAGAAAAGGAAATAAACCATAACTCAGGAAACGTAGAGGTAATGAGTAACCCCAAGCACTAGATAGAACATTCACTAGGGCATGACAGTTGACAGAATTTAGCCAAGCCCTAAAAATAAACTTTTTGTCGCGATTTAACCGATTTTTAGAGGAAATATAGGTTCCTAATGCATATCCCCAAGGTGCAGAGAACATAGCATGGACTGGCGTGCCGATAGTACGTTCAAAAACTGATGCTGTACCGTGGAAAAAGTAAATCCAGTTCTCTTCAGCAGTGAATCCCAAGGAAACGGCGATCGCGAAGAGGAAAACTGTAGAGTTAAATAATCGATACTTGCGTTGCAGATAGGAGATTGGGATAACAACCGCAGCCAACTTGCAGCCTTCTTCAATTGGGCCTATTTCCACAAGCTGTCGCAAGGCTGTACCAGGAAGCCAACGTTTCATTTGCTGCCAGTCTACAAACCAGTTGGCTATAATTTCAAAAACCCATTCGAGGCTAAGGGCTAAAAAACCAGATATTGCCCCAATGATAAAGAACATGAGTAACTTTAACAGAGGTGGGGCAAATGGCACTCGACAGTAGTAGTAGCCAAGCAGCAGTAAGGGTGGTATTGCTGCCCACAACAATAGAGATAAATCAACCACTCACCTGAGCAATTACTGTACGGTGACGGTGGGTATTGTTGGTAATAGTGGGAGCTTGGAAACCCGCCTCAACAATAGCTTGCTCAATGTCCAAAGCAAAATATTCATCTAAATACGGTTCAGTACTTTTGAGCAAAGTCAAAATGTAGGCTGGCATTTTCTTGTAAACTTCAGATTTGGGATTCATATCCATAATTGCCAAGTAGCCACCCGGACGCAACACACGCCGCATTTCAGTTAAAATCTGTCGGGTTGCTGATTGGGGTAATTCGTGGCACATCAGGAAAATGGAAACTAAATCAAACGAGGCATCAGGTAGCCCGGTAGATTCAGCTTGGGCATGAAGCCAGTTAATTTTAGCTTGACGTTGCCCAGCCCGGTAATTGGCAACGGCTAAAAAGTAGGGAGATAAGTCTAAGCCTGTAATTTTGGTATGGGGATAAATTTCTTGTAGGGCAAAACTACTCAAGCCCACACTACATCCTACATCTAAGATGTCTTGCGGCTCATTGGGGATTTGACTTTTCAGGATATTGTGGTAACTTTGGCGCAGCATTGGATCGCCTTGCGCTTCTTCAGCGCTCTGCCAAATCTTAGCGTGGACAGCGTAAGCAGCAGGTTCTACCTCAAAAGCCGCTTGCCAACTGAGATTTCCGGTTTCGTAGGCATGGAATGAGGTGACGTAGTAATCGGGGTAGGAAAGCTGAGGATTTTGTACTTGAGCGAGATCGTTCTTCCAATCACGCGCTTGTAGTGTTTCGACTTCTTGCGTCCAAGGCACACCAATTCTCTCGGCACGTTTAATCATCATTTGTCTAGCTTGATGCTTGGCTAAGTTAGCTAAAGGCTGAATTGCCAGTATGCCATTCACCAAGCGGGAAGCTAAACCAGGATTAGTGTTTACAGCAGCAGTCATAAATTAGTTTGGATTTAACAGCCTTTTCTACTTATGACATACTTGCTAGACAGGAGTCTAGAAATGAATTGAATTGTATAACGGTAGTCTTCCTCCTTTGGCTTGCCCCAAGCAACAAATATTATAGAAAGTTTATATTTGGAGAACAGCAAAGTTCCGAGAAACTGTGAATTATGCCAGTTTACAATTTATATTTTTATTCAGAGAATTTTATTTAAGACTGGTAAAATTTTGATTCTTAGCAACATCTGTCTCAACAGAGATGGCAAAAAACTGAGTGGCATTTATGAAGAAAATTACAAAAATTTCAGCTTATTGAGAGTCAAGTATGGCCAGAGCAAGAAGAAGAGCAAGTGGCTTTTTAAAAGATTTTCAAGATTTTGCCCTTAAAGGCAATATAGTTGACTTGGCGATCGCTGTGATCGTTGGTGGTGCTTTTGGCAAGATTGTCACTTCCTTTGTTGAAGATGTAATCATGCCATTGATTAATCCCTTGGTTAGTTTTGCTGGCACAGACTAGAGAACAATCGCCATTGGCCCGGGAATCAAGATTGGTCACTTTCTTGGCGCAATAGTTGACTTTGTAATCATTGCCTTAGTCTTATTTGTAGCAATTCGAGCCTTACAAAAATTCAAGAGACAAGAAGAAGTCGCCGATGAACCCCTAGCAGACCCTAACCTTGTAGCCCAAGAAAGATTGACTGGCGCGTTGGATAGACTCAACCAAACCTTGGAAACTCGGAATAATCAAGTTTTGTAGTGGGGAGTGGGAGAGCAGGGGAGCAGGAAAGAATAATCAATACGCAATACCCAATGCCCAATGCCCCATGCCCAATGCCCCATACCCAATGCCCTACTTTGCAGCAGGCTTAAGAGCTAATAACATTTCTAATTCACTAGTAGATTTATCAGGGCTAATAGCGGTAAAACCAACACCGCGAATGGAATTCAAAATGGTGAGGGTATCGGCGTTAGATGATACCAAACTATTGATTAGGGGCACAGTTTTAGTTTTGTCCATATCTAGGTAGAAATAGCCACCGTTGGGCTTTTGCAAAGAACCAGTCACGGCTTTGAAAGCGTCGCTAGTGTCAAGAGATGGATTTTTGCGATCGCTAACTGCGTCAGCAATGGGGCCACCAAGAGCTACAAATACAGTATCTTGATCTAGCCAACCATGTGCTAATAAAGCTCCTTGTCGGGGAATTTGCCACTCAGTTACGTCTTTACCACCAATATTTCTATTGGCGACGTTGATTTGTTGGGTTTTGGCAAGGGTATCCAATTTTGTTAAAGTGGCTTCGGCAGTTTTGCGATCGCTAGTATCAAATACTAAAGCACCTCCAAAACCAACACTCGCTAATACTCCTTGATTTGATGGAATCGCACCAAAGGCGAATTCCCCATTCATCCAACCAAAAACATCCTTATCCAGGTCTATATTGACAGTTTTCAACTGTCCTCGCGCTTGTTCCAGAGCTTGCTTCATTTCTGGATAATCTTTTGACTGCTCTACTAGCACTTCCCAACCACGGCTGATGCCATTTCCGCTAATCAGAGCAAAGGTATCAGCAGGAAATTGCCCGACTATATTCCCAGGACTTGATTGATACTGAAATTTATTTAATTGTGGATCTAAATTAGCGATCGCTTTTACCCGCACTCCCGCATCATCAACTCCAACGCCCGCTACCACAGATTTTATCTGCTTCAGTTGCGTCAGGGTTTGTGGGGGTAACTGCTTTGCCTGCGGATTTCCAGCGGTTAATTGCTGTATCATTTCGGCATAGTCTGGTACATAAATTTGGGCGAGGCTGTTTTTAACATCCACTCCTTTAAGAATGCTGCTAGCACCTTCTTTACTGGCAAAAGAAGACTGTCCCTTAAAGGTGTCAATTGCTTTTTCTACAGCTTGCTTTTCAGGGGCCAATACCAACTGACTATCATTTAAAACTACGCTATACGTCGGCTTGCCATTTTGTGTAGTTTCGACAATTTTTTGACCTTGATAGTCAGATTCCTGTAATTTCACTCCTTTTTGTGACTTCAATTTGTTAGCAAAATTCAAGGCGCTGAGTTTGTCCTTGATTCCCACCACTATCAAGATATTTGATTCCTGCTGTAAATTTGTTGGTACATTAGGTGCCCCAGAGGGTACCTTTAACTGTGCTGGTTTGACGGGATTTGGTGGCAATACAGCAATCATCACACCACCAGCCCAAGGCTTTATGTCTTGTTCATAAGAAACGTTACTGTCACTGAACATTTGCTTATTGAAATCTTCCAGACCTTTTGCCACTAACTTTTGTGCTTCTGGAGTGCCAAACTGCTGTAATTTTGCCCAGGCTTGAGAGTCAGTAGTAATATAAGTTGCCATCAGTGCTGTTGAAGGTACTACTTTAGCACTGCCTAAAGCATCTGATGTACCTACTGGTGAGCCTTTAAAGTACGTATAAGCCGCTATACTTCCTACGACAACGACGGCAGCACCAACAGCAGGAATGAGAAATTTTGATTTACTTTCAGGCATTTTGTTATCCTCTTTTGCTCAGATTGTCACCGAGATTTATACAAGTGTCACTGTAGAGTTTTCGGATTTATAATAATTTCCGCTAATCCATCGCTAGACTAACCCATGACAAAAGGATTCAGCAGCACGCTGATTGACAAGCTGCACATCTACCTCCTACTTGCAGACAATTATTGCTTTTGACATCCATTATTAATCGGATATTAATTATAAAGATTCTCAGTTAAACGTGACGTCTCAATCAGCAAACATCCAACTTAAAAGTGATTTTTCACTACAAATGGGTTTTTGCAAATTAAATACATAGCAATCCTATCTGATTTGTAAAAATTGCAAGGGTAAGATTCCCGACAACTCTTATGAAGTTGAGAATCTCAATTGTTTACGAATGATTTAAGATTGCGATCGCACTTGGATCTCACAGTTCATCTATGCAGCAAACAAGCTAGCGATGTCTACGACGGGCTATTCGGCGTCGCCAATTTGTTAAAGAGGTTAACAGGATTTGGGAAGCGCAACGTCAATCTACAAGCGTTCTCTCTGAGCGACTTTTACGGGCACTCGCCAATACAAGAGTTTTTACGGAGACAGAAATCGGTTATTGTACTCTCGCACAACTGGTATCCTGCATTTATGGTATTTACTGATAAAATTAGTAATCCTACAAATTAGCGGTCTAAAATTACTCTCAAAAATACTTCAACCAGATGAGGAGCGAATCTGCAAATGATATGCTGTTCATTTTAAACAAAATAGCGTGTTTAGCAGCAAGCTATCCTAAAGTTATAAAAATAATTAGGAGTATTTGTACTTAATGAGAATCTATCGAGGTGCAAGAGACTCTTGACTCAATACCAAATGCAGAACATCAGCAAAAGTAAATGCGGCAGGGATATGGAAAAAATTCCACGATCGGTTGCCGATCTTTGGAAATTCGGGTGAGATTAATTTCAATCTTCCAATCCCAAGGTGAGAAGTCACCTCCATAATGCCCTGTTGAGGGAAATACATCAGATACCGCTATTTTACTTAACTACATCCAACCAAGCCAGACTTTTCAGGATTACAAGGTCAGTAAGCATCAATGTCGCAGTCTTATTTTGATACAGATAATAACGGACACAAACCTTTTGAGTTACCGGGAGCAAGACCACACTACAACCCCGATCGCCCCGGACAGGTAGAGCATATTTTTCTCGATCTCAGCCTGGATATCCCCAAGCAAAGCTATCAGGGCAGTTGTAGCATTCGCCTCTTGCCAATCCGTAATGGTATTGATCGTTTGACATTGGATGCTGTCAATCTAAATATCGAGTCTGTGCAGGTGGACGAAGTGCCACAAAATTTTGACCATGACGGGGAACAGCTTTCTATTCAACTTTCTCAGGCAACCCAAATTGGTCAAGGCTTGCTGATTGCGATCGCTTACTCGGTGACAAAACCGCAACGCGGTATTTATTTTATTCAACCAGATAAGCACTACCCTAACAAACCTACTCAAGTGTGGACTCAAGGGGAAGACGAAGACTCTCGCTTTTGGTTCCCCTGCTTTGACTATCCAGGACAACTGTCTACTTCGGAAATTCGTGTCCGCGTTCCCAACCCTCTCGTGGCGATTTCCAACGGCGAATTGATTAACACCACAGAAGATGGCGATCATAAAATCTACCATTGGTTACAGCAACAAGTTCATCCTACCTACTTGATGACTTTAGCAGTAGGTGATTTTGCTGAAATTCGAGATGAGTGGAACGGTAAAGCTGTCACCTACTATGTAGAAAAGGGACGGGAGGAAGATGCTAAACGCAGCATGGAAAAAACTCCCCGAATGATCGAATTTTTGAGCCAAAAGTATGGTTATCCATATCCTTTTCCGAAATACGCCCAAGTTTGCGTTGACGACTTCATCTTTGGCGGCATGGAAAACACTTCCACAACACTGTTAACAGACAGATGTTTGCTAGATGAACGTGCCGCCTTAGATAACCGCAACACTGAAAGTTTAGTCGTCCACGAACTCGCGCACCAGTGGTTTGGCGATCTGGTGGTGATTAAGCATTGGTCTCATGCTTGGATTAAAGAAGGGATGGCTTCTTACTCTGAGGTAATGTGGACAGAACAGGAATATAGTTTAGAAGAAGCAGCTTACTATCGTTTATTGGAAGCTCGTCGTTACTTAAGCGAAGATAGCAGTCGTTATCGCCGTCCAATGGTAACGCACGTTTACCGAGAAGCTATTGAACTTTACGATCGCCACATCTACGAAAAAGGATCTTGTGTCTATCACATGATTCGGGCCCAATTGGGAGATGAGTTGTTTTGGCAGGCAATTCAAACATTTGTCCGAGATAATGCCCACAAAACTGTAGAAACAGTAGACTTACTTAGGGCGATTGAAAAGGCAACCGGACGTAATCTTTTGTTTCTGTTTGACCAATACGTTTATCGTGGTGGTCATCCTGATTTTAAAGTAGCTTACTCTTGGGATGGAGATGCTCATTTAGCAAAAATTACAGTCACTCAAACCCAAGCTGATGAAGGTAAAAATGGCAGTAAGGATTTATTTGATTTAAAAATACCTATTGGTTTTGGCTATACCCAACAAGAAAAAGTGAGGAGTGAGGAGTTAGGAGTTAAAAATAATTCCAAACTCATAACTCCTAACTCACAACTCAAAATTTTTACTGTCCGGGTGAATGAACGCGAACAAAGCTTCTACTTTCCTCTAGAAAATAAGCCCCAATTTATCAGCTTTGATGTTGGAAATAATTACCTAAAAACAGTAGCTTTAGAATATCCAATCGCGGAGTTAAAAGCACAGTTAGAATTCGATCCCGACTCAATTTCGCGTAGTTATGCAGCAGCAGCTTTGGCAAAAAAAGGTGGGTTAGAAGCGATCGTTGCACTGTCTGCATCGCTAAAAAATGACCCATTGTGGGGTGTGCGCGTGGAAGTGGCGAAACAACTAGCCCAAATCAATTTAGATCAAGCCTTTGATGGTTTAATTCCTGGGTTAAAAGATAAAAATGCTTACGTGCGACGAGCTGTAGTGGAAGCACTTACTCAATTCAAAACTGCTGAAAGCTATAAAGTTGTCAGAGGGTTAGTGCAAAAGGGCGATCCCAGTTATTACGTGGAAGCAGCAGCTTCTCGTGTTATCGGGGCGATCGCATCGCCAAACTTGGAAGAAAAACCCAAGGAAGACAAGGTTTTAAAGCTGCTGAAAGGCGTTTTAGAAGAAAAGGCGGGTTGGAATGAAGTCGTGCGGAGTGGGGCGATCGCTGGTTTAGCTGAATTCAAAACTTCGGAAGCAGCTTTAAATCTGCTGCTAGAATACACCAAACTCGGTGTGCCACAACCCCTACGTTTAGCTACAATTCGCGCTTTAGGAAAGATTTCTGTAGGTCAAAGTCCGGTTAATTTGGAGCGGATTTTAGAAAAATTAACAGAACTAGCCAAAGAAAGCTTCTTCTTAACGCAAGTGTCGGTAGCAGCAGCATTAGGACAAATGGAAACACCCAAAGCCGTGGGGATTTTGCGATCGCTAGCTGAACAAACAGCTGATGGGCGTGTACGTCGCTCTGCTGAGGAAGAAATTTCCAAGGTGCAAAAGAACATTGGTTCGGAAAAAACCCTGCGTCAACTGCGTGAAGATTTCGACCAACTCAAACAACAAAATCAGGAATTGAGAAGCCGTTTAGAAAACTTGGAGGCTAAATCTAAATAGCACTACACGATAATTAAAAGTCGGTAATTGGTAATTGGTAATTGTGGCAAAGCTATTAACAATTACCAAGGTTTTAGTTGATACTGTAATTTTATTGTGGACACATAAAATATTTTATTTTCCACTTAAATCACAGGTATAAATAAACATAGTACTAAGATCCCCGACTTCTAACATAAGTCGGGGATCTTTATGTTGTAAGCGGTTACTGAGTTTCAATTTGCATATATAGATACATATTTATATTTATATAAATTAAAGTTAAGAAAAGATAAAATCATCTAAAAGTTGGATAAGTAGTTGTAGTTTTATAAAGTATAATTAAGAAAAAGATAAACAAATCTAGGCAGTAACAGATGCTAAAATCGCCTCGAACGCTATCCCAAAGGGTAGAGTTCTAGTTGTTTTAGATAAAAAACTACCGCCATCCTGAACTTGCAACCAACTTGTGGGTTAGGAGAAAAACAATCATTGTAAATTTTTCAGTTGAAGAGGCAAAAAAAGGCGTGGGTCAGTATCAACCTGCTCAACTAAAACTCTATAATCCAGATGCGATCGCTCGCTACTATAGTTACCGTCCTTGGCTAGCCTGGGGACGACTGCTGAGAATTATCTCCTCTTTTGCAGGATTTATATTCAATCTGAAGTGGGACGAGTGGCAAGATAAAGTTGAGCAAAACAAGGGTAAACGAGCTATCCAGTTGCGAGAACTGCTCACCCGCCTCGGCCCGACTTTTATTAAAGTTGGTCAAGCCCTCTCCACCAGACCTGACCTGATACGCAAAGATTTCTTAGAAGAACTGATCAAGTTACAAGACCAGTTACCACCTTTCGATAATGCGATCGCTTATCAGATTATCGAAACAGAACTAGGTCGTCCAATTCACGAAAGTTTTAGCGAACTGTCACCTCACCCAGTCGCTGCTGCTAGCTTGGGTCAAGTATACCGAGGTCGTCTGGTGAGCGGCGAAGAAGTTGCCGTGAAGGTGCAACGCCCCAACTTACACCCGGTAATTACACGCGACCTATATCTAATGCGTTGGGCAGCAGGTTGGCTAGCTCCTTGGTTGCCTTTAAATCTCGGTCACGACCTAACTTTAATTGTGGATGAGTTTGGCACAAAGTTATTTGAGGAAATTGACTATATTAATGAAGGCCGCAACGCCGAAAAATTTGCTAGCAACTTCCACAATGCTCCACAAGTAAAAGTTCCAGGAATTTATTGGCGTTATACCAATACCCACGTTTTAACCCTGGAGTGGATTGACGGCTTTAAGTTGACGGATACTCAACGCATCCGCGAAGCAGGTGTAGACCCAGAAGCGATTATCCAAATTGGTGTTACATCAGGATTGCAACAGCTTTTAGAATATGGTTTCTTCCATGCTGACCCTCATCCCGGCAATTTGTTTGCTGTAGCCGATGGTCGTATGGCTTATATTGACTTCGGCATGATGGATCAGTTGGAAGAAAGCACCAAAGAAACGCTGGTGGATGCACTAGTGCATTTGGTGAATAAAGACTATACCGACTTAGCCGAAGACTTTGTAAAATTAGGGTTTCTGACTCCAGACACGAATATTTGTCCAATAGTGCCAGCATTAGAAGCGGTGCTAGGAAACGCTATTGGTAAAAATGTCAAGGATTTTAACTTCAAAACTATTACCGATGAATTTTCGGAACTGATGTACGAATATCCTTTCCGAGTTCCGGCGAAGTTTGCTTTGATTATTCGTTCCCTGGTAACTCAAGAAGGTATTGCCCTAAGCCTTAACCCAGATTTCAAAATTGTGGAAGTGGGCTATCCCTACATAGCGCGGCGGTTGCTGACAGGGGAATCACCAGAATTACGGCGGCGGTTATTGAATGTGTTGTTCAAAGATGGTAAATTTCAGTGGCAGCGGTTAGAGAATTTAATTGCGATCGCTCGTAGCGATAACAACTTTGATGTATTGCCCACAGCGCAGATGGGGTTCCAATACTTAATGTCGGCAGAAGGCAAGTTTCTAAGGCGACAGTTGGTGCTTGCTCTCACAGAAGATGACCGCCTCCACACCGAAGATGTGCAACGCCTGTGGAATCTGGTTAAAGATGACTTAAAACCGGATCGTTTATTAAATGTAGCGATCGGGATTTTAACAGAATTATCCAGAGAAGGTGCAGCCGCTATTCTGCCAAAAGCGACATTACTTGGGTCTTTTGCTGAGAACCAGTCAACAAATAAAAAGTAAAAAATCTTTAATATAAATTAGGAGTTTTCATGTATTATTTTCCTGAGCAACCGCCTTACTTTCTCTTAGTTGTTGGCTTTTTGATAGCATTAACATCTGGTTTGGCATTATCTGGCACTTTGAAAGTAATTGTGCAGAACTGGCCAAGCGAACGAACAGAAAATACTCAGCCACGTTCCTCACTGAAACAATTACTTGTACCATTTATCGGCATAACAGGCGGTACTTGTTTATTTATGTCTTCAGGCTTAGAGATATTTGGCTTTCCCTCATCCTTGGCTTTAGGAGTCGGTTTACCAATTAGTCTATTTACTTGTTTGCTAGTTTGGTTGCAGTTGGGAAGTATGATGACCTTCATACAACGCGAAGGTATGCAATCTTTAGATTTAGATTCTTTTTCTTAGAAGAGGGTTAAATAGTAGGAAGCCTCACAAATATCTAAATTACCGTAAATACTCACCGCCAGCAATGATGCTCTACTAAAAATGAGATCGTTAACTAGTGGTGAATAATTATTTTTTACTGAAATTTCATCATTCCAATATTTAATTGCGTTAAAATTACCTTCCTAATTAGTGAGCAATAGATAAGCTAGAAATTAAACAACATTTTAATCAACTTTTACTTAATTACTTAGTCATTTTATCCTTTAAATTACGATAATTAAGCTTAATATTGTTGACTTTTCGATTGAAAAAACTTGTAGTAGTCTTTTGCAAACGCATTAGCGGACTCTCACGCCTAAAGCTTTTGGGTCTTTGTTCTGGTGAGTTTAAATATCTATAATGCAAAAATATATCTCGATATGGAATATCGATATCTTCACCAGCGCAAAGTTGAGTAAAGTGTGGTGAACTTATACTCATATAGTGCAGATATGTCAGCCGCCGTCCTTGGTCGTAAAGGATGTTATCTACCACATCAAATTGAGAACTCCAATGGTTGCCAGTTGCCTGTTCGCAGTCATGAAAAGCAAAATTATAATAGGAAATTCCACTTCTCAATACCATGTAGTTAAATAAAGATTGGTCAGGGCCTCCAAGAGCCATGACATCAGCTTCACTAACCTGTAATTTGTCGAGTAAGTCTGCTAATGTAGCTTGAGAAAAAATATGTTTTTTAGTGGCAAACCAACCTGCACAAAATATATGAGAATGCAATTTTTCTTGGTCAAAAATTTGCTGTATAAGTTCTGGTGAACCATCAAAAATATATTTTAATTCAGATTTATATTGAAAATCATTTGTTACCCAATCATATTTATCTAATTTTTCATATATATAGTCTATAGGCCCCATAAGGAGCGTATCTGCATCAAAATAAATAAATTTATCAAAGGGACCATCTAAACCACAAAGCTTACGATGCATTGGTAGACGATAAAGTTCTGGAAGCCCCCATTTTCGCCAAGTTTTTTGTGCCCTTGAGTGATTTTGCCATACCTGGGTTGCAAAGTTATCCCAATAAGCTATAGAATCAGAATCTTCAAATAAAGTAACATTATCTCTAGATGCAATCTCTGCCTTTACTTTGTCTAACTGCTCATTATATGGAATTATACAAATAGGAATTTTCCTACCAGCATTAGCTTCCATACTATTGAGTAACGCCACTAATTGGTCATAGACAACATCATTGGCTAGGATATAAATACCATCAATCATTGGGATACTCCTAATATTAAGTACGCGCAGAAACAAAGGGAAATAAACGGCGAGTCAGTTTGGGAATGAAGGCAAATTTACCCTCATGCAGATAACGATAGTGTTCCCACAATTGCCAATAGGGACTACCAGTTTTCATCCGCGTACCAGCCCAGTGAAGATATTTGAGTCGTTGTCCTCGGTCATACAAGGCGTAATCTTGCTGTTGGAAATTTCGCGAACCGGCCCAACTACCAGGCCCTCCCCCAGGAATTTTTACGAGATTTCCACGTTTGGAAATTAATTTAAGAACAAGATAATTTAAAATTGGTTGGTCTGTAACTCCTTCAGAAAAATCGAAATATTCACGATGTGCGGCACACTCGCGCAAAGCTTCATCCATTTGTTGTTCGGTAATAGCTCCTTTTCTCGAAGCCCAAAAACCGCTGTTGAAAACATCTTGAAGTTGGGCATCAGAAAAAATTTGCTGCTCTTTCACAAATGGGGAAAAAATATTTCGCAGCTTTTCATTAGCATGATGGTAATCACAGCAGAAGAAATCGACTTCTGAAAGTTTGTCTAAATTGTCGGCAATTTTTTCAAAAACGACAATATCCGTATCAATATAAATAAATTCATCTAAAGGCCCAAACCACGCCACCAATTTACGCATCTTGTTGGGTAAGGCAAGGAAATCTCGGTCAAAAATTTCGCCGATGCGTTTGGTAAAGGTATCAATAAGTTCTAAATCTGGGAAAATTTGGACGTTGTGTAAGGTAGCAAGCTGTTCTGCTACCTTGTGATAATTTTCATTAAAAGGTATGAGGTAAATGGTAACTTCTGGGTCATAGTAACGAATGCTATTGAGTAAAGCAATAGCATTATCGATAACGCGGTCATTGGCAACTATATAAATGCCCCTACTCATAAATTATCCTTGTTTAATTAACTTAAATTTTTGCAAAGCTCTGGTAAGTAAATTTGGTACTGGAGCGTCATTATAATTTTTAGGAGGACTGGTAAATACTGGACGCTTTTCTGGCTCGTGTAGGTAACGATAATAGAGAAATAACTCTCGATAGGGAAACTCAATATTTTCTCCTGCACAGACTGCTTGATTGATATTAGGAGGAATCCCAATGTAATGGAGATAAGTTAGCTGATTACCGCGATCGTAAAGAATATGTTCTCGTTCCTCGAAATGTTTGGAGCTAGCAGAACATCCTGTTTTTTCATTATCTGGCAATTGGCGAGCAAAATTATAAATAGAAAGATTAGACCTCATTACCATGTAGTTGATTAATGGTTGTTCGCCAGCACCACCATACAAAATTTCTGACTCACCATTTTGTAGATTTGATATTAGCCAATCTCTTTTATCTGAGTCAAATAGCCCTTGTTTAGCGCCATAAAAGCCTGAGCAAAATATTTCGGAATCAATGTGTTTTTGCTCAAAAACTTTTAGTAATTTGGGAGAATTAACATTATATATTTTACTAACGTCTGTAAATTGAAAATCGTAGACCACAAAATCATAACTATCTAGCTTTTCAAACACAGCTGCAAGTGACTTCATTACCAATGTGTCTGCATCTAAATAGATAAACTTCTCAAATGGCCCATCAAAAGCGCAGAAACGACGGTGAGCGCCATAAAGACGGGATTTACTCCGATTCAATCGTTCTGGGGCTGCTGCGAGCATAAATTGATCCCAGCGGTTGATTGATTCTCGATCGTCGTAAAGAAATACATTCGGGCGTTTAGCTATTTCATCAGCAATTCGTTGTGTCCGATCGTCAAAAGGATAGATACAAACAGGAGTTTCTGGGCCTAAGATAACATCAATACTATTGAGCAAAGCCACCAGCTGATCGAAAACATAATCATTGCCAAGGGTACAAATACCATTCATAATTTATGAGTGTTGATCGACAAAGTTTGATAACCAGTTAAGCAGGTTTAATTTGTGTAAAATGATTTGACGTGCTTCTGCGATCGCATCCTTGGCAGCATACCAAGCATCAGGTGTAGCTGTCACTTCTTGGATGTAGGCAATGCCTTTTTCATCTAAACTGGGCAACCGCAAAAAACTACCAGGCGGCAATAACTTATCAGCAGCCGGGCCGCCATAGTAAATTGGTAAACACCAAGCAAGTAAACTATCCCAAAGTTTCTCACTCACATACCAATTATTATCAGCATAATTTTCAATTGCCAGATTGTAATAGTATGGTGCCATGCCATACCATTTGTTACCTAGTTCTCCCGAACTGTTCGCCCATTCTGGTAAGTTACGCCCATACAAATCAAATTTCATGCCACTAGATTGCAAAGATTGTAAAAAATCTAAACGCTGGCGATGATTGGCTGTACGGCTAATTCCCGAAGTAATCCAACTACATGGGGCAACTTTTGGGGGTGGTGGCATTTCATTTAAATCTTGAAATGAATTTGAGTGATACCAAATAGCAGGCATATAGTCAGGAATGGGAGCAAAATCATCGGGGCCAGAAACGTAGCCACAATACTTCTGGGCTTCTTGATAATTATGATTAGTTATTTTTAGAACTTCATCTAAAGGCGGTTCTCTGAGCAAATAAATAATCCGCTCTTTGTTAACGCCACGCAGTAGAGATTCAACATTTACTACTGGTTTTTGCTGCTGTTTGCGAAAACTATCTAACCAAGATTTTGGTGGCGGTGCTTGGGGAAAATCAAATTGATATAGCAACATAAAGTCTGGCTTTTCTGCCATTTTCAACATTTGAATATTGTTCCAAACACCAAAATAGTGCGGAGTTTGTTGCCATAACCAATCTTTATTTTTAGCAAGGCCTGAATAGCTGCTAATCATGCCAACAGTTTTAATAGTCATAAATCGTATTTATTCGGTTATTTTTGTACCGTTACCCTAAAATTGGTGGACGTTGATCCTCTTCTACGTAGCTTAATATTTTGGTAATTCTATTTTCCCAAGAAAATTGCTGGGCAAAATCTATACTAGCTGCATAACCCTCTATTTTTCTGGGATAGGTTTCTAAAGTATGTTGAATGGATTGGGCAAGTTTTTGCGGGTTATCTGGTGTACACCAACTGGCAATCAAAGGTGATGTTTTGAATTCCATTAAAGGTGGAATTTCAGTTGCAACTATAGGAGTGCCAGCAGCCATGTACTGAAAAAACTTAACTGGATTCGTGAAATCTGCTGATTTTCCAGCGCAGTGAGGATGAACCAAAATATCAGCTGCTTGAAACAAGCTGACTAATCGTTCTCGTGGAAGTATCCAGCCTAAAAATTTAACGTTTTCGACATTTTTATCTCTGGCTATTTGTTGATATGCTTGTACTTGTGCTTCTGTTCCTCCTGTGATGACAAACTGAATTTCTGGTAATTCTTTGGCAGAATCAATTAAGAGATCGACTCCTTTGAAAGGATACAAAGCGCCTGAATAGACAACTAAATGCTTACGTCCATTTATAAGCAATTCTTGCCGCCACCTTTCGGCTGATTCGGGCTGTCTGATTGAAAATGATTGATTGAATCCGTTATGTAGCCAAACTACTTTTTCCGGTGGCATTCCATTTTCTATTAGGCTTTGCCGGATGGGTTCTGACTGAGTTATAGCTATTTGAAAATAGGGACTGTGGACAATTTCTTGCTCAAATTTTCGGTCTTGAAAGTAGTGACGTTCATAAATTGTCGGAACTTTATTTTTGACTGCGGCTTTGACAAAGTTCCAATCTCGCGTGTGGACAACTTTAGTATGAGGTAGGATATGAACTGGTAAATAATATTTAGTTACTACTGTACTAGAGTTAGTAAATTTACCACCGATTCGATCGATAGGCCAAGGCATTGGCAATGCTGCAATTTTAAGTTTTTCTTGCACATCGTAAAATTCGATAAATTCTTTTCCGGGTCTTTTGGGCTTATAAGGATAAATTAACGATAGTAGATTAACAGAAGAATTTTTTTTATCTTGATAAATTAAAACTGACGAGTAGCCTAAGTTAGCTGCGGCGTTGGCACAAAGAACATCATGAATTTCGTGTGCTGTGTCCGGCTTGAATGATAGCTCTCCGGTGTAGAAAATATATTGATTTTTCTTGGAAGAATTTACCATTTTTTTTGGGGATGATAAGTTTTTTAAGATTGGGGTATAAGTACTTTTGTTCCTGACATTAATTAAAATTAAACTTTATTTTCAAAAAGCTTTAATACATCTAATAGGTAAATAGCAGATTGATAAGATTCTGCAATTAATAGATTTTGTTTTTGGGGTTCGGATTCTAATCTATCGGCTAGCAAGTGCAGAGAGCTAATTAGAGGATAGAGACGCGTGCGAAACTCATCCGAGATATGACTAAAGTTTTGATATTGGTTATGTTCATCTGGATTTTGGTCTATATCTGACGATGACTGCCAGTTAATTTTCAGGTTAACTACATCGCTGAAGAGATCGATGGCGTTGAGAACTCTTAAGGCTGAGTTGTATGAGTGGTCAATTAATTCCTGGCGTTCTTGAGAATTGTCTACTAGATCGTCAACTAATAGTCCGAGGAAACCAATCATTGAATTAAGCCTTGTACGCAGTTCGTGAGAAATGCGATTAAAGCTGGGATTAGTTTTGGTGGAAACTTCAGTTTGAGCGGCAAATTGCATTGAGTAGAGGCGTGAGTAGTAACCCCCTTTTTGTAAAAGTGCTTCATGGGTTCCTACTTCTACCACCTGTCCTTGGTCTAATACGGCAATTTGATCGGCTTTTTGGACTGTGGAAAGGCGGTGAGCAATGACAAGGGTTGTCCGATCGCGACTTAAGTCGTCGAGTGCAGCTTGTACTAAGCGTTCGGAAACGGTATCTAAAGCGCTGGTGGCTTCATCTAAAATCAAAATTTCTGGATTTTGCAGGAGGGCGCGAGCGATCGCTAATCTTTGCCTTTGTCCACCAGACAACATCACACCGCGATCGCCAATTTGACTGTCAAATCCTTGAGGTAATTTATCAATAAATTCATAAGCATTTGCTCGTTTGGCTGCTGAGATAATTTCATCTTCAGTAGCTTCCGGTCTTCCATAAGCAATGTTATTTCGCACCGAGTCATTAAAGAGAAATGTATCTTGACTGACAATTCCCATGTGCGATCTGAGAGATTTGATATCAAAATCACGCAGGTCTGTGCCATCGATAGAGATACTGCCAGATGTCGGATCGTAAAATCTGGGTAAGAGGTCAGCCAAGGTTGACTTACCTGCACCAGAACCACCTACCAAAGCGAGAGTTGTCGCACGGGGTAAAAATAAATTTACATCTTTGAGTACTAACTTTTCATGACTGGGGTAGGCAAAGGAAAGTGAATTAAAACCTATTCCTTCTTTTAATTCTGTGTATATAATATTACCGTTTTTCATAAACGGCTTGCGATCGCGACTTAAAAACTCACTCACTATTTCTACGCTAGTAGCACTATTGGCAAAGCTACTACGAAGACTATTTAACTGAGAGACCAAAGGTAGCAGTCGCAGTAATACTAATAAATATGTCAGTAGTACTGTTGAAAGGAAAGAAACCTGGTTGGCAAAGAAAGTTTTACTCAAGAATACAATCAAAAGTAAGGCTATAACTCCCATCACCTCACTTATCGGCCCGATCGCTTGTGAGTTTATCTGAGATTGAAAATCTGCTTTCTCGCGATCGCGGATTAATTTAGTAATTTTTTGATATTCTCTGTCTTCATTGGCAGTTGACTTTACTAAACGAATTCCATTCAATGTTTCTAAAACACTGATGGAATAAGATGTAGACATTTCTGATAGTTGTTGACCAAATTTTTTCGCTCTACTAATTGTGTATTGATTGATTAATGTTATAAAACCCAATAAAATTGTTGCTGCGATGGTTAGCTGCCAAGAAATTGCTAATAATAAACCAACGAAAACTAAAATTGTAATTATTAAAATAATTAAATTAATAATACTCCCGATAGCGCTAGAAGTGCGGGCAGTTTCCGAACCAAGGCGATTAATAATATCGCCTACTTTCGTTTTTGAATAATAGTCTATATCAATATCTAGCAATAGCTCTAAGCTAGCTTCGCGAATATCCGCATTTAATCTCCGAGTGAAAACACTCGATGTTAAAATACTAAAATAACTAGATAAGTTTTTTAAGAAAATTATTAATATAATTATTCCAGCCATTCCCAAATTCCGAGAATTTTCGGGAAGATTATCAAATGGAAACATCACAGCTTTGAGAATCGGAGGAAAACCAGTTAAATCTACTGGTTGTCCGACAATTCTCAAAATTACTGGCACAATCAAAGTTACACCGACACCATTAAATAAAGCACCAGAAAATCCCAACAGCATTGTTAGGATAATTAAACCTGGATAGGGTTTGGCGAATCTTAGTATTAGTTTTCTGGTAGACATTGGGTATTTTTATGCCAATTTAACTTAATTAATAATATTATTCACAACTGAGCAATTACTGATTTGAGCACAGAAGCCATAGCCTCGATGCTATAGTGTTCCACACATCTTTCTCTTGCCTTGATACCTTTCTGGTTTGCTGACTCTAAATTCTGAAAAATCAATTGAATTTGTTCAGCAATTTGCTCAGGACAACCAGGCTCGACTAAATAACCAGTATCACCTAAAAGTTGGGGAATATCTCCAACGCGTGTTGATAATACAGGTTTAGCCATTGCCATCCCATCTGTCAACTTCAAGGGAAATTGAGCGCGAGTTTCTGGAGTATCTCGCTGGGGAACAACTACAATGTGAGCAGCTGCTACCAAGTCAGGCATAACGTCGGCTGGATACTTAGGTAATTTGATAATCCAACGTCCCCACTTTTGTTGAAGTTGTTTATCATAATCATCATAAGGACTACCACCTACAATTACTAGTCTCAAGTCTGGTTGATTAAGTTTATCGAGCGCGATCAGAACATCTTCTAAACCTTTATAAGGTCTTGGCGCACCGGGAAACATTAAAATCCGATATTCAGATAAACCATAACGATTTCTACTAGACTCAGCATCATATTGAGCGGGATCGAATAAGGAAACATCTTTGCCATTTGGAACAAATGTACCACCAAAACGCTGCTGCAAAAATTTAGTATGCACTGTCACTGCATCAGCGTGGCTTACCAAACCTTCCATCCATTTCACATATAAAGTATGATGAGGATTTTTGAGTGCGCCCTGTGGTTTCAACAAATCCCTAGCTAATTCTTTGGGTGTAGGATGATAATGCCAGTTATCACCGCCATGCCAGCTAAGTTCCCAATCATCTATGTCTAAAATTAATGGCTTTCTAGTGAATATTTTCCTTAATAGTCCAACTCCAAAACTTGCTATTTGTGGTTTGATAGCATAAATTATATCGCCATTTATTTTTGGTAAAAATTTTTGGATTTCGCCAAAAAACTCTGGAAAGTCTTTGCCTGGTAAGTTATAAACGTTGAATTTTGATGGTAAATTTAAATAAAAGTTATTTCCAAATAAAAAACCCATAATTTCAACTTCATATCCTAACTGATTAAGAGCTTTTGCTATCAAGTATGCACGCAGAATTGCTGCACTTGATAAATCGGAAACCAACAAGGATATTTTAGAAAACTTTTTCACTATTTTTATACTTATTTTTATTTAATTTTTCCAATATTTGTCAGATGTTGCTAAATCTGCAAATATTAATTTAATTTGTTTTGTCGGAGTTGAAGCAACTAAAGAAATTCGGTGTCAATCCATCAAGATATAAAGTTTTTCTGAGGAATTTTTAAGATTTCATGGTAAAGTGCCAACATCTCTGAAGCAACAGTATCCATTGTACGTACTGGCTGGATACCTTGACGTAACTTAGCTAGTAAATCGGCGTCTTTGGCTAAAGTTGCGATCGCTTGTGCCCATGCTTGGACATCTTTGGCTGGAACTAACCAACCATCGATGCCGTGATTGACTAACTCAGCAATCCCTCCTAAATTTGAACCTAGTACGGGAATGCCCATAGCTTGTGCTTCTAAGGCAACTATGGGGCCAGTTTCTAACCACTGCGACGGTATTGCTAGTATATCGAAACCTGCTAATGCATCTGGTACTGCTTCGCGTGAAAGTGGTTCAGCAATCCGAATCCGGCTGTCACGAGCAGCGATCGCCATAACTTTTTCACGATTGGCAGCACCGTATTTTCCCGGATGAGTAGCATGAAGAATTAACTCTACAGGTATATCATTTGGTAGACTATGTACCGCTTCTACTAAAACTTGTACCCCTTTAGTTTCTTGCCAGCGACCCAAAAAGCCGATTTTTAATGTAGAGTTTTGTAGTTTATTTGATGTTACTTCACGTTTGAAAGTGTTAGCAACACCTTGCCGAGAGACAGTAAGTTTTTCGGGAGGAACATTGTTTGCAACAAAAGCATTGTATTGCCAATTACTTGTTACAACAATGCGATCGGCTAGTTTTGCTAGTTGCATCAAATTGCGTCTATGTTGAGACACTAGGGTAGGAATACCAAGAGTTTTACCAAGCAGGCGTAGCTTAAAACTTTTAGAAGTAAGTAATTTTGTTTCTGCTGCGATGCCAACATCCAAGGGAACTTCACCTAAAGCCTTAAGTATCCAAGGCGATACTTGTTTTGCTACTCCCAAACATTGACTACAATTAACAGAGTCAATCAGCCCATTGCAAGGTTCTTCACCCCAGCGCATCATCGTACCACGCAGACATATAGGTTCAGGTATGTGGACGGTGACTACAGTAGCCATCCCTAACTGGCGGGCGAGAGCAAGATGATGTAAACCGCAGTCAAATCGCCATGAATGTTGATGGTATATATCGACTCGATTGTTTTCTAGCCAATTAGCAAAAGTTTTAAAGCCGCCGTGGGGTAGCTGTTTGTGTACCTGTATCTTGCTGGGGTTAGGAAAAACAGGATAACGATAAACACAGATGCCATTGTATTCGTAAGTATCTTCCTCTGTACCTTGTTTAGGAGCAGCGACAATACTTTCTAGTCCATGTACTTGTAAGCCATGCAGTAGTGAATCTAAGTATACTTCAGCACCGGCTGATGAATCTGGAAAATACCAGCTAGTTGTATGGATTAGCTTCATTTATGAACCTGCAAATGAAAAATTGGAAAGCTCATCTTTTTTTCACCACGATTGATTGCTCTATTTAGTTGTTATTAACATCTATCTTTTATAAATAATCCAAGGTGAATCTATAAAATTCCGTATTATCCGTATTAATAGTTAATATGTATAAATAAAAGTTTTTCGATAACTGATTTGGTGTTTTTGAGTAAAAAAGACAATTTAGGACAAAAAGAACAGAATAAATCTAACTTAGCTTTTACACTTCCTCCCAGAGAAATTTTACTGATATACCCAAATCATAATTTATAGTTACTTATCATATTTTTAAGTATTATTACGGTTGTGTACTATCATAGTATTTATAGACTTTCTCAACCTTTTCTGACTGAGATATTTAAGATTGTTGAAAAGTTCCAAAGTATTTACTTGAAAGGGAGATATTAAGTAATGCAAGTAATCAGGCTTGAGGCACTCTCAGATAATTACATATTTTTGCTGGTAGATCGCCAGAAACAAATTGCTGCGGTTGTCGATCCAGCAGAGGCTGAACCAGTACTAAAGCAACTTGCACAGTTAAAAGCTGAGTTGGTGGCAATTTTCAACACACACCACCACAATGACCATGTAGGTGGAAATCAGCAATTAATAGAACACTTCCCGCAACTAACAGTCTACGGTGGTGTCGAAGATCGCGGGCGAATTCCGGGACAGCAAGTGTTTTTGCAACAAGGCGATCGCGTTGAGTTTGCAGGCCGCATAGCTGAAGTTATTTTTGTTCCCGGACATACCCGCGCTCACATCGCTTACTACTTTCCCCCCGAAAAATCTGGTGAGACAGGCGATTTATTTTGCGGCGATACCTTATTTTCTGGCGGTTGCGGTCGCTTATTTGAAGGAACACCAACCCAAATGGTAGATTCTTTAAGCAAACTACGCTCTTTACCAGATGATACGCGTATTTGGTGTGCCCACGAATACACTTTAGGAAATCTGCAATTTGCCCTCACTGTGGATGGCGACAATGCCGACTTACAAAAACGCTTCAATGAAGTGAAAACTTTCCGTAGTCGAGGAGAAGCTACCATACCCTCGCTGCTGGGAATGGAGAAGCAAACCAATCCCTTTTTACGTTGGGATCAACCATCATTACAATCAACCGTTAAGGGTAGCGATGGAGTGGAAACCTTTGCGCGGATACGGGAAATGAAAAATAACTTTTAGGTATTGGGCATTGGACGTTAGGAGTGCTGAGTGCTGAGTGCTGAGTGCTGAGTGCTGAGTTAGGAGTTAAGAGTTAAGAGTTTTGTTTATCTCCTTGTCCCTTTGTCTCCCTTGTCTCCCTTGTCTCCCCTGCTCCTCTGCTCCCCTGCCTCCACTCCTCAACTTTCTAGCGCTAATAGTTGCGATCGCACCCTTTCTTTCGCTACGATCTGTAAGCTTTAGGGTATTAGGCCAAAAAGCTTGGAATACAGCACTGAGATTGTGAGCTATGCTGCCCAAACCCAAATTAATCATATTTTACCGGAAAAACGAAAAACGATGGCGAAACGCGTGCAGTTAGTTTTAAATCAGGATATCAGCAAGCTGGGAAAATCTGGCGACTTAGTGGAAGTAGCTCCTGGCTACGCTCGTAACTATCTGATTCCCCAGAAATTGGCAACCAATGCCACTCCTGGTATTCTCAAGCAAGTAGAACGCCGTCGCGAGCAAGAGCGTCAACGGCAATTAGAACTCAGACAACAAGCTCTTGAGCAAAAAGAATCTTTAGAAAAAGTTGGCAGCTTGACAATTGCCAAACAAGTTGGTGAAAACGAAGCAATTTTCGGTACTATCACCACCCAAGATGTTGTAGATGCAATTAAGGCAGCCACTGGTCAAGAAATCGATCGGCGTGGAATTACCATCCCTGATATTAACCACCTTGGTACTTATCAAGCCGAAATCAAGCTGCATTCGGAAGTAGCGGCGCAAGTCGATATTCAAGTAGTAGCTAGTTAATCTCAAAAGAGGGACAAAGGGATAAGGGGGATGAGGGAGCAAGAGAAACTCCTAACTCTTGTACAGACGCGATTAATCGCGTCTCTAATCCTACACAGACGCGATTAATCGCGTCTCTAGCAAAATCTCAAAATAAAATCGTTTATGGCTGAAGAATTGAGTTTTCAAGGCGATGGTAGCGATGCCTACGGCGGTCAACTACGCCTTCCACCACAAAATATTGAGGCGGAAGAAGCGATTTTGGGGGGTATTTTGCTAGATCCAGAAGCGATTAGTCGAGTTAGCGATCGCCTTCTTCCCGAAGCTTTTTACATTAGCGCTCACAAAGATATTTATCAAGCAGCTGTGAGGCTCCACACCCAAGGTAAACCCACAGACTTACTCTCTGTGACAAGTTGGCTGACCGACCATGAAATGCTAGCCCGGATAGGTGGTAGAAATAAATTAGCAACTCTGGTAGACCGTACAGTGTCAGCCGTGAATATCGACGCCTTAGCAGGGTTAGTGATGGAAAAATACCTGCGGCGACAATTAATTAAAGCTGGCAATGAAATTGTACATCTTGGTTACGAAACAGAAACCGAGTTACCACAAGTTTTAGATCGGGCAGAACAGAAAGTTTTTGGTGTTACTCAAGAGCGTCCCCAATCGGGTTTAGTTCATATTTCTGATACTCTAATTAATAATTTCCAGGATATTGAAGATAGAAATCAAGGCATTGCTTTACCTGGAATTCCCTGCGGATTTTACGATTTAGATGCCATGACTAGCGGCTTTCAGCGTTCTGATTTAATTATTATTGCGGGCCGTCCATCGATGGGGAAATGTTTGCATGAAAATGTGGAAATACTTTTGAGTGACGGGAGTATCTCAACTATTAAAGAAATATATCATCGTCGGCAAGCTGAGTTAATAACTTTAGGAAATGATTGGAAGTTTCATTTAACTCAAGCTTCAGCCTTTGTTAATGACGGCATTAAACCAGTTTTTAGTGTTACTACTCGCTTAGGACGATATATTGAAAGTACTATCACCCATCCTTATTTAACCATCAATGGATGGCGACAACTTTCAGAATTAAGAGTAGGGGATAAAATTGCTGTAGCTCGTAAACTTAATGTATTTGGTACAGAAACTATCCGCGAGTGTGAAGTTAAATTATTGGCATATTTCATAGGTGATGGGTGCTTAACAGATTCAACACCAGAATTTACTAATATTAACTCTCGCATCCAAAATGATTTCACATACGCTGTTATCAGCTTTTCACCCAACTTGAAAGTTAGGATAGAAATTAGGAGTGAACGCACCCCAATACTCTATGCAGCTATGTCTCAAGGGCAAAAGAATCCTTTAACAACATGGTTGGAAAACATAGGACTATGGGGCAAAAAAGCTGATGCCAAAATCATTCCGCAAGCTATTTTTAAATTGGAGCGATCGCAAGTTTCCTTATTCCTCAATCGTTTATTTGCAACCGATGGATGGGCTACAGTACTTACAAGCGGTCAATCGCAGTTAGGCTACTGTACTGTCAGCGAAAAATTAGCTAGACAAATACAACATTTATTATTGCGATTTGGAATTATTGCCAGTCTGAAAGAACGCTCTGTGAAATATAAAGACACTCGCAGACAAGCTTGGCAATTAGATATTACTGATGCCCAGAGCATCAAAAATTTTATCTCAGAAATTGGTATTTTTGGCAAAGAAGAGGCATTAACTAAGGTCGCAGATGCAATAGCTAAAAAGAGATATCAAACAAATCATGACCTCATTCCAATAGAAATTTGGGAACAGATAACAACAGCTAAAGGTAATGAACCTTGGACTCTTTTAGCTCAACGTGCCGGAATTCAAGGATATTTAAATATCCATGTTGGGAAACGTGCTTTAACACGAGAAAGGCTTTGGATATTAGCAAGTACTTTAGAAAATTCGCAACTTCAACAGTTAGCAGCGAGTGATGTGTACTGGGATGAAATAGTTTCGATTGAATCGATGGGATGCAAACAAGTTTATGACTTAACAATCCCAGAAACACACAATTTTGTCGCCAATGATATCTGTGTTCACAATACCGCGTTCTGTCTGAATCTAGCTCATAATATCGCTGCTTCTTATAAGTTACCAGTTGCTTTTTTCAGCTTGGAAATGTCCAAAGAGCAACTGACGCAACGTCTATTAGCTAGTGAAGCGCAAATTGAAAGTAGTTATTTGCGAACTGGTCGCCTCAGTCAAACACAGTGGGAACCTTTAAGCCGTGCTATTGGTATACTTTCCGAGATGCCAATTTATATTGATGACACGCCGAATATTACAGTTACACAAATGCGTAGTCAGTCAAGAAGACTGCAAGCTGAAATTGGAACTGAATTAGGATTAATTGTAATAGATTACTTGCAATTGATGGAAGGAGCAGGTGATAATCGCGTACAAGAATTATCAAAAATTACGCGACAACTCAAAGGTTTAGCGCGGGAATTATCTGTACCAGTTATTGCCTTATCTCAGTTGAGTCGAGGAGTGGAAGCACGTACTAACAAACGCCCGATGTTATCTGATTTGAGAGAATCCGGTTCGATCGAACAAGATGCGGATTTAGTAATCATGTTATACCGCGACGAGTACTACTCTCCCGATACTCCCGATCGCGGCATTGCAGAAGTAATTATAGCTAAACATCGCAACGGGCCTACAGGTACTGCGAAACTTTTGTTTAATCCACAGTTTACAAAGTTTCAAAATTTAAAAATTTAGCCAGACTAAGTAATTATTTGAGCAATGAATGAGCCTGATTTACTCATTAGTGATCTATTTTTGCCGAATAGTCATTCTCTATTTAATAGTCTTGTATCCATAATTAACTGGGATGAGCGTATACAGGCACGAAAAACAGCTAGCTTTGGTTCACCATATAATTACTCAAACATTTCTTACGACTCATGCCCGATGCTGAATGAGTTAATTCCTATTATTGATAGGCTTGAAAAACACTTTGGGTTTCGACCAAACAATTGTTTAGTCAATTATTACACAAATGGTAACTCAACAATGGGATTTCACTCCGATTCAATTGATGAACTCATGGACGATACTGGTATCTCTATTATTTCGTTAGGGGCTGAAAGAATAATTACATTTCAAAATAAACTAGACAAAACCATTGAACATAGTTACTTACTCAAAAGTGGTTCTCTACTTTTTATGTCTCAAAAGACGCAGCAATACTGGAAGCATGGAATTCTCAAGCAACCAGAAACATTCGGGCGTATCAGTCTGGCTTTTAGGTTGTTAGTATAGTTGCGGCAGTCCGATTAAAGTTACAGATATTTTTTCTCATCTTTTCTAGCTATACTTCTGTCCCATCTGTAGTTTGAAATACCTAATTTATCTGATAGGGTATTGGGCATTCAGAACACAGAGAATAGAAACTTATGTTAATAACTCCTCCTTGTTCCCAGTACCCAATCCCTAGTCCCCAATCCCTATTTAACTCCCAGCAATTCCACTTCAAAAATTAGAGTGGCATTGGGTGGAATCACGCCACCAGCACCACGAGCACCATAGCCTAACTCAGAGGGGATGATTAACTGACGAAGACCGCCTACTTTCATAGTGCTAAGTCCTTCATCCCAACCTTTGATTACCTGTCCAGCACCAATTTTAAAGCTGAACGGTTGACCGCGATCGCGTGAACTATCAAACTTAGTACCATTTTCTAAAGTGCCGACATAGTGAACTTCAACCGTTTGTCCCGGTTTAGGAGTCGCCCCAGTCCCCTCTTTTAACTCCACATACTTTAATCCAGAGGGAGTGGTTACGGCATTAGCATCAGACATAGGATTACTCGCTATTAAGATATTGTTTTCAGTTACAGTTGTGGATACTGGCGGCGTTTGGGTTAACTCGGCAGCAATTGCAGTATTCTGTTTACTGCTTACTTGCCCCACAACCAAAAGCACAACACACACCAGCATGAACGCCACGCTGAGGAAAATTGGTTTCAAAATCAGTTCTCCTTACTTAGGTATCCTGGCAAAAAGATTACCAACAGGACACATTTAGTTTAAATCAGAAAGGGCATTCTAACGCCAAAGCTTATTTTCTAAATCGCGTAATTGACGCTCTAAACGGTCAATTCTACCCCTAAGTTCGTCCACTTCTGACTGACGAGCCACCCCCAAATCCTGCATCATGTTTCGCATTTGCCGTTGCATTTGCACATCGAAGTTTCCCTGTTCCGACTTTAACTGCTGGGCAATATCATCTATTACCGCCTTGGCTTGCTCAGGATTGAGCTTACCGTCTTTGACTAAATCATCGCTGACTTGCCGCAGTTTTTCTGCGACTATAGACGTTGTGCCAAGACCCACCATCATTAGCTGTTGCAACCAGTTGTTGTTGTTGTCCATACTCCCTTCCTCTTATCTTATTAACCAGCCGACCCTTGCTCCTGAGTTTAGGCAATCAAGCTTCTTAAAGCGTAGTTATTCTAGCCTACAGCTCTATTTTGGCAAATTGGCAAGCACAAAGATAAGGATCAAAGGTCGTGATTATACAACTCCTCAAGTTTAAGGTTGCCCAGATTTATATATTTTGCAATGTCACAGGCAATTCCCTATAAATTACAAAGCTCACACTCACCCCTGGCGGTGAATGTGAGTAGTTCATGAGAAGATTTTATTTAGAAGGACGCACAAATTTGGATAACAGCGATCGCTAAATATCTGAGATTGATCGTTAAAGGAGAAGTTAAATTTGTGTACGCCATTTCTGAAAAGCGATCTCGTCATCCTCTGATTTACTCTGATAAACACTCCACCAATGAAAAAATAATCCTAACCCCCATCCTAATACTGGGAAAATAGCCCAAAAATAACTAGGACTAGTGATTAAATTTAAAAGAATGAGGAATAAATTCACCGCTACGAAAGAAACAAAGTGTGTCCAAAAGGCTCTGCGTCGGAAAGTATTAAATGTGTGTCGCGAACGTTCCTCTTCTTGTTGAACCAGCCACTTTTTTTCAGTTGCTTCCAAAATATTAGAAGAAATACCTAACTCAGATGCCATTTCTAAAAGCTGTTCTCGTGAAAATTCACCTTTGTCTTTACGAGTGAGTGCTTTTTGCAGGATTTGTTCTACATCTTCTGAATCGTAAGTCATTTTAATTACCTTATAAGTTTGTGTGTAAATGCGCCTTTGATTTCACGAAATTATCGATCGGCTTCGTTCAATTCAATTAGCAAATGCATCCACATTTTGCACCCAATACTTAGTGATATTCACAACACTATTATTTTCTCACAATTGATTTAGGGCTACTGTATTTGTCAATACCTCTATAATTGCTTTGGAGAGCGAGCTGTTACAGGATTAAGCCAAACTATTGTCATTATGGAGTAAAGGAGGCTGATAGCTCGATTCCAGGTAAAGAGCCAACTACATGTTACTGCCTCAATGAGTAAAAATCGCTGAAATCACTCTTTTGAATTTCTGAAAATATTAAATTTAATGGAAGATTTAAAATATCAGCAGAGGTGTACGCTACCTAGTAGTCTGTCCCATTAGTTACGAGGGGTGAATAAGTTCGTAATAAGGACTTTAGTCCTGGATTTTTAAGCACGCTTTGTGCTTACTACAAACCCATAATATTTAATGGGACAGACCACTAATGGGAATGCGTCAATAGAGGACTCAATCAATGGGATATGTAATTGCTACTGCCAATATGAAAGGTGGTGTTGGTAAAACCACCCTCACTGTCAACTTAGCTACTTGTTTAGCTAAAAATCATGGCAAGCGGGTGCTTGTCCTTGATTTAGACAGCCAAATTAGTGCCACACTCAGTTTGATGTCGCCTTTAGATTTTGCCAAGCTTCGTAAACAAAGTAAGACATTTAGGTATCTGATAGACGAAGTTATCAATCCAGATCCCCAAGCAAAATTTACAATTCAGGATATTATTCAATCCCAGGTTTGTAATCTTCCCGGACTAGATTTATTGCCGGGAGATATCGATTTATATGATGAATTTGTTGTTTCAGAAATGCTGCATCAGCAAGCAACTGCTTTGGGCGAACAAGACTTTGAAACAATTTGGAATCGCTTTGAAAGGGTCTTAATTAATAATATCTTAAAACCAGTACATCAAGAATATGATTTTATCCTTCTCGATTGCGCACCGGGCTATAATCTCTTGACTCGTAGCGCTTTAGCTGCCAGTGATTTCTACATACTTCCTGCAAAACCAGAACCATTATCTGTAGTGGGTATTCAACTCTTAGAAAGACGGATTGCCCAATTAAAAGATAGTCACGGACATGAAACCAAGATAGATATAAAAATGTTGGGAATTGTATTTAGTATGTCCAGTGCTAACCTGCTCACTGGCAGATACTATAAACAAGTAATGCACCGCGTTGTCGAAGATTTTGGTGTCGAAAAAATCTGTAAGGTACAAATACCAGTTGATGTCAATGTTGCTAAGGCTGTTGATAGTTTTATGCCAGCTGTTTTAATTGCTCCCCAATCAGCAGGTTCAAAAGCTTTCTTGCAATTAACTCAGGAGTTGTTGCAAAAGCTATAGCTCTAGTTAATTATTGATGAACAACACGATTTCCGATTTATTAAATTAGAGATATCAATGTAAAGACGTAGTAATGCTACGTCTTTACAAGGGTTTCAGGCAATGAATAATTGATTGTTGGAGATGTCTATGTCTATTAAGTAGGTCACAAATCTGAACCTTTCATTTTTTTAACGGTCTAAAGAAAGAGAATTTATACTTACTCAGTGAGAAACAAGCTATATGGAATAAATCTCAAATAACCAATTGAAAATTCTCTATTCCAGAAAGCTCTTTAGGCATAAGGTCAATCTAAAATCTAAAATCCCCAATTCAGTAACAAATAAGTTATCCTTTTTTAAAGTTCAGCAGTTATACGGAAGCTATAATTGGTGAGATTCAGCTATTGAGTGAAAAGGTCAGTAAATCTCACTAAGAAACAATGGTTAGTAACGATTCTGCACGGGCACAGAACAATGAGCACTTGCTAATGCGCCTACCACGGACTCTAAGTTATCTCGAAACCTGGGGCTTTGGGTTAACTGGTCATGTTGGATGGATTGGTACTGCCCCTATCATTCATGCAGCGTTAGGGCCGAAAGCTATCTTAGTTTGGTTTTTTGGCACGATTATCTCCTTTTTGCTTAACTTGCAGGTACAAAGTCTAGGTAGGCATTGGTCAGATGTTGCCGGAGGAACACCAAACTATACCACTAGGCTATTAAAGAAGTTTCCTGGCTTAGGCCGTTACGTAGCATTAGGATACTTTTTTAGCTGGGCAGCAGCACCTGCACTGTATGCAATTATTCTCACCAACTTAATTAAAGTCAATTTTGAAACATTAGGTATTTCTTGTCCAGAAACTTTCTTAAAAGTTTTATTTACAGCGATTCCATTTGTTTTAGCGTTCAGTGGCACCCGTGCTTTGGCGCTTCTACATTTATTTTTTGTATTTCCAGCGATTTTATTACTGTTATTGTTTTGTGTTCAAGGCGTATTATGGTTAGCCTTCTCATCTGCTAATTTAAATTTTCTCCCAACTAGCACCCATAGCCTGAGCTTTCAAGAATGGACAAAATGGTTTTTTCTAGCTAGCTATTCAATTTATGCTTGTGAAACCACTTCTTCTTTTGTTGCTGATAGCCGCCACCCATATAAAACTTTAAAGTTTTTAACCGTAGCTGCTTGGTTAATTCCTCCGGTGTTTCTAGGTGGTTCTTGGGTATTAATGCGTTCGGCTCCAAATTCAACAATAGGTGAGGATGCATTCTTAAATCTAGTAGAAGCTTCTAAACCTTTTTGGGGTGAATCTGCCCCTTTTCTAGTAACACTTCTGATTACTATATCTTGCCTTCTAAGTTCTGCTACAGCAGTTTCTAACTCTCCTCGGATATTATACCAGCTTGCCCTAGACAGACAGCTTTCTCCTATATTTGCATTAGTTTCCCGTCAAGGTGTCCTTGTTCCTGCTATTTTAGTTACCTTTCTACTCAGTTTGCTTTGTCTAAATTTGGGAAATATATCTCAACTTGTCACAGTAGCAGGCACCTGTTATCTCATGTCTATTATGGGGCTACATCTGGGATTATGGATGTGTCGTGGCAAACCATACGTGTTATGGCCTTGGTGGTCACTTGGTTTTTTCATGGTCGAAGCGGTAGTTCTAATAGTGGGAGGTTTAGCTTGGAACTGGAGAGATTTCTTAGTGGGATTATTATTACCCATTATTTTGACAATTGGAGATTTAGTTCTAAGGCAGTTAAGATTTGCGCCATTACATCCAAATTGGTGGACACAGCGTTACGATACTAAGCCTAGTAGAAATAATCCAGATTTTGTAGTATTACAAGTGATTGTTTTAGTATCATTAATTTGTATTACTGCCACAATCAGTTGGGTTATTCGCGATTTTTTAGATAGATTTTCTAATCATCCTCAAAATTCCTTTCTAGCGATTTTATTAGTGACGCTTTCTTTTACAGGGGTTGCGATCGCTTGTTGGACAACCTTACCACAAATCATTGCTATTGATGAAGCACGCAAACAAGCAAGAAACCTATTTATCACTACTCTCGATACTGTTCCAGATACTGTTTTAGTATTAGATGAAGATGGGACAATTTCTCAGACAAATGCCGCTGCTGAAGAATTATTTCAAACAAGTGTTCAGCAGCTACTTGGGCGAAACTTAAATCAACTTCTAATATGCTATCGCGGCAAACCGGAGCAATGGTCTACTAGAAGCGAGCAAAGCTTGAAAATTAACCAAGGTTTGCGAATTGTTGAATCAACGATTTCCCAGCCATTTAATTCTTTGCTACGGGAGTATATTGTTATTGTCCGTGATATCACTAAGCGGAAGCTAGCAGAGAAAGAATTAATCCAGTATCGTTATCAACTTGAGCAGTTGGTGCTAGAACGCACTATTGAACTTATTAGGGTTAATAAACAACTTCAACAAGACATTGTTAAACGTCAAGAAGCACAAGAACAATTACTGCACAATAGTCTTCATGATGGGCTAACTGGATTACCTAATCAACGGTTATTTATGGAGCGGGTGCAGCAGGCAATAGAACAGTCTAAACAGCAAAATAATTATTTATTTGCTGTACTATTCTTAGACCTAGATCGCTTTAAAGTTGTTAATGACAGCCTTGGACATCTACTAGGAAATCAACTTCTGATTGCAATTTCTCATCGGCTCAAGTCAGTTCTGCGAGGTGGAGACATAGTAGCTCGTTTTGGCGGAGATGAGTTCACAATCTTAATTGAGGAAATTGAGGATATCAACACCGCAATACAGGTAGCCGAGCGAATTAAAAAGGTGCTAGCTTTGCCATTTCAATTAAATGAGCATCGCGTGTTTACTAATGTTAGTATTGGCATCGCTTTGAGTAGAGCAGATTATGAGCAAGCAGCACAGATTGTACGCGATGCTGATGTGGCAATGTATTGTGCTAAATCACTTGGTAAGGCACGTTATGAGGTTTTTGATCCAAAGATGCACGAGGGTGCAGCTTTGCTTTTAGAGTTAGAAACTGCTCTGCGAAATGCGCTGCTCAAGCAAGAAGAATTTCGCCTTAATTACCAGCCAATTGTTTCTCTGACAACTGGCAAAATTATTGGATTTGAAGCACTGATACGTTGGTATCATCCAGAACGAGGACTTATTTCCCCTCAAGATTTTATTCCCCTAGCTGAGGAAACTGGAATGATTGTTAGTATCGGGCAATGGGTGCTTTATGAAGCCTGTCACCAAATGCAGAAATGGCATAAACAATTTCCTACCTCACAACCTTTGACGATGAGCGTAAATTTTTCTGGTAAACAAATCACACAACCCGATGTGTTTAAACAAGTTAAACATATTTTGCAGCAAACTGGACTGAAGCCATGCTGTTTGAAATTGGAGATTACTGAAAGCTTGTTGATGGATAATTTTGAATTAGCTACCACTGTGCTTTCCCAATTAACAGCGCTGAATGTTGAAATGCACATGGATGATTTTGGGACTGGCTATTCATCCTTGAGTTATCTACATCGCCTACCAATCAAAACCATTAAGATTGACCGCTCTTTTGTCACCAGTATAGGTAGTCGAGGAGAAAATTTAGAAATTATTCGAGCGATTGTGACATTAGCCCATAATTTAAATATGTCTGTAACAGCAGAAGGCATAGAAACTGTAGACCAATTAACACAATTGAAGGCTTTAGAATGTGATTATGGGCAAGGGTATTTTTTCTTACCACCTATGGAACGGTCTGAAGTAGAAATACTCCTTGCTGCTAACTTGTGCGGAAAAAACTTTTTAAAAAGATAAAATCTTGAGAGCAAATTCTTTTTAAAGAAACACTTTGTTAAACTGGGTGATTAATTTCACTTGGGAATCTATTTTTAGTGTAGTGTTGATTGTAGGTGGAAATTATCTACGTTATCAACTAATCCTTCTTCTAACAAAAGTTCGTTAACAAAAGCATCTATTTTGTGCCGATCGATATTTTGCATGACTATAATGTGTACCCAATTTTCATAAATCGCTAGCTGCCACTTTTTAATTAATCTTTGAGAAGGTTTTTGAAACACTACGGTATTGGAAAATTTATTGAGCATACATGGATATTCTCTGATTTTAAGTTGTTGGAAAAGATATTGAGCATTATCTATACAAGTCTTTGCTTCTTTGGCTAATCCATCATAACCTCTTGTTTTCATTGCATACCAAAGAATCAGAGGGGTATGACCGTTTCTAGAACCCAAAATGGTTGTATCTGATGAACCAATATATTCAATTGCTGTTTCAACTTTTTCTACCCATTTTTTCTTGGTTAAAACTACACCGCAAGGCAAGGGTGAACCAATGAATTTAGCAGAAATAGCTATACTATCTATCGGTTTTTGAAAGTTAACTTGTGGAGCGCCATCTAGAAAGGGTAATATTAATCCTGAAAGGGCGGCATCACAATGAATGTAGTAGTCTTTAATTTGATTGCGCTCTAAAATTTCAAGAACTTTGTCTAAGTTATCAATTGCGCCTTTGACAGTAGTCCCAATATTCAAATTTACGATCGCAGGATAATTGCGATTTTCGCTAATCAGTTTTTCAAAATGTTCATAATTCATTTCCCCATTAATTTGTGAGTTAACAACATTGTGTTGAATGCGGAATAATTTTGCTGCTTTTGGTATGGAGTAATGAGAGTCTTGTGATGAGTAAAGAATACCATCAGGGTAGATTTCTCTTGCTAAGAACATTCCATATAAATTACCTTCAGTTCCGCCAGCAGTAACATAACCCCAAAACTGATTTTCTGGAATTTTATAAAGTTGGGCAAAAAAAGATAATACTTCTTGCTCAAACTTACGAGAATGGAGACCAAAATCTGGTTCAATATATGGATCTCCAGCATTATTTAACAGAAAATTGAAAAATTTACCGATCGCACTGTAATCACAACTTAAATTATATGGATAGCCTGTATGAAACTGCGATCGCTGTTCTATTTGCACCAGAAAATCAGCCAATTCCTTAGCAATTTTGTTTGACATATCTCTCTATCTCTTAAATTTTGATTGAGTTAATGGATGTTTTAAACCAGATTACACGTATTAATCCATACCTTTATTTTTTTTTAATAATAACCTAATTTATCGATTTAAGAGAAGATAATACAGTGAAAATACTGATAAATATTCAGTAATAATACCCAATTTTTTTTTACTATAGTATATTACACTTGAAACTTCTGCATAATACGAAATAACTATAATACGTATTACGTAAAATATTCTTTCACTCGCTGACTGCAACCTGATTTAATTACATATTTAACTTTGTGTCAGTTGCGTAATTTCTGGGAATGACTAGGCTATACAGCGAAGTCCGCTTATGCGGACTTCATCGTGTTAAAAAGAGATTTCTATAAATTAAATATCGGTTATATAGAACGCTAAAAGGTTGTTTGAAAAGTAGTTACCTATGATTTTAGGCACTTGTTGATCCCCCTTAACCCCCCGATAAATTGGGGGGAACCGGAATTAAAGTCCCCTAATTTATCAGGGGATTTAGGGGGATCTGGAACGTTTTGCTACCAACAAGAGGACTTTTCAAACATCCTCTAATAGAGACTTAGCACTGCTCGTCTCTATATTCTTGCAGTTTTCCAGTAGATGAGGCACAAAATGCAGGACTCAGGCATCAAACATCAAGAGTTTCTACTTGCTTGTTTCTGTCTTTTGCCTCAAATCCTGTAGTTTTGTACTTCATGTAAAAGAAAACTGCTGTCAGTGCATTTAGCCATTTTTAGTTTGCTAGTGCCGGGGAATTTTTGCTTTTAAAACTCTCCAGCTAAGGCTGCAACACACCGTTCGCAAATTAAGGGATGTTCTGCTGATTCTCCCACATGAATAGAGTAGTTCCAACAGCGATCGCATTTTTGCCCGTCTGCATTCGTTACCCCAATTCTCCAGTCTTCCGTCTGCGCTGTATATTTCAATCCTTGCAACCCTTCAGCAGAATCTAATAATTCCACCTGGGAAGTCAGCAATAAATACCGCAGTTCATCAATCCCGTTACCCTTAACCGGGTTAAAGGCTTTGATAGCATCGCCTAATTGTTTGTTAGGTATATGAATCAAAGCTTTCGCCTCCAGAGAAGAACCAATGAGTTTTTCTATCCTGGCTTGTTCCAACACTTTATTCACATCGGTGCGGAGTTGTCGCAGCGTTTCCCAAAATTCTGCTAACTCTGGATTACGCCATTTTTCCTCAACCTGCACCCAACCGGCTTCAAATACCGATTTGTAAGGTGTTTTGTATGGGAGGTATTGCCAGATATCTTCGGCAGTGTGAGATAACACTGGTGCGATCGCTCGTGCTAAATTATCTATTGCTATCTTCAGCACCGTTTGACAACTGCGACGGCGGAAAGCATCTTTTGCACTGATGTACAGCCTATCTTTGGCCACATCTAAATAAAAGTTGGATAAATCCACCACGCAGAAATTCTGCACTGTTTGGAAGAAGCGGAAGAATTGGAAACTCTCAAAGGCAACGGTTACTTCTTCAAACACTTCGGTGATGCGGTGCAGCATATAACGGTCAAGTTCTGGCAATTCTTCAAAGGGAACTGCATCTTTTTCTGGGTCAAAATCATCCAAGCTACCCAACAAAAACCGCGCCGTATTGCGAATTTTACCTCTAACATCATTCATCTGCTTAATGATGTTTTTGCCAATGCGAACATCGCCGGAGTAGTCAACCGATGATACCCACAATCGCAATACATCTGCACCGTAAGGCGGTTCTACTTTTTGATTTTTTCCGCCTTCAATGATTGTATTTGGATCGACTACATTTCCTTCAGACTTACTCATCTTTCGCCCTTGTTCGTCCAAAGCGAAGCCGTGAGTTAGTACAGTTTTGTAAGGCGCAATGTCATTTACCGCTACACTAGTGAGCAAACTTGATTGAAACCAACCGCGATGTTGGTCGGAACCTTCCAAATATATATCAGCAGGGTAGCGTAATGGACGCTGTTGGACAACAGCTGCCCAAGATGACCCAGAATCAAACCATACATCCATTGTGTCTGTACCCCGGCGGTACGACTTGCCATTATTACGATAAGATTCTGGTAATAATTCCTCAACTGAAAGTTCCCACCAAGCATCGGAACCTTTTTCTGCGATGATTCCTTGGACGTGGTTGATAGTTTCTTCGTTCAGCAGTGGTTCTCCCGTGGCTTCGTCGTAGAAAACGGGAATGGGTACACCCCAAACGCGTTGACGAGAGATACACCAATCGGAACGTTCCGCTACCATTGGCGTGATGCGATTTTCACCTTGGGCTGGAATCCATTTTACCGTGGCGATCGCCTTTAATGCTTCTTCCCGAAATCCTTCCACAGAGGCAAACCATTGTTCCGTGGCGCGGAAAATTGTCGGCTTCTTCGTCCGCCAATCATAAGGATATTTATGGGGATATGGTTCTTCCTTCAACAAAGAACCAGCCGCAGCCAGTGCATCAATTACCGCTTGATTTCCATCACCCAGAACATTCAACCCTGCAAATTCTCCCGCTTCTTCGGTAAAATTGCCATTGTCATCCACTGGTGCAAGGATGGGCAAACCGTAACGCTGACCAACAATGTAGTCTTCTTGACCATGACCGGGAGCAGTATGTACCAACCCCGTACCCGATTCAGTTGTGATGTAATCGCCGCCGACAACAATCGGACTTTCGCGGTCATATAGAGGATGACGATAAGTAGTATGTTCTAAATCATTCCCCTTGAAGGTGGCTTTTACAGTTAACTCAACTCCTAAGGTTGAAGATAAACGTTCCACTAAATCAGCAGCAACGATAAGATAACGGAACCTCACCATTAACGGAGAGAGGGAAGAAACTTCCTCACTCCCCCTCCCTGCTTGCGGGGAGGGGGTTGGGGGGTGGGGTTCCACTTCCACCACTGCATAATTCAAATCTGCATTCACCGCTACAGCCAAATTCCCTGGAATTGTCCAAGGTGTAGTCGTCCAGATAGCCACACCCAAATCTGACTGATATTCCGCCAACAGTGGTTTTACAGTTTCCGCCAAACTTGTGATTGCAAAAGCTGCATAGATACTGCGGGAAACGTGACCTTCAGGATATTCCAACTCAGCTTCTGCCAAAGCGGTATGAGAACTGGGACTCCAGTGAACCGGCTTTAAACCGCGATAGATGTAGCCTTTTAAGAACATCTGACCAAACACGCCAATTTGAGCCGCTTCATATTCCGGCTTTAGAGTTAGATAAGGGTTATCCCAATCACCCCAAATACCGTAGCGTTTAAAATTTTGGCGCTGGTCGTTTACCGTCGCTAGACCAAATTCTTTCGCTTTTTGCCGCAGTTGTAAAGATGTTAAGTTTTGCCGTTCTGCTGACTTCATATTCTGCAAAACTTTCAACTCAATTGGCAATCCGTGACAATCCCAACCTGGAACGTAGCGAACTTTACGCCCTTGTAACATTTGGTAGCGGTTAATAATATCTTTGAGAATTTTATTTAAGGCATGACCAATATGGAGTGAGCCATTAGCGTAGGGAGGCCCATCGTGGAGTATAAATAATTCGCCGGGGTTATTTTCAAAGAGGCGATCGTAAATTTTATTTTCTTCCCAAAATTTTTGGATTTCAGGCTCACGCTTGATTGCGTTTGCCCGCATATCAAAATTAGTCTTGGGTAGGTTTACAGTATCTTTGTAACTTCCTGATTCGGTCACAGTCTCATGCCTAAAATTAGGTGTGCAGGTTTTATTAATTATAGAAGATGGCATGAAAACCAAAATTCGCTATTTTAACCTGAGTTTGATAAGTATTATTTGACCTTCCCCCAGCCCCTCTCAGCTTCGGCTACCGTGCATACACAAGTCGAATTACCCCCCTTAATCCCCCCGATGTTTTGGGGGGAAATAGAAAATTTAGTTCCCTCCCCTTTATAAGGGGAGGGTTAGGGTGGGGTAAAACTGTCTCTTTGACGAAGAGAGAGACGGTTTTGCGTAGTAAAACCAGAGAGAAGTTTCTAGGCGATAAGCAGACTAATCAGGAATTTTGCGGAGATTGAGAGTTAACCAACAGAAAGTAGTATACTTTTCTGGGTTCGCCTAAAGCTATCAAAAAGTTTCGTCTAAAAATAAATAATTTTGGGGTTGCTCTAATGCTAAGTCCTGTAGTCACAGTCAGTATCTTTCAAAAACAACCCGACCCTAAAGTATTTTCAGCAGGCCAAGTCATCTTTGAAGAAGGGCAGTCTGGTGATGAAATGTATGGAATTATCGAAGGAGAGGTAGATATATTAGTCAATGGCAAGATTGTAGAAACCATTGAAACAGGCGACATTTTTGGTGCAGGGGTACTTGTAGGAGTAAAAAGTAGAACTTACGCAGCTATTGCCAAGGTGGATACCAAGCTGGGTTTCCTTAATGAGCAAGGGTTTCTCTTTGCCGTTCAGGAAACACCTGTATTTGCTCTACAGGTAATGAAAAGTTACTCAGAGCGTCTGAATCGCTTGCAACGTATGCTGTGAGGCAGAGGGCAGGAGGATGCAGTAAGTAGCAAAGTGTTTTTCCAAGTAGCTTCTTTAACTTCTGCCTTTTTTAGTGTCAAGATGCAAGATTTACCGGAGTTAGCAATGGCGCGTAAACGCTTGATTATCGAAATGGGGATGGGAATCGATCAACACGGACAAGAACCAACAGTAGCAGCATCTAGGGCAGTACGTAATGCGATCGCTCACAATGCCTTACCTGGTGTTTGGGAGGTTGCAGGTTTAAATCATCCCAATCAAATGATTATAGAAGTTCAGGTGGCAGTGCCATATCCAGAACAAGTTAGAGAAGAAGAAGTACTCGCTGTATTACCATTTGGGCGAAAAACCCTCACCGTAGAATCTGGGGGGATGATAGTTCAAGGGCGGGCGATTCCCGAACTCAACGATAAAAATGACGAAATGTTGATTGCGATCGCTGCTGTTACAGTTCTAATCGAAGATGAGTAGCTGAGGCAATCCTTCTAGAAATCAGAAACTTATAAAAAAGTTATTAAGTGATTTGAGCGCCTACTTTATTTGTGCTGGCGCTATTTTTCATTGTCAAGTATATTTGCTGATTACTTTATCAAAAAGCCTTATTTCTTGCTAAAAATACCCGTTTACTTGCTCAAAATACTTAAATACTTTCTCAAAATGACCTTTGACTTACTCTAAATGCTTGAATGCTTTCTCATTTCGGTATTTTCAGCAAGCAAAATGACCTTTGACTTACTCAAAATGCTTAAATGCTTTCTTATTTCGGTATTTTCAGCAAGCAAAATGACCTTTGACTTACTCAAAATGCTTGAATGCTTTCTCATTTCGGTATTTTCAGCAAGCAAAATGACCTTTGACTTACTCAAACCCCAGTTTGCTTTCTCATTTGGGTGTTTTCCGCAAGCAAAACGATCTTTGATTTTCTCAAAATGCTTGAATGCTTTCTCATGGTTAATTTTTGAAGTTTCACTCTAGAAATGTTCTATCTATAGGACTAAAGATTTGCTAATCCAAAAGTATAAAATAATAGAAACCTGGAGATAAATATGTCATTAGAAACAGAAACACTACAGGCGATACCACCAACTTCTACTTTTGAGAAACTAGAGGAAAAGCAAGAATTTAACTGGAGGCAATGCTGGTATCCCGTCACCTTCGTCAAAGACTTACCTGCCAACCGCCCTCATAGCTTTTCCTTGTACGATGAACCTTTGGTTTTGTTCAAAGACCAAAATGGACAGCTTATCTGTTTAACAGATCGTTGTCCTCACCGTACAGCCAAACTTTCTGAAGGACAAATTATTGACGGCAAAATTGAGTGTTTATATCACGGTTGGCAGTTTGGCAGTGATGGTGAATGTCTGCACATTCCCCAATTAGCAGCAGATGCAAAAATTCCAGTCAATGCTTGCGTGCCATCTTTTAAGGTTGTGGAACGTCAAGGCATGATTTGGGTGTGGGCTGGCGAAAAAGAAACTGCTGTTGATGAAATTATTCCAATTTTGCCAGATTTAGACAAGCCAGGATTTGTGTGTGCAGACTTTATATTGGATCTGCCTTATGACCAAACATATCTAGTAGAAAACGTCATCGATCCTGCTCATGTTGCTATTAGCCATAGTGGCACTAGGGGTGGTGGTAATCGTAAAAATGCCCAACCATTAGAAATGGAAGTGCTAGAGAATTCGGCTCAGGGGGTTAAAGGCAGGTGGCGGGGAGCTAACAAATCAAATGAAGCCTGGAAATATATTGATTTTGTTGCTCCAAGTCTTGTGTTAAATACTGCTTATATTGAAAAAAAAGATTGGACATTTGGACTAGCTTTGTATTCAATTCCTTTAGGTAAAGGGCGATGTCGTCTTTTAGCTAGAGGTTATCGTAATTTCATGACTTGGGGAGTCAAGCTGAGGCCGCGCTGGCTCGATCACTTGAATACGAACAAAATATTGGAGCAGGATTTGCCTCTGATTGCAGGACAACAGGCAGAAATTGAGCGCTTGGGAAGAAGTCTTAAAGAATTATATTTGCCGCTGAAAACATCTGACACATTAGTGATTGAGTTCCGTAAGTGGCTAGATAAATTTGGCTCATCTTTGCCTTTTTATCAAGGCTATTCTACATTTAAAAATGTTGAGAATGACGAGTTGAATTCAAAGCCGATTTTGCTAGACAGATTTTCACGACACACACTTATTTGTAATTCTTGCAATCGAGCTTATAAGCTGACAAATAGGGTTAAACAAGGTTGTATTGGGATAGCGATCGCTCTAGCTGCTGTAGCAATACTTGCAGATGATTCTAGAATCAAAATCGCAGCAATATCGGTTTCCATAGCAGCAATTGTCATCTCTGTTATGGCTCATACACTCAAAACTCACTTTGAGCATTCCTATACTCGTCACTAAAATAGGTACTGGGAACAGTTCGTAGTAAGGACTTTAGTCGAATGGCACGCTTGTAAAGCCCAAAGACTTATTGTATCCTTGTTCCTAGCCTCCAGGCTGGGAACCAGTTGGGGCAAGGGCTGTATCTTAACTTAGTGCCATTCGACTAAAGTCCTTATTTTCTAAGCACTTTAGTGCTTACTACAAACTTTTCATTACTAACTTAGACATTGTACTGGTATATGTGTGGTAAATTTTATCACCTTAAACGATTTACTTAAACCCCTTGTGTGGTTAAGTCGCGATCGAGTTAGTGGCTCTGCGCTAAAGTAAAAATATTGGGATAAAAATCTCTGGCAGTAAATTCAACTGAATCACTAATCTTTACCACTGCGGCGATCATGTCTCAAGAGCATAACGAATCACTCCAAATTCAGGAAATCACCAAACTCAAACCGAAACACTTTGCTGATTTAATCAGATCGGCACAATTGGTTTTCGACCCCACAGCCGGAGTTTCGGGAAGACATATCACAGTTGACTGGGAACAATTTGGAATTCCCCATGATGTAGCGGACAATCTTAAATCACTTGGTCAGCATTATCAGTACGCATCTCCTCACATCCCGGTTGAAGACATTTGGAGTAAATTAACTCCAGAAACTCGTATTTGGTTCGTTGAAAATAAAGATCGGTTGTGGCAGCTTGAAGAAGCTTTCCCAGCCCTTGACGAAGATTAAACGGCTGAACCATTGAAAGCAATACAAATTATTTCTAGGAGTACAGTATTGCTTAATGTGTCAACTTAGGCAATAAACCATAAGATGTAATCTAAGAACAACTTGATTGATGTTCTTAGATATACATCATAGCCAGAAACTCTCCCGAAGTAGAGATCCATAAAGTATTGTAGATATCGTTAGTCTGCAATCCCTGGCTCTGGATATTGAAAAAATGTTACGACTTTATCATTTATTACTAGGTTCTATTTTGCTGGTGTCAATACCGGTGGGAGCCAAATTTTTTTTACCCCAATTTTCTTCACCTAAAGTAGTAAAATCTCCTACCGTTGCCAAACTTCCCAACTCTAATCAAGGAAATATTTGGCAGAAAATTCTGGGAAGTGCTGCTGCTCCAACTAACTGGCAAGTTGCTCCCTGTGAAGGAAATGCACCTCTGTTGTGTGTCTCCTCCAAAGGAAAACGTTTGGGTACAGTTGAGATTAACATTTATCCCCTAGCAAACAATGAGGATTTCCGAAAGAAACTCTTAGCAGCTGGTATTCCAACTGCTTCTTTAGTAGACTACCAAAGTCCCAAGTACCAAACCCAGTTATTACCAGTACTTAAGACTTGGGTTGTAGATCGCTACACTGCGTTTGCCAAAGATCGACAGGGTAAATATGGAAAACAAATTATTTTCTCAGCCTACCCACCGCAACCAGTAACCATTGGTAAGCTTCAGGGAATTCGCTATGGGTTCGTCGGACTTAAGCAGCAAGGTGAAGTACAAGAGCAACATATCGGTCATGTTGCCTTTGATGGCACTCAACTTTACGTAATTACTACTGCATTTGACACAGGTACGCAAACAGGTAAATTTGATAAACTAGAGAACTTGGCTATTTTTCAACCTTACTTATATGCGATCGCAGCAGATTTGCATTTACCCCAATAGGAATTGGAGATTGGGAAATCTTCCCAGTCCCCACTTCCCATCAACCTAAATCTCAGCCACCGCGCGTTCAATCAAGCGATGTGCTAAAGTTTGCGTGCCAGTGTGCTCATAATAATTTGTTGCTACATCCAGGAATGCTGCGAGGTAGTCCAACTTGTCATCAGCAATATCGGTAAAACTTTGCAAGTTGTGGACAACCTTTTGCGGCGTTAAATTATTGGCGCTAACTAACCCACTCATCCAACCTTTCACAGAGTCAAAGCTTTCACCGATAAAGTTGAGTTTACTGCCAGCATTGTTCCCTGGAATTACATCTTTGATGTTTTGGAAAGTCGAGTTTTGTTCTAACTCCTGTGGATTTGTTTGATTCAGCCCAGATATCGCTTTGCTGATAAAATCTGGGCCCAAAGGTATCAAACCATCAACGCAAACTAATGCCACCATGCGGATCAGCGACTCACCACTGTACTCTCCTAAAGAGGCGACAAAATCCCCAATACTGTCTCCCGGAATGCCGTTAATTTGACAGAAGGCTACTAACTCAGCCACTAATTTTAATGTCAGATCGATAGTTTGGGCTTTATCAGGTTTGGGAGTGACAGAGTTTAAAAAACCCAACAAAGGAATTTTTTCGCCGACTTTGTTAGCTAAAGCTGCTGCACCAAGCGCTTTATCTGTATTATCAACAGTTTGATATAACCACAAGGCTGTTTGGTATCCTTGGGATTTATCATTGAATAGATAAATCGCTCGTTCGCCAATTTGCTGAATTAAATCTTCGTCGTCTTCGCCAGTGACTTTCTTGATAGTGTTAACAAAGCCAACGGTATTTTGCCACTCTCCAGGAGCAACAAAATCGAGAGACTTCAACATAGAAACAGTCAAGCCGCCAGTTGGCAATTGATCGACTAACTCAACAATCGATTTACTCACAAAAATCTCCTTATTTAGGTTTTATTATCTGAATGTTAGGAGTGCAAATCATTTCAGTCTAGCCAAACCATTAAGATTAAACTTCTCTAGCCAATCTTCGCGATCGCTAGCTGTAAATGACGAATCGCGAGAAAGTGCTTTTACTTGGTACTTACCAACCAAAATTGCAGTTTGCGTTTTACCAACTTCTATTGCGGGATAACCGCCAATTTTTTTAGTGCTTTTCGAGAACTTTGCTGCTGCATTGGGTGTGCTAGTGGTATCAGAAATAGACAGCAACGCTATATCTTTACCGCCTTTTTTCAACTTCGCTTCCGCAAAGCCTTTTTTCTCTTGGGTATAGACGCGTTGGTAGCCATCACCAGCTTTTGGAAAAAGTTGATTAAATTCGCTACCCTGAGTTGCGGTTTTAGCTACCGATTGACCGCTTTTTTGTTGAGTGCTTTCTTTTTGTGCCTGGTCAAAACGTCCCGGTGTTTTTGGACTACAGGCTGTTGTCAGTAGTACCACCGACAGCAACAAAGCGGCTACTACCCTATGCCCACGGTGTAAAATCATTTTTGGCTTCTCCTTATACTTTAGCTTTCAGGCAATTATCTGCGCTGCTAGCAATTATTACCCGTAAAATTTACTTTTTGATAATTATTTCCTAAGTTCTCACCGATAAAGGCGATTTTGCACTTCAAAAAAGTAGGGGCGCAAGCCTTGCGCCCCTACCGCGTTGTCTATTTATCTGAAAATAGCTGTAACGTAGCAATTAACCCAATGCAAAAACGCCCCCCCTTTCGGGAGAGCGTCTTTTATTTATAGAGAATCGTGAAGAGCGTATCTCAGATTATAATTAACCGTTGATAGCAGGAGCGCTTATTGCTACAGGAGCAGAATCGCCAGCAG
>NZ_JAVRCC020000051.1:0-53104 GCF_034530975.2 Nostoc sp. DedQUE07 | reverse complement strand
TTGTGTCTAAGTTTTATCGTCTGTTGATGTCCTAACCACCAAAGCTTGTGCTATAACAACAAATTCGTTCTTTGGCATCTGTCTATCTAAATGCGTTCTACTTTTTGTTCCTCTCGTGGTTAAATTCAAATCAGCAAATTACTGTAAACTTAAAGCCGCGAGAGTCTTCAAATCAGGCACTTCTAAATCAGGTTGAGTGACTGCTGGTAAACTCGCACTAACCCCTTGTTCTGCTCGACGATTTACCCAGACTGTTGATAATCCTAGAGATTTGGCTGTGACGATATCATGATATACACTAGCAGCAACGTGTAATATCTGCTCTAGCGGCAAATCAATTCTCTCAATCGCCAGTCTGAAGTTGTTGAAGGCAGGTTTGTAGCTTTTTGCCTGTTCTGCTGTGATTACCTCGTCAAATTCCACCTCCAAGTGCTTTGCCGAGAAAGCAAAGATATCGTCATCTACATTTGAGATAATTACCAGCTTAAACTTTTGCTTTAAAGTTCTAAGTGCCTCAACTGTATCGGGGAAAGGCAGCCAATGCTGAATCGAATCGGCAAGTGAATTTAGTTCGTCAGCAGTTGGCTCAAAGCCAAATCGTTCACCAAATTTCTGGACTACTCTTTGCAAAACTTCTCGATATTTGATATATTCTCCAATTTCGAGTTCTGCTTCAAATTCAGCAAAAATATCAAGAATTTGCTCGTCATCCAAATTAGTGTTATGTGCCAGCAGAAATGGTTTTAGCACCCCTAAGATGCCATTTTCCCAATCAATTAGGGTTCCGTAACAATCGAAAGTTAAAGCCTTATACTGATTTAATTCAATCACTTTTTTATACTCCAAAGCTTGATTGATAGCGTTCAGTTTTCACAAACCAAAAGACGGATGAAGTCGTCCGCGTTGGCGCAGTCCGCACTTCGACACCTTTCGGCTTCTCTACAGACGCTACGCGTTAGCGGAGCTTTCGCTTTAGCGAGACGCTCAAGGCAAGAAGCTCAGTGGCCACCGCAGGCATCGCCACATCCACTGTTCTCGAAGTCTCTAAACATTTTTTCTATATCAGAGCAATGCGGAACTTATAGGTTGCTCAAAGATTGGCGAAGTGAACCGCCAAGGTAGTTTTACTGTTATACCTGCGTTAAAAGCAGTACTCACCGAAGTTGTATGGGCGTTATCCAAACAAATTTATATTACATTGATAATACAAGATTACTAAGTTTAGGTGTGGGATAATAGTTATTCCAAAAAGGAAATTATTCCTAAGTATAATTTGTATGGATGTGAAATTTCAGGATACACAAGCAAATACCACTAAACAATTAAACTCAAGTAAACAGCCATCTAATAGCAAGCCATCCGAAACTTTTTCGGTAGCGGAGGCAGTGGTAAAAATCCTGGAAGATATGGGGGTGCAGTATGCCTTTGGTGTTTCGGGAGGTGCGATCGCGCCAGTGTGGGCTGCACTACACCAAAGTTCTATCCAGGTGCTGCACTTTCGCCATGAAGCTGGAGCCGCTTTTGCAGCCATTGAGGCGTATTTTGCTAGCGATCGCCCAGTTGTGGTATTCACTACAACTGGTCCAGGGATTACGAATGCATTAACTGGCTTGTTTGCTGCACGTTGGGAAGGTGCTAAAGTTATTCTTCTGTCGCCTTCCACATCGGCATCGCAGCGTGGACGGTGGGCATTCCAAGAAACCAGCACTTACACCATGCCTAGTGAGGGACTGTTCACATCAGAACCACTGTTTCATTATGCGACGACTCTCGAATGCAGCGATGAATTGGCAAAGGTTCATCGACGGTTGGCACTTGGTATAGCCCGACCAAATGGTTTTGTAGCACACTTAAATATCCCCACTAACATCCAAACTAGTTCAGTTAAGACATCATTGCCACGAGTGGCTTTCTCTTTTGCTCCCGCAGCCGTAAATGAGGAAACTATTGCAGAATGTACGCGGTTGCTTTCAGAAGGACCATTTGCCATTTGGGTCGGCTTTGGTGCGCGGGGTGCAGCAGCAGAAATTCGTCAGCTTGCAGAAGCAACGGGAGCGGCGGTAATGTGTTCGCCTCGGGGCAAAGGCATTTTTCCCGAAAACCATCCTCAATTTGTTGGTGTAACAGGTTTTGCCGGAGATACGTCAGTTTTAACGTATATGCAAGAACAACGACCTTTACGAGTGTTGGTGCTAGGAACGCGCCTCAGTGAATGGACTTCGTTCTGGAATTTTGCAATGATTCCAAAACGAGGGTTCGTGCATATCGATATCGACCCAGAGGTTCCAGGAACTGCATATCCATCTGCCGAAACCTTTGCCATTCAGTCCGATGTGGGAATGTTTGTAAAGGCACTGCTAAAGAACTTTCCACAACACCCAAATCAGTTAACACAAATGTTGCTGCCTTGTTCTAAGCCTGTAATACTTAATCCACGCGCAGAGGGCCCAGTGCGACCGGAAGTACTCATGGATGCAATTCAACAGCAAATAGTTGAAGGGAGCAATGCGGTTGTCATGGCTGAAGGAGGAAACTCGCTCGCTTGGGCAATTAACCGACTGCGATTTACCAAACCAGGTCGTTTTCGAGTTAGTACCAGGTTTGCATCTATGGGTCATTTTGTCACAGGCGTCGTGGGTGCTTCACTGGCACGCAATGGTAAGACCGTCGCCATAGTTGGAGACGGTGCCATGCTAATGAACAATGAGATAAGCACGGCTGTAAGATACCAGATCGCTGCCGTTTGGATTGTACTAAACGATGGGCGCTATAGTATGTGCGACCAGGGGATGACTTTGCTAGGCTTCCAAGGTGTAGATGTAGAGATTCCGCAGGCGGATTTTGTCAAGATAGCTTGTGGAATGGGAGCTGACGGCATCCGCGTTGAAACAGAACCTGAAATCCAGGCAGCTTTGGAGAAAGCGATCGCCTCGACCTGTCCGTATGTTGTTGACGTAGTAATTGACCCAACCCGGCTTGCACCAATTAGGAGTCATGTTGACAATCTGATTGCACAAGGTGCTACGAATTACTAAGAGGAGATTTTCATGGTGCATCATTCAGTAGGTATTCGCGCGATCGCAGTTAGTTTTCCCAGCATCAGACGTACAAAAGATTATTACAGAGAGAAATACCCAGATATAGTTGCTCAAGTCGAGGAAAAAAGCTTGGGAAGGCTGTTTTCACTTGCTGGCTCTACCCCCAGCAACGAGTTTGATTTGGAGATGTTGCCATATCTGTCAGATCCTTTTCGTGGTACTGTCGAACAGCGGGTACTTGCTCCAGGTGAATCATCGCTGATGCTAGAAGAGCGTGCAGCTCGTGATGCTCTCAAAGCAGCGAAGCTTAATCCTGAAGAAGTCGATCTCATGCTCGTAGCCTCGATTTGGCCCGAACAAATCGGATTTGGTAATGCCGCCTTCCTTGCCCAAAAACTGGGACTGCAAGGCGCTGCATGGAATCTTGATGGAGCGTGTGGTGTTACCCCAGTAGCATTGCAAACTGCTTGTGCTCTGGTACAAGCAGGTGAGTACCGCAATGTACTGGTAGTAATTTCCTGCACTTACTCTCGCTTTGTCGATGAGGAAGATACTGTTTCCTGGTTTCTCGGTGATGGTGCTGGAGCCTTCGTTGTCGGTTCAGTCAAACCTAACCAAGGAATACTCAGTACAAAAACTGTGAATACAAGTTGTCTATGTGACTTATTAACTTTAAATATTAGAGAAAACAAGCAAGGCAATCCACGAATTCGGATGCAGTTGAACAAGGACGCAAAAAATGCGCTCAGTGAAGAATCGACTCAGCTTTTACGTACCTGTTGCGAAGGTGCTATCTCGGCAGCCGATTTAACTCTCGATCGAATTGACTTTTTCCTTTTCAATACAGCCACAGCTTGGTTTTCAAGCTTCTGTGTACGTGTACTTGGTATTGACTCAGAGCGTACCCTTAATCTCTACCCTCTGTACGCTAATATTGGGCCGGTACTTACTGTAGCCAATCTTTATCACGCTGCACAGATGGGTAAAATTCGTGAAAATGATTTGGTTCTCGTTTATGGCTTTGGTGCAGCAGGAGTCGCCTCTGCAAGTGTGATGCGTTGGGGTAACGTGGCGCTAGGTCTTGTTCCACATCAGGGCGAATCTGAATCAGCACTGAAAACTTCTTTAGATCGTAGCTTCACTTTTTGTTAAAGTTATCTATCAAGATTTAAAGCATATCCAGTAGTCGATCGTGCAAAAACAAATTTTAGCGGCGGGCTTTTACCTGTTATTTTTGATATTTCCGCTCAAAGTCTCGGCAAAAGATTATAACGAGATTTATGTTTTTGGAGATAGCTTTTCCGATACGGGTAATGTATTTAATGCAACTAACGGAATCGTTCCCCCAAATCCACCTTACTTTAATGAACGTTTTTCCAATGGTTCGGTTTGGGTGGAATATCTCGCCTCCGATTTAGGGTTAACTTTCAATCCGAAGACCAACTTTGCCTTTGGTGGCGCAACTACAGGATTGAAGAATATCGGAATCAGCACTCTACCAGGATTACAACAACAAATCAACAGCTTTACAACAGCAAATCTGTCTGCCGATCCAAACTCCCTTTACATTTTGTGGGCGGGTGTTAATGATTATTTAGATTACTTTTTCCAAGGCACTCCCAACCCTACCCAGAGTGTGACAAATTTATCAACGGCGGTAAAATCGCTTGCTGCTGTCGGAGCTAGAGATATTATGGTGTTGAATCTGCCAGATTTAGGAAAGTTTCCAGTTACAAGTGGCAATAGTCAAATTTCTAGCTTACTTAGCACTTTTACCAGTAAACATGATTCCAGCTTGACTACAAACCTCAAACTTTTGAGTCAGGAACTAAACCCTAATGTCAACATTATTCCTCTTGATGTTAATTCTCTTTTTAATCGGATTATTGCAAAGCCGGAGGAATTCAATCTTACAAATGGAACTGACTCGTGCATCGGAGATTCATCGGTGGTGCCTATTGAAATTACCACACAGCCAGTTATGTGTATCCCAGACAAGTTTTTATTCTGGGATGAAGTCCATCCAACGACTGCCACTCATCAGCTAATTGGAAAATTAGCGTTTTCAGCCCTTGAACCAGTACCTGTCCCTGAACCTTCTGCTGTGTTAGGAGTTTTAGTTTTTAGTGTAGGTGCAGTATCGCTACAGAAACGCAAATAGTTCAGTTGGTGCAAAACAAAGCAATCAAAAGGGAAGAAACACACGTATGACAGGTCTATTAGATGGGAAAGTCGCGCTGGTTACAGGGGCCTCATCAGGTATTGGTCGGGCGAGTGCGATCGCATTTGCCAGTGCTGGAGCAAAAGTTGTGGTTGCTAGTCGTCGGCTCGTCGAAAGTCAGGAGACTGTGCGCCTGATAAAAGAGATCGGAGGTGAAGCTATTTTTGTTAAGACCGACGTTTCAAATGCTGCTGAAGTAGAGGCACTGGTCGATAAAACTGTAAAAACTTATGGTCGTCTAGACTGCGCTTGCAATAATGCTGGGATTGGAGGCAATCCCGGCTTAATCACCGATGATATCTCAGAAGAAGACTGGGATCGTCTGGTTAACGTAAATTTTAAAGGAACGTGGCTCTGCCTCAAGTACGAAATCAGGGCGATGCTCAAACAGAACAGCGGGGCGATCGTAAATGTGGCTTCTGTCGGTGCTGTCGTTGGTGTACCTGGTTATGCCATCTACTCAGCCACAAAGGGCGCAGTCATTACCCTAACTAGAACCGCAGCAATAGAATATGCTAAATCTGGTATCCGAGTCAATGTCGTGAGTCCAGGTGCTACGGAAACTGATATGCTAGCTAGTCTTCCCGTAGATTTAATTGCTCAACTTCCAACAGCGCATCCAATAGGGCGTATTGGCAAGCCTGAAGAGATTGCAAAAACGGTGGTTTGGTTGTGCTCAGATGCGACTTCCTTCATCACGGGTCATAATATGATGATTGATGGAGGATATACTGCACAGTAAGGCAGGGTAGATGAAGGTGAAGGTAGCAAGTTCGCAATTTTACTTGCTTCAGAAACATCTATCTTATCAACAAAAAGTGTAGAATTTTAGAGCATCTCAAGAGATTGAATCAAGATATTGAATGAAGAACAAATGAACAATCACTGTAGTAGTACTAAAATACTATCTATCTTGATACTCAACCGCTCCTAAAGCTTTTAGAGTGGTAATAGTCGCCAAAGTTACACCTGTAATAGCAGTAACGTTCATGGCTTCATAAGGTCTAGAGCTAAAAAGAATTTTCAGGCATTCACCTGTCAATATATCCCAAAGCTTAATTGTTCCATCTTCACTACTACTAGCTAAAGTATTACCTTTAGGATTAAAAGCAACTGACCAGGTTAACTTAGTGTGTGCTGATAAAGTTTTCTCGCAGTTGCTTGTGCTGACATCCCACAGCTTCACAGTTTGGTCACCGCTACCACTTGCTAATGTACAACCATCCATACTAAAAGCAGCGGAATATACGCAATTAGTATGCCCATACAAAGTTTTAAGACACAATCCGGTGCTAACATTCCATAGTTTTACTGTTTGGTCACCGCTGCTACTTACCAATGTTGTACCATCAGGACTAAAAGCAACTGACCAGATCCAGTCAGTATGACCTTGCAGAATCCGCAAACATTGCCCAGTAATAACATCCCACAGCCTTACTGTTTGATCGTGACAACCGCAGACTAATGTATGACTGTCTGGGCTGAAAGCAACTGACCATACCCGATGAGTTTGTCCCTCCAGAATCCGCAAACATTGCCCAGTGCTAACATCCCACAGTCTTATTGTTTGGTCTTCACTACCACTGGCCAGCATCGTGCCATTAGGACTAAAAGCGACTGATAATATTCTATTACTATGTCCGTGCAAAGTTTTAAGACATTTACTGGTGTTAATATCCCATAGTTTCACCGTTAGATCCTCACTACCACTAGCAAGGATGCTACCGTCTGGGTTAAGAGAAACTGATGTAACCCGATTACTATGCCCCCGCAATGTTTTAAGGCATTGACCAGTGCTGGCATCCCATAACCTCACCGTTTGGTCACTACTACCACTAGCCAGCATGGTGCCTTGGGGATTGAAGGTAACTGACCATATCCCATTACAGTAACCTTGAAAGGTCTTGAGGCATCCACCTGTACTCAAATCCCACAGCTTAACCGTTTGGTCATCACTACCACTCGCTAGCGTTGTACCATTAGGATTAAAGGCAACTGACCACACCTTGCTACCATGTCCTTTCAAAGTCTTGATGCATCCACCTGTACTCACATCCCATAGCTTAACTGTTTGGTCATCACTCCCACTTGCCAACTTACGACCATCTAAACTAAAGGCAACTGAATTTATTAAGTCAGTATGACCTTGCAGAATTTGAAGACATTGACCACTGCTGATATTCCACACCCTTAATGTTTGGTCATGACAACCACTAGCTAGCGAACCATCCAAGCTAAAGGCAACAGACTGCACCCTATGGGTGTGTCCCAGCAAGGTTTTGATACATTGACCAACGCTGATATCCCATAGTTTCACCGTGTGATCGTCATTTCCACTTGCAAGTATTGTACTATCAGGACTAAATGCGACTGCCCACACCCGACTGGATACCTGTAGAATCTTAATGCATTGACCACTGCCGACATCCCACAACCTCACCGTTGTGTCTTCACTGCCACTTGCCAGCATTTTACCATCCGAACTGAAGGAAACAGACCATATTCCACCGCTATGACCTTCTAAGGTTGCGAGGCATTGCCCACTGCTAGTATCCCACAGCTTCACTGTTTGATCGTCACTGCCACTAGCGAGAACACAACCATCGGGACTAAAGGTAACTGGCCAAATCCAACCCTTGTGCCCCTTGCAGGTAAGCAGTTGTTTTCCATCCACAACCTGATACAGGCGAATCTCATTATTAGTATCTCCTGTCGCTAAAAATTTTCCATCAGGGCTGAATGCCACTGAGTGAATCCCCCCTATGGTTTCAGCAAAAACACATTTACTTAGATTGGCATGAGCAAAATTTACATTGTGTAAATTTACGTTGCGTAGGTCTGCTTGCCAAACAGTCAGATAAGAAAAATCATAGCCACTTAGATCCGTCTCTAAATAACAAAGCAGATTGAGAATATTGCCAGCCGTATACCCTGGTTCTAGCGGAGATTCTTCTCGCAGTGTTGCAAGAATTTGAGTTAACTGACTTTCAATATTTTTTTTGCTTCTTAAGTCGTAAAGCAACCCATCTATGACTGGTTTAAGGATAAGGCGAACCTGAATATCTTTAACATAGTCTTTACCAGTCGCCTTTATCAAAGCATGACGCCTAAACAAATCAATATTCTGAGTAACAATTTCTTCACAGACTTCTTCTATCAATCTACTAGTCATATACTCCATGACTACAGGCTGAAGTGTAAATAGTGCTTTACTTTTTTCAATCAACGTAGGCGTTGGCATTAGCGTACCCCTACGGGAAAGCAAGCTACGCGCAGGGTCTCGTAGAGAAGCCTTCTCAATTAGCGATCGCCTTCCTAAAGATTCTACAGCCTCTAGTAATTTTGCTGGTGCTACTGGTGATATAATATCATTTCGCAATTCTGGAAGTGCCATTGGCTCACGATTAATCGCTAGCCAATACATTATTTCCTTTTCTAAATCTGACAAGCGCTCAAACTGCTGCTCTAAGATATCGCGAATGTCTCCAAAAACAGCCGTGTCTTGTTGCAAAAAGTCACTCATATTACCATCAAAGATATCTTGAATGGTTGTGGCAACTATCTTTAAAGCTAATGGATTGCCTGCGTAACGTTCAATCATTAATTTCCATTCATCCTCTGCCGCCGATAGTCCCTTGAGCTTTAAAATTTCTTGCCCTTCCGCCACCTTCAATCCACTCAGTGGCAATGAACGAACAGGTAGTGCTTGTCCTTCCAAAAATGCTATTTCTCTGGGTTTTTCACGACTAGTCAGCACTAAGCAGCTTTGGTGAGTTGCTTCTCCCACCCGTCTTAAAAGCTCACCATATTCCTCATATCCTTCTCGATAAAGTCCGGCGCGGCTACCACTGCGGAGAATTGATTCTGCATTATCAAGGAATACTAAACAGCGATAATTTTGTAAATAATACAGTAGTCGCGATACCCGATCGCTAAAACTTTCTGGTAAGTTACTTTCTGTTTCCTGTTCGTCAGATAAAAATTGAATTAAGTTACCTAGAATAATTTTAACAGGTGGCGCTTCTCGTAGCGATCGCCAAATCACATACTCAAAGTTGTCCTGAATTTTTTGAGCAAACTTTACAGACAGTGCTGTTTTTCCAATACCTCCTATTCCCAAGAGTGCAACCAATTGGCAGTTCTCATTAAGAATCCATTGCTCTAATGTAATAAGTTCTTCTACACGCCCATAAAAAGCGGAGTTAAAGATAGCCTCTCCCCAATCTAGACGAGTATTTGAGCTTGAATAGTCACTTTTATCTATTTTTAAGTTAAAAACGGAAAAAAGCTTCTCAATAGTCTGTTTGTCAACTCCTCCCTCCCGATTCAATACTTTCGAGATAGTAGCGGAATATAAACCAGAACGTACACTCATTTCTTCAAGAGTATACCGATTTCCAAAATTTTCTTTTGCTTCTAACTGATGCTTTGCTTCTTTAATTTTTTGTAAACCCTTGGTAGTAAGTGCAACGCCACGCTTACGTCTCCAATTCTGTAAAGTCATGTATTAACTCACTGTTCGTTTAATCACTTTTTATTAAAAGGAATTATCTACTAGGTTGTTATAGATATAGGGTAATAGCCATAACAAACGAATAATCTTATGTTGCAGAAGATTTAAAATAGGCATATTACCAAAATAAATAGTAATAAAAGCTACCTTTATCATCCACTCATCTCGGTAATTCAACGCTGCTTGCTCAACAGACTATCTGGACTGTAGGACATTGCTAACATCATCTTTTTAGCCGAAAGCTTCTTACATTTGGTGATAGTAGATTTATTACGTATGGTATTAGTAATTTAATACCTAATATTCTCAGTAATATTTTTGGGAGTAAAGCTTAAGTTCAATCTCAAAATCCCGATTTTCACTGGTAAATACAGCTCAAAATTGGCAATCTTGATAAGGAAAGTTTCTATATATCTAGCTTATCAATCAATGAATAAAACTGCTGCACTTAAATTTCCCCGTTTGACCACCTCCAGTCAAAAAAGAGCGCTTAAGCGAATCACTATCAATTTGACATCAGATGAAGCTCAAAACCTTGAAAAGTATTGTGAACAGACAGGCAAACTAGCAATAGACGTGATTCGAGAACTCATTCAAGCTTTGCCTTGAGCTGCCCAACGTTGACGCCAAGTCTGAAAAGCGGTATTCCAGAAGAGTTATAGCTAAAGTAGAAGTGCAGATTTGGACAAAGGTTTCCAATTTTACTCTGATGTGAGTAATTGCAGGAGCAGTAATCATAGATTAGATCCTCACGGCTGTATATTTGCTACCTCAATGCTATTGTTTGTGGCGAAAATTTTAAACAATATGGGTTAGAGATTATTTTCTGACGAAGATGACGACACAATATAGTCACCGAACCAAAAAAAATATTCTCTCACTCCTCATTGTGCAACTCAATAATAGCGCTCATGTTATCTTCTTTTTGGCACGCTGCGCTCGCAGTAATGAGCGCAGCGTGCCAGAAATTAAATTTTTACGTTCTTCTCAATCATCACAAAAAATTACTACCTCTTACTTTAAGACCTCCAATTCAACCAAATTTTAATAGTTATATCTTGAAAATCAACGGGTGAAATAGTTCGCAAATCTACTTTTATTTTGTCAGTGGCAAGGCTCGAATAAGTTCTCTGATGACATCCGTTGCTGGTCTGCCTGTCTGTTCACAATATTTTTCAAGGTTTTTGGCTTCATTTGAGGCCAGGTTTATAGTGATTCGTTTGACCGCCCATTTTTTGTTCATACTGAAATAGATAAATCGTGTAATCATAACTTCAAATCCTGATTTTACCTTCCAACTGGAAAGTAACCTAAATTTTGGATATATTGAGGCACCCTTTTAATCGGACACATTGTAAATAAATATTGCAGGTGTGCTTTCTTGATTTACTAACTTGTCTATAAATGATAAAGGAAGAATCAATCTTTGGTACTCTATCATTTAATTTTTTATATCTCTTAGCTTAGGCTGTAGTCTAATGCATACCCCGTTCGCTGTGCGTAGCAAGCTATACGCAGCAGTAACCACAAAACAAGGGTGACACATAAAGTTGCCAGTGTCTACAACTTGAGCGAACGAATGGTCTAGAGTAAGGAAATTCAAACGCACTTGGCAAATAAAGATAAATTATCAAATTTTCCCTATCTTTTTAATGTTTATTAATCGTTGAAAGTGTAAATTTAAAGCGATATTATTACTCGATTTATAGAAAACATCTATGGCATCTAATTAATTATAGATGCTGCAAATTTTACAGATATTCAGTTAATTTATAAACCTACTTGATTCACTTAAAAAACTCAATTGATATTGGCATAATATCTATTTAGATCGTTATAAATTGAGTCATCGTTCAAGCTTAATTGCAATAAATTTAGAATTAACAATATTGCAGAAATCCTTAACCTAAATTTTTACCAAGCTTAACTCAACCTTTGCTTATGCTGTATGCCTTAGTAAGAAGATTGTGTAGTAACTATAGTAAAGTACTGTATTTACATCGGGTTTTAGAGGTATTAATACCATTAACCCAGAGCTAGAAGTCAAATTGGAGGTTCTTACAAGTTGCTGTTGACTGCATTAAGGATCGAAGATTCATGAAACTGCAACTGATCCAATTACATATACTCTGAGCCAAATTAACTGGAGGGTAGACTCATGAGAGACACAGGTGCTACTTGCATAGCGCAAAACAGGTGTCTACGCCTACAGCATGACATTTGCATATTTTCTGTGGAGTTTTCTTAATTATTCTTGAGGAGTACAAATGCTTGAGGCTATCGCTGTTGCTTGGTTGTTACTGTTTGTTGGCGATTTTCTATCTACATTCTTTTACCACGTACCCGAGCACGTTTTTGGTAGCCTTCATTTAAAAACGCACCACTCCTGGAAGAAAGACTTCCGCCACTACGCTATTTTGACTTTTAATCCCCAGGTTCTTTTAGATGGTATCTTGGGAGCTTTGCCTTATGTACTTATAGCAGTAGTCCTGTGGTCTTTTTCTCCTATTGGCGTGATTTCTGGATTACTGCTTGGTCAATTACATGTATGGTGGAGACATATAAGTGTACTGGGTTGGCAAACTTCAAAGCCTGTAAATATTTTATGCCAAATTCTATTTATTACTACTCCTGAAAGACACTGGTTACATCATCACAAAACTAATTTGGGTTTCGGTGATATTTTTACTTTCTTTGAACAACCTGCACAAATGTGGTTACGCTGGCTACGGCTACTCAGACTTCGTTTTCGCTACTCTCGGATCTAACTAAAACTAGCACCTACCTAAATACTTTTTAAAATCACCAAAAGAAGCTGCGATCGCAGCTTCTTTTGGTACACTAAAGGCGATTATTCTACTCTCATAAATACGCTAACTTTTATACTCAAAAAAGCTAATTCCCAATTTATCAGGAGTAGTAACAAGAGACATGAATTTACCATAGATAACAATCTATGGTTTTATCTAATTAATAAGTTTTTATTTATAGTTATTTTAGAACCTATCAAATATTAAGCGAGTTATAAGAACAGAAAAATGCCTCTGGTAAAGAGTTTAAAGGTATTTGCTACCGTTCGACTTCGCTGTTATATCGCTAAGGTTTTTGGGAAAACTAGCCTTAATTACTAAACTGTTATATCCCTAGATTTGTATGAAAATTCCTCTCTTCTTGGGAGATGGTAGCTCTAGCTTGCTTATGCAAAGGAGTATGGATAGCGACGTTGAAGGTGGCAGGAGGTTGCAATACACTGTATTTTTCTCGATGAGAAACTACGCCAACGAACCAACACTGATTGTGAGAAATTTGCAACCTGCTCTAGATGAGGTGTTTCATGCCCGCACTTAGCCTTAGAAAGATGTTCAACAAAAAAGAGTTGCCATCTCTTATTCATAACTTAGTCTATCAGTTCAACATCGCAATTGATGTTGAACTAGTAGACGGCACGAAACTAATTAGTATTGGAGAGCAAACAGTAGAAAACCGTTATCCAATCGAGGTTTCAGGAGAAATCATCGGTTGGGTTGTTGGAGAAGAACAGGCAATTATACTTGCAAATTTGCTCTCATTTCTGGCAAAGGAGGAAGCTGAGAAGAAAGTACTCGCCAAAGAATTGTTAGAGCGATATCAGGAAATTGATTTGTTTGACGATATCTCGACTCAACTGACAACAAGTTTAGATACGCGACAGATTGCCCAACTTGTGCTTCAAGAATTGAGTCAATTAATTGAATCATCTGCGGGGATGATTTTGCTTTTGAATCGAGATGCAACTGCGTTTGAAATCATTGCCGAATTTGGAGTGTTTTTTGACCACAGTCAGCCAGAACCTGGTAAGGGAATTATCGGCAGCATTGTGCAATCCAACCGGGCCGAACTCGTCAATGATGTGCAAGCCGATCCGCGATTAGAGGGGCAAAAAAACGTTAGTGCAATGATTTGTGTACCGTTACGAGCCAAAGAGCGGGTACTGGGAGCGATCGCCATCGGAACGGTCAAAACTGACTCATACAAGGCTGAACACCTGAAACTGGTGAGTATCTTTGCCTCTCAAACAGCGATCGCTATTGACAAAGCTGTGCTTTACGAGCAAAGCACTCAAGTAGCTCTCCAGGCAAAAGCCCAAACACAGAAGCTTCAGCAAGCTCTCCATGAGTTGCAATTAGCTCAAACTCAGTTAATCCAAAGCGAAAAAATGTCCAGTCTCGGACAACTTATTGCTGGAGTTGCCCACGAAATCAACAACCCAGTTAATTTTATTTGCGGCAATTTAAAGTATGTTGCCGAATACACTAAAGACTTGTTACACCTGTTGGAAAAGTATCAGAAATTTCTACCTATTGCTCCTCCAGAACTGGAATCAGAGTTAGACAATATAGACCTGGAATTTATCATCCAGGATTTTCCCAAACTGCTAGATTCGATGAAACTGGGCACAGGTCGCATCGTCGAAATTGTCCAATCCCTGAAAAACTTCTCCCGCCATGATGAAGCTGAAATGAAAGCCGTGAACATCCACGATGGCATCGATGGAACCTTAATGATTCTTCACCATCGCCTGAAAGCAGATGTTCATCGTCCGGCAATTGAAATCGTTAAAGACTATGCAACACTTCCTCTGATTGAATGCTATCCCGGACAGTTGAATCAGGTATTTATGAACATCTTGGCAAATGCCATTGATGCTTTGGAAGAAAGCATGGAAAATTGGAGACTCAAAAATAATCCTCAATCTCCAGCTCCCAATCTCCAAATTACTATTCGTACCATAGCCATTGACCACCAGTGGGTTGTAATTCGCATTGCCGACAACGGCCCAGGAATGAAGGAGGAGGTAATTCGCCGCATTTACGATCCCTTCTTCACCACGAAAGATATTGGTAAGGGAACTGGGTTAGGCATGGCAATCAGCTACCAAATTATTGTAGACAAACATGGGGGAATGCTGAAGTGTCGTTCTCAACCGAGTGAAGGCACAGAATTCTGGATTCAGATTCCAATAAATTGTGCATTGGCAGACGCTGCTGAAGAACAAAATAGCACCTCTGCCTTGCCAACTCCCACAACGGAATCATCCCCTACTCCCGATACCGACGGCTTCATTCCATCAACAGCTCCAATGCTCAAACCGACGGATCTGCTGATCCGCCATACTCAACTGATCCAGCGGCTTTCACAGCACAGTCCAGATGTGGAAAGTGCATCACCCGATCAACTTTATCAGATGTTTCAACACCACCCAATTTCGTTAAAGCTTTACGCCACTTTGTTGTCTTGGTTCTGTTGTTCTAACCCTACCCAAATACGCCACTAAAGAAACCTCAATCATGTTTAACCAACTGGATGAATACAATAGTCAGCTATTTAAACAATGTCCTGTTGCGCTAGCACTATGCCGAAAAGATGGGACGTTAATTAGCGTCAATTTTGCCTATGCTGCCATTTTGGGGCGTACTGTTCCAGAAACTCTGAATCTCACCTACTGGCAGATTACCCCAGAAAAATATGCTGCTACAGAGCAATCTTGCCTAGAAGATTTGGAACGAACTGGTCGCTATGGACCTTATGAGAAGGAGTACATCCACAAAAACGGGCATCTGGTTCCGGTGAGGATTTCAGGGCAGATGATTGAGAAAGATGGAGAGCAACTGATCTGGTGTAGTGTAGAGGACATCAGCTACCTTCGACGCGTCCAGCAGGAACGCCAAGATACCGAACAAATACTGAAACAGAGTGAAGCCCGATACCGTTCTTTGGTAACAGCTAATACACAAATTGTCTGGATAAGCACACCAGAGGGAATTTGCTTTGAACTGGCAAGCTGGATAGCCTATACAGGCCAAAGTCTAGCTGAAGCGGAAAATGGGGGCTGGATTGATGCCGTTCATCCCGACGATCGCGCCTATACCGGAGAAGTCTGGAGTGCTGCCGTGGCAAACCTGAGTATGTATCAAATTGAATACCGAATTCGTGGCAAGGATGGCAACTATCGCTACTTTTGGGTCTGGGGTGCGCCCGTTATAGAAGAAGATGGCAGCGTCCGGGAGTGGATTGGCACCTGCACCGATATTCACGATCGCAAACTAGCAGAAACCGAAAATCAGTATCTGGAAAAACGTTATCGCTCTCTGGTGACAGCTACTTGCCAAATGGTTTGGATTACCACTCCTGAAGGAATGCAAAAGGCAGATATGTCGAACTGGAGAGCCTATACAGGTCAGAGTGTAGCCGAAGCCGATGGTTGGGGCTGGATTGATGCCGTTCATCCAGATGACCGCCTCCACACTGCCGAAGTTTGGAGTGCCGCTGTGAACAATCGCAGCCTATATGAAGTTGAATATCGGGTTCGTGCCAAAGATGGCACTTATCGCTACTTTTGGGTCTGTGGTGTTCCTCTCTTAGAGGAAGACGGTAGTATCCGGGAGTGGGTAGGTACTTGTACTGATATTCACGATCGCAGGCTAGCAGAACAAACTCTGCAACAGAGCGAAGAACGGTTTCGCTCTTTGGTGACTGCCAGTTCGCAAATTGTCTGGGTGACTACCCCAGAAGGAAAGGCGGTGAGCAGTGAAATGTCTACTTGGTTAGCGTACACAGGTCAGAGTGCAGATGAAATCCAGGGTTTGGGCTGGCTCGATCCGATTTACCCCGATGACCGTAGCTGCACCGCCCTAGCCTGGAGTGCTGCTGTGGCAAATCAGAGTCTCTTTCAAACCGAATATCGGCTGCGTGGTAAGGATGGCACACACCGCTACTTCTTTGTCTGTGGCACCCCCATCCTAGAAGCTGATGGCAGCGTCCGAGAATGGATTGGCACCTGCACCGATATCCACGATCGCAAACAGGCAGAAGCCGAAAATCAGCGTCTTCAAGAACGATATCGCTCTTTAGTAACTGCTACTTCACAGATTGTCTGGGGAGCTACCCCAGAAGGACTGGGAATCAGCAAGGAAATGCTCACCTGGATTGAGTATACGGGGCAGAGCGAAGCTGAAGTTGAAGGTTGGGGCTGGCTCGATCCGATTCACCCAGATGACCGTGCCAGTTCTACAAAAGTTTGGAATGCTGCTGTGGCAAACCGAGGTATCTACCAAACCGAATATCGGCTGCGTGGCAAGGATGGCACATACCGCTACTTCTCTGTCTGTGGTGCCCCCGTACTAGAAGAAGACGGCAGCATTCGGGAATGGATTGGCGCTTGCAGCGATATTCACGATCGCAAGCTAGCAGAAGCTGAAAATCAACGTTTATTGGATATGTTGAATCATTCCAGCGATGCCATCATTGTCCGCGACATGAGCGACAAAATCTCTTACTGGAATCAGGGTGCCGAAAGGCTCTACGGTTGGACGCGTGAGGAAGTGAAAGACCAATACATTCACGCATTTCTGAAATCAACCTTTCCAAAACTTTTAGAAGAAATTCGATCGGAGTTTTTCCGCCAGGGTACTTGGGAAGGAGAACTGGAACACATCACACGCGATGGCAAACCTATCACTGTTCAAAGCCGCTGGACTTTGCAACGAGATTTATCCGGTCAACCCTGCGCTATGCTAGAAATTAATACCGATATTTCTGTTCGCAAACAAGCAGAAATCGCTCTGCGGCAACTGAATCAAGAACTGGAAACCAGAGTTATAGAGCGGACGGCTGCCTTGCAAAATACCCTATCAGAAGCGCAGGGGTTAAATGCCATTTTAGATAATTTAGCAGATGGTTTGTTGGTGACAGATATCACCGGACAAATCACCCACTTCAATCCTGCCTTTCTAGCTATGTATGAATTGACAGCTAACGCCGTCAACGGTCACTACCGAGAATTACCCATATCTGGTTTACCAGAACTGGTTGCACGAACTCAATCCCATCCCGGTGAGGTGTTCTCTGCCGAAGTTGCACTGACCAAAGAACGCATTGGTCAGGCAGTGGCAACCGCCATTTTCAAAAAGACGGCAAATTCAGAACCCGCTGCCTGCTTCGGTTCGGCGCTGCTAATTCGGGATGTGACGGCAGAAAAGGAAATCGACCAGATGAAGACCGATTTCATCTCAACAGTTTCCCATGAACTGCGAACGCCACTGACTTCTGTCCTCGGTTTTGCGTCGATCATTCAAGAAAAGCTGGAAACCGATGTGTTCCCAATGATTTCTACCGAAGACCGCAAGCTTCAGAAAACGATTAAGCGGGTGGCTGACAATCTCAACATTATTGTGTCGGAAGCAGAACGGCTTACGTCTTTGATTAACGATGTCCTAGACATTGCCAAGATGGAAGCAGGTAAGGTGGAATGGCAAATGCAGCCGATCGATCCCAGCGAATTACTGGATTGGGCAACCAATTCTACTGCTGGGTTGTTTGAAACCAACGGCTTACAATTGGTCAGCGAAATTGAACCTGAACTGCCTCAGATAGTAGGCGATCGCAATCGTCTACTGCAAGTTTTAATCAATCTGATTTCTAATGCCGTTAAATTTACCGAATCTGGTTGTGTCACCTGCCGCGTTAAGCAAGGAGACGACGGTGTTTGCATTAGCGTCATCGACACAGGCATTGGGATTGCACCTGAAGACCAGCCGAAAGTGTTCGAGAAATTCCGCCAAGTTGGTGACACCCTCACCGACAAACCCAAAGGGACTGGGTTAGGACTGCCCATCTGTAAACAAATTGTCGATCATCACGGCGGTAGAATCTGGGTTGAGAGTGAACCAGGTAAAGGCAGCATATTCTCATTCATCATTCCCACCTACGCCTGCGATCGACAAACCACTGCTAATCTGAATTTGGATATGCTTGTCAAACAACTCAAAGAACACGTCATCACTAAAAGCGCTGTGTTGAACCAAAACCGTAAAACCATTTTGGTTGTAGATGATGACGCTAACATTCGAGAACTCCTGCGTCAACAATTGGAAAACGAAGGCTACAACGTTCGAGAAGGAAAAGACGGCATGGATGCAATTCATCAAATCAAAATATCCCGTCCCGATTTAATTCTTTTGGATGTGATGATGCCCCAAATCAACGGCTTCGATGTGGCAGCTGTTCTCAAAAACGATCCTCAGACCGCAGACATTCCAATTATCATTCTGTCAATTATTGAAAACAAAGAACGGGGCTACCATATTGGCATCGATCGCTATCTCACTAAGCCGATTGATACAGAAAAACTCCTCAACGAAATTGGCTCACTGCTTTACCAAGGCACTTCTAGTAAAAAGGTATTGGTTGTAGATAAAAATGCATCAGCCTTAAAAACCCTATCAGATGTACTGCAAACTCAAGGATACAGCGTGATTGAAGCCTCCGATCCGCAAGAATGCATTTATAAAGCCTTGTCAGCCAAACCTGACATGATCATCATCGATTCTATCTTCTCTCAAGAAGCCGATTTGGTGAAAACTCTACGGTTTGAGAAGGAGTTGGAAAATGTATTTTTTATTATGTTGTCTGAACAGTAATTGCTAGGGATTGGAGACTGGGGAATGGTAAAGAATTATTCTAATCCCCAATCTTGAATTCCCAATGCCCAATCCCCACTTCCCAATCCTCAATCACCAATCCCCATGACCCAGAAAATTCTAATTGTTGACGATGAACCCAATATCTTAATTTTGATGGAACAAGCCTTAGAAGCATTAGAAGATGAGGGTGTTGAGCTTCTAACTGCTAGAAATGGAGAAGAAGCTCTCGAAACAATCAAAACTGAAAAACCAAACCTGGTTTTTCTTGACGTGATGATGCCAAAAATGAATGGTCTACAAGTCTGCCATATTGTAAAACACGACCTACAAATTACTGATATCTACATTATAATTTTGACAGCGAAGGGACAGGAATTTGATAAACAAAAAGGAATTGAGGTTGGTGCAGACTTATATCTAACTAAACCATTCCGTCCCAAAGAAGTTCTTGAAAAATCAATGCAGGTGTTGGGCTTGTAAGGAAATTATTGAATAATTTTGCCTGCGATCGCAGTACTTGGAAAAATCGGCACAAATGCACAAATATGGTTACGTTTCCTTAATGGATCAACGGTTAACAGTACTCACTCGAAGGGGCGATCAAGTGGCTACAAAGCAGACTGGATAATAGTCATAGCACGTATACCCTTCTGAGAATAGGGTAGTTTACTGGGCTTGATACGCATCAAATCATGAGCTAAATCAGCCCAAAACTCCATTGCACCTACCCATAACTACTCATACCAACCGATCCAAAAGACACTATGTGTCTTTCATTTTGTCTATGTGTGTGCATTTTTCTTTTAATCCACGAATAATTGATTTTTATCTAGACATCATAAACATGAGACAACACGAACTCCTTTTTTACGCATAGTTTCTTTGAGATCCTGATAGAGAGTATCATCACTAACTAACAAACCATGTTTAGTTTTCGTGTTTACAATTGCATATCTTGGTTCTTTTTCTGAAGGTGAAGCATTGAATTTTAAGAGTGCCCAATCAGAGTCCTCCCAGAGATATGAAAATTCTTCTAAGTTTGTGTTCATATCAATACCTCTTTTTTTAAACCTAAATCTTACTTAGCGAAGAAAGGTTTTTAGCTTAATTATGGGTAGTTTTCATTACCACTCTTGTATCTTATACGTATCTACGAGCTAAATTTTAGCAAATAAAATACTACTAATAGTCGATCGATTTAACGTAACTATAGAAGCAGAGTGTTTGGGATAAGTCACCACTTTAGTAGCATAGAACATCGCCAACTCCCGTAGTCGGGAACTGGAACAGCTAGAAACCTAGAAGGCATTGAACCTAGTTTTAAGGTTTCAGACAATCTTTATTGGTTCCAAAACCCAAAAAATTGGTCTGATCTGAAAAGCCTACCCATAAGTGGCTCCCCTGCATGTGCAATCAGAAGGTAATTCTGGGAAAGCTTAATTTGTGAGAGCGGGAGGCTTTTGCCAGAAGGAACTAGAATTAGGAAACACCTAGCTGGGTTCTTCTGACTTTTGAAATTAGGAGTGCATGTGTGCCAAAATCCCCTAAATATTTGCTGATTGGATCGACCGAGAATTACAGCGGTAAATCTGCAACTGTTCTGGGTTTGTCTCATCAGCTACAGCAAAAAGGTCTGGATATTAGCTACGGTAAACCACTCGGTACGTCTTTCAATTCGTCTGGTGGAACCGTAATTGAGGAAGATGTCCAGTTCATCGCTCTTAGCCTCAATTTGCCGGAAAACCGCGTTGCACCTACAATGCTGGCTTTGGATGAACCAAATGTGCAAAAGCGCTTGCGGGGGGAAGACAAAACCGATTATCAGCAGTCCCTAATACAACAATATTTACATAAGTCTCAAGGAGATTTAGTGTTATTGGAGGGGCCTGGTAATTTGTCCGAAGGCAATTTGTTTGACTTGTCTTTGCTGCAAATGGCTGAAATATTGGATGCTGGTGTGCTGTTAGTAGCCCGCTATAAATCCTTGCTTTCGGTTGAGGCGCTATTGACTGCAAAGCAGGGTCTGGGCGATCGCTTGATTGGAGTTGCGATCAATGATATCCCTGTCACCCAACTAGAAGCGGTTGAAACCCTCATAGTACCATTTTTGGAACAGCAGGGTATTCCAGTGCTAGCAATGCTGCCGAATAGCGATTTGCTCCGCAGTGTGAGTGTTGGCGAACTAGTCAAACAGTTAAAGGCTGACGTTCTCTGTCGCAACGATCGCATGGATTTGTTGGTAGAAAGTCTGGCAATTGGAGCAATGAATGTCAATTCAGCTGTAAAATATTTCCGCAAACGCCGGAATATGGCAGTGGTGACAGGAGGCGATCGGGTGGAAATTCAGCAAGCGGCTTTAGAAACTTCTACCCAATGTTTAATTCTCACCGGGCAACTACCACCCCCACCGTTCATTCTCAGTCGCGCTGAAGAACTAGAAATCCCCATTTTGTCTGTTGACTTAGATACCCTCACTACTGTAGGAATTGTTGACCGCACTTTTGGTCAAGTCCGCGTTCACGAGCCGATTAAGGTTCAGTATATTCGCCAGTTGATGTCCCAGCATTTTGACATTGACCGCTTGTTATCCAAACTAGGTTTAACTCCCGCAGCGGCATTGTCTTAGATTCATAAGTGTATTGAAGGAGGCAGGAGGCAGGAGACAGAAGGAGTAAATCATCCGGGATCGAATCCCGGATGATTTGAAGCTACTGAAGTAAGGAATTCAGTGGAGTCTTATTAGTGATGGCTATAGAAGTCACTGGAACTAGGAAAAAATGGATTTAACGGCAATTGATCCCCTGAAACTACCCTCGCTTCCATTGGAGAAAAAAGCTGATCTCCCTGACTGTCCAGCCATCTATTTCGCGATTTCTGGTTCTGGGGAAATTCTCTACATAGGCAGAACTGCTGATCTTGCACGTCGTTGGATATCACATCATAGATTTAAAGAACTCATTGATTTGGGAAATGTCAAGTTAGCTTGGCTACAATGCGTAGATCCTTCCATTCTGAAAACTCTTGAAGCCAAGTTGATTTATGCACTCAAGCCAAAGCTAAACGAACAACTGCCATCAAGCAATACACTTTTTTCTTACCTTCACAAAGCCAACCAAAGTACAAGCCCGATAAAAATACAAGGTAGCAAATTAGTGCACGCAATCTTAGCGGCTCTGGTTGACGCACCCTGTAGTGGGTATGATTTAGCAAAACGATTCGATGGCTCTGTAGGCTTTTTCTGGTCAGCAAGTCACCAGCAGATTTATCGGGAGTTGGCGAAGCTAGAAGATCAAGGCTGGTTCAGTTCCAAGTCGATTCTTCAAGCAGGGCGGCCAGATAAAAGGCTCTACAGCGTTACAGGTTTGGGAGAACAGCACCTCAAAGAGTGGATTGCTCAACCTTGTGAACCCACACCGATTAAAGATGATTTACTGGTAAAAATTTTTGCTGGTCATATTGTTCCTAACCAAACCATCTTGGCAGAGCTAGAAAATCACCAAAAAGCCCATCAAAAAAAATTGTCTACGTACCATAACTTAGAACAGCGTTACTTTCAGAATCCGCAAGAACTGCCAGAAACAGCCAAATTTCAGTATTTTACTCTCCTAAATGGCATTAGTTACGAAACACATTGGCTAGCCTGGTGTAACCAAGTAATGGAGTTACTGAAGCAAACAACCGAAAATTAGTAGCAATGTTTAACTCAAGTTTTCCTCGCATCTACACGCTGTTTGGTAAAATATCTGGGTCGTTTAATCTGATTATCCCCATCTTTGAGCCAATCAACAGACCTTATTAACCTCGATACATTAGCGCAAGAACTGGCGACAATCCAGCAAACGGGTTCTAAAAGAATTGCCTTGCTCGGTTCTCGTCATGTCCCGATTACGCATCAGAATCTTATTGAAATGATGACTTATGCCCTAGTTTTATCGGGTAATCGAATCATTACTTCTGGTGCTACAGGTACAAATTCAGCTGCCATCAAGGGAGCAACACGGGCTGATGCAAATTTGTTGACGGTGATTCTACCCCAAAGCTTGGAACGCCAGCCTTTGGAATCACGCCAGCAACTAGAACAGGTAATGCATCTAGTCGAAAATCCCAGTAATGATAATTTGTCTCTTGCTGAAGCTAGTTACTTGTGCAACAAAGAAATTGTTTCTCGTTGCCAGCAATTAATTTGCTTTGCGTTTCATGACAGTCGCACCCTGTTGCAAACCTGTCAAGATGCAGAAGAACAAAGAAAAGTGGTGACGCTTTTCTACTTTGATTAGTCATTTGTCATTCGTCTGTTGTCATTTGTCCTTTGTATTTGACTAATGACCGATGACTGATGACCCTTACGGGTTCGCCAGTCACTCATGGGGGAAACCCCCAAGACCGCGCTGGCTCACTGATGACTAATAACCAACGACTAATAAGTAATGATAATTTTTTTGTACTCGATCGCTGCTGCTGCATTTCTCATTTATGTGCCATTTTTGCTAGTAGCTTATGCCCGTGCGCGTATTGGTTATGAAATGTTTTCTACTCCTCGCGCCATGTTTGATAAATTGCCACCTTATGCCCAACGGGCTACTTGGGCACATCAGAACACCTTTGAAGCCTTTATGATATTTTCCGCAGCCGCATTGATGGCTTATGTAACTGGTGTAAATTCTTTTACAGCCCAAGTAGCGGCGATCGCTTTTGTAGTGGCTCGTTTCCTATACTCGATTTTTTATATTTTGAATATACCCCTTTTGCGATCGCTCATGTTTGCTATTGGCATACTTGGCTGTGCCACTCTCTTTTTCTTGAGTATCGTCCAAGCTACTAGTTAATTGGGGCATGGAAACTGGCGACTGGGGAAGAGTTTTCCCAATCCAAAATCGTTCGACTGAGCGAAGTCGAAGTCCAAAATCTAAAATCCAAAATGTTTTATGGCTTCTACTTTTTCCTTTGACATTGTGAGCGACTTTGACCGACAAGAGTTGGTTAACGCTGTCGATCAAGTTATCCGAGACATCAAAGGTCGTTACGACCTCAAAGACACTGAAACTACTGTCGAGTTAGTCGAAGAAAGCATTAACGTTAGTACTGACAGCGAGTTTACCTTAGATTCTGTACACACCATTCTCCGAGAAAAAGCTGCCAAGCGTAACCTCTCCCAAAAAATCTTTGATTTTGGCAAGGTTGAATCAGCCAGTGGTAATCGCGTGCGTCAAGAAATCAAACTCAAAAAAGGCATCAGTCAGGAAATCGCCAAACAAATTTCCAAATTGATTCGCGACGAATTCAAAAAGGTACAAGCCTCAATCCAAGGGGATGCTGTGCGGGTTTCTGCTAAATCTAAAGATGACTTACAAGTAGTCATGCAGCGACTAAAACAAGAAGACTACCCAGTTGCTTTACAATTTACAAATTATCGTTAAAAGATTCGTAATTCGTAATTCGTAGTTAAAAATTCAATTACGAATTACGAATTACGAATTACGAATTATTTTAAGTCCGTCCGCCAATACTTCTTTGAAATGCCGGACGCTCAGATAACTGCTTCATATAGTTCAACACCGCTGGATAGGGGCTGAGGTCTAGCTTTAGTATCATGGGAATGTAATTCAAAATAGACCCCACTGCTACATCAGTGACAGTGAAATCATTGCCAAGTAAAAAAGGTTGCTTACTGAAAATTTCATTTAAGGGAGTCAACAAGCGGGGCATTTCCCGCTCCCGATTTGCTTCTACAAAAATCCCTGGGCCAAGGGTAGCATTGGCAAACAACACCCATTGGGAAAATACAGCATTTTCCTCTGGTGAAAGTGGAGTTTTACTGTGCTTATCAGCAAGATATAGCAAAATTGCCCCAGATTCCCAAAGCTGAAAATCTCCATCAACAATTGCTGGGACTTTACCAAATGGGTTGATTGCTAAATATGCAGGCTGGAGGTGTTCACCCGCCTGCATATCAAGCTTAACGAATTCGTAGGGAATTCCTAATTCCTCTAAATACCAGTGGACAATTGACGCTCGACTACGAGCGCCACCGTAAAGTTTTAGCATAATGACTTAAAGCACTTTGTGAGTGTGAGAATGCTGTTTAATATTGTCTTCTTTGGTGACAACTCTGGCGGCATTTAAAACTCGTTTCCGCTCAATTGAATATTTAAATTCAGTGTAGTTTGTACCCAAGGGAATCAGAGATTTTGCAGATTCACGACGCTTATAGGTACGAGCTGCTGCAAATACCCGTGGTACAAATTCTTCTCCAAACTGAGCCGACTCTGGAAAGCCATCTGGTAACAGTGGTGAATCGCCATCCAGTACAGATCCCAAAGTTGTGGCATGAGCCAGCTTATAGGAGGTAGGAATGCCCTTTAAAAGCGCTTCCAAAGCCGCAGAGGGAATCGGTTCTATAACTTCAATTTGATAAACTTCTCCATCTTCTTTGACGAAGCAGGTTGCCAAGCCGATTGCAATGTAATCATCGGTTGCTAAATCAGGGGCATTGGGATAGGAAATTGCAGTTGTCATCGGGAAATTTCTCAAAATTTAAAAATTGAATTTAGGGAATGGGGCATTGGGCATTGGGAATGGGGCATTGGACATTGGGCATGGGGCATGGGGCATGGGGCATTGGGGATTATTATTTCCCTTGTCTCTCTCATCTCCCTGATTTTCCTTGCCACCAGTCCCCGTCTCCTCTGTTCTCATCTCTAAATGAATGGCTTGTTGGCATTCTACCAATTTGCTGCTCTCACTACTTGACTAGTCTTTAAGATTAACGTCTGCTATTTCTGGAATTCATCTTCGGGATCGAGTATCTATGAATAGCTTTGAGGAGCAATTGTTTATTTAAGGGGTAGATTTCTACTGGTGTGAGTAGTTTAAATCTCAGTCTTCAGATGGCTTCAAGTAACCATAAGTACCTTGAAAATAAAGATGGTGGTAAAACCACCAGCCTTAAAAAATTAGATTTTTATTTAAAAAAGCAGGGATTTCAAGCAGGGAAAGATGAATATTTACTCATTTTTAGCTGACGATGACCAGCGAAGTAACCAATACAAGTATGTTCTAAATACTACAAGCAAACTTCAAGAGCAAAGGAAAAGCGATCGCAGCGAATATATTTTTGGGGATAGCGACTTGCGCTCTTGTGCTTTGAGGTTGGCTCAACAAGGAGATTATACCGAAGCGATCGCACTTTTAAGCCAACTAATTTTCCGCCATCCCGACAATGCCGTTGATTACAACAACCGAGGGTTAATTTATTTCCAAAGTGGTGAAAGGGAAAAAGCGCTTTCCGATTATAATACCGCCCTTAAACTTAATCCTTATTTGGCTAGTGCTTATAATAACCGCGCAAATTACTACGCAGCTTGTGGAGAATTAGCAATAGCAATTGCCGACTACGATCGAGCGATTGATTTGAAACCTCACTATGTTCGGGCGTGGATTAATCGAGGCATTACCTGGCGCGATTTGGGGCAATACGAGGTGGCAATTGAGAATTTTGAGCTAGCACTGCTTTTAGGTCAACTAGAAGGTCATATCTGGGCTGAACGCGGCAGGACTTACCATCTTTGGGGCGACTGGAATTGTGCGATCGCTGATTATCGTCGCGCCCTCACTCAACTACCCTCTCTCGACAATGATAAGGATATTACTGGTTGTCGCTTGCGTTTACAACTCGAAAATTGGTTAGACGAGTTACTATCTCAATCAGCGTCCTAATTGGTAGATTAGTTCTTCTGGGGGATTTAAAATTCAAAATAATTGATTAATTTTGAACTAGAGTTTAGTGACGCTGTATCGCTAATAACTAATAGATGATAACTATATAGCTATTCAAAAATTAGCTATTAACCATTATTTATTAGCAATAATATAAATTAACACCCGGTTTAGACGTAGCCTAAATCACAATAAACCTAAATAATCCCAAATTCGCCATTTGTCTTAGGGTGACGAGTCTGTTTGCTCATCTTCTCGGCGATCTTGATTCATCAACACGATCTGACGCTGGCTGGGATCGAATCGGTATCCTTGTCGTTGTCTGATAATTTTAGCTTCTTGGGGATCAAAGTTACGGCTAAATTCCGCCTGTAAACCATTGACGTGTCCTTCCATCAGCTTGACTTCAGTACTCATTTCTCGCAATTTTTCTTGCTGCAACCAATGATAAGGCAAGAGTTGTGTTAAGGCAGATGCTGCAACGGCTGTAATCACAAGATTGACCGCTATTTTGGCTGTGCTTTCCAGTGCCATCACCTTGTAAGAACGTTGACGAAGATGCCGCTTTGGTCGAGAAATGACCCGGCGTTTTTGTATAGGTTGTAACGGGGGTCTGGAGGGTTGAATCGCGTTCATGATGCTAAAAGATAACCTCGCTTAGTGAAGGGAAGTACTATCAAGAGTGCTGAGTTATGAGTTATGAGTGCTTAGTGAGATTTCCAACTCAGCACTCAGCACTTAGATGCCAGCACTCCTGAATGCTTGATTTAGCTGTCATATTACTTCATTTTTTTGAAATAGCTACAAGTGTCGCACTAGTTAAAAAATAACCTGGCTTACGTAAGTGCAAGGTTTCTAGGTACTTGTGACATAAAGCCATAAAGTCTGGAAATTGCACCCCGTACTGCCAGGATTATTAGCTTTTTAACTGTGTCACATCGGAGCGTTATTTGTAAAGTTCTGTGGCTAATCGCCAAGCCAGAACTCCTGGGATCAAGGCTACAACTAGAGCGATGTAGACTTGAGTATCTGAGATGGAAGACACTTGAGCGATGTACAGAGTATCTAAGATAGGCATGGCTGAAAACCTCCTAACCTGAATTGATTTTGAACAGTTCGTTTACTACTTTTCCTTGTTTTGCCAGAATTGTGGAATATCTTGTTACAAGATGCAACAAAAGCAGTTATTGGTCAGTAGTTCTTATTTATTCTCCATTAAAAAAATTTATAAAAATTATGAATTTATATCTGGGTATCGACTTCGGCACATCTGGCGGACGCGGTGTGGTGATTGACGAGGAAGCCTCTTGTATTCAGAGAGAGGTGCGATATCCCTTCGATAGCTCACCAAATGCCGTTACGCCAAAAATTTGGCAGGAGGCTTTGTTTGCGTTGGTGGAACAAATACCCGATCAATTGCGGCGAGAAATTAAAGCGATCGCAATTAATGGTACTTCCTCTACCGTCTTGCTGGTCGATGCTGCTGGCAACCCTGTAGATGCACCATTGCTATATAACGATGCACGGGGATCGTTAGTACTAGAGCATTTGAGGAGTATTGCACCCTCCAATCATACTGTGTTGAGTGCCACCTCTAGCCTAGCCAAACTTTTGTGGATGAGACAATTACCTTCTTTTAATGAAGCTAGATATTTCCTGCATCAAGCAGATTGGCTGGCGTTTCTGCTGCATGGACAGTTGGGTATTAGCGATTACCATAATGCTTTAAAGCTAGGTTATGACGTAGAAGAGTTGAAATACCCAGAATGGCTACAAAAGCTAGAAATACCGATTCAGCTACCCAAAGTTTTAACTCCTGGGACTCCCATTGCCGAATTACGTCCTGAAATTGCGGACAAGTTCGGTTTAAGCCATGATTGTCTGGTGTGTGCAGGTACAACCGATAGTATTGCCGCTTTTCTTGCCAGTGGGGCAAAATTACCTGGTGAAGCCGTGACTTCTCTTGGTTCAACGTTGGTACTAAAGTTGTTAAGTCGTACTCGTCAAGAAGATGCCAAGTATGGAATTTACAGCCATCGGTTGGGGGATTTGTGGCTGACTGGGGGTGCTTCTAATACTGGCGGTGCAGTACTAAAGAAATTTTTCACAAACCTTGAGTTAGAAAGCCTTAGTCGGGAGATTGATGCTTCAATTGCCAGCGAGTTAGATTATTATCCGTTGTTGAAGGTAGGCGATCGCTTTCCGATTAACGATCCCAATCTATCCCCACGTTTGTCACCACGTCCAGATAACCCAGTAGAATTTTTGCATGGGTTGTTAGAAAGCATTGCCCGCATAGAAAGCCGAGGGTATGAATTATTACAACAAATGGGAGCAGACAAATTGAGTCGTGTTTATACAGCTGGTGGTGGTGCGGCGAATGATACTTGGACTGCAATTAGGGCGCGTCATTTGCAGGTTCCTGTAGTAGCGTCAGCGTACACAGAAGCAGCTTACGGCACAGCACTGTTGGCGATGGGGAATGGAAGAAGCGTTGAAAAAGAGTAATTGTGTACCTATATTTTTGTAGATATCTTCTAAATCAGTATCTATCCCAGTGACAATCGACATATCTCGGCCGATACTGGGATGATTAGATACCGGACTATAGATTCCAGGTTCATTATCTGGGCAGCTATTCGGGGATGGGTGCTTCGCAGCAAGCGAATGTCATCGATCCCCTTTACTCATTACTGGTATAAATTCTGAGGGAATTAGGAGAAAATCTAAAGGTTTTTGAAGAAGGTTTGATCTGCGCGATCGAGATTATCATCTAGGGAAAAGGTAAGGCTAAGGACTCGGATTCGATCGCTTTTAATATTTAGTTTGCCCCATACCCCTCGGTCACTGAGCGTAGTCGAAGTGCTGCTCCTCTGCCTCTTGTACCCAATGCCTAAACTATTTTTCTCTACGTACCAGCATTTGATAAGTTAGTACATAATCTGAAACAATAACAGTAAAAGCAGAGAGGGGATTAAGTTGAGTCACAATCCAGATGCCATAGCCCCCCACGGTGGACAGTTGGTTAACCGTATCGCCACATCAGAACAAAGAGCAGAGTTTCTCTCAAAAGCTGACTTTTTGCCACGAGTGCAACTTGACGATCGCGCCGTTTCCGATTTAGAAATGATTGCGATCGGTGCTTTTAGTCCGCTGACGGGTTTTATGAACCAAGAAGACTACGATCGCACTGTGACAGAAATGCGATTAGCTAACGGTCTTGTGTGGTCAATTCCGATTACACTATCGGTAAGCGAAGAAGTAGCTTCCCCGTTGCAAGAAGGCGGCTTAATCCGTCTGGATAACTCCAAAGGCGAATTTATCGGAGTTTTGCAACTTACGCAAAAATATCATTACGACAAAATCCGCGAAGCAATAAAAGTCTACCGTACTAATGATGTCAATCATCCCGGCGTACAGGTACTCTATAACCAAGGTAGCGTACATCTGGCGGGTGATATTTGGTTGTTGCAACGCGAACCTCATCCCCAGTTTCCCAGTTACCAAATCGATCCAGTTGCTTCACGGCAACTATTTCAAGACAAGGGTTGGAAAACTATCGTCGGTTTTCAAACTCGCAACCCCATCCACCGCGCCCATGAATATATTCAAAAGTGCGCCTTAGAAACTGTTGATGGTCTATTTTTGCACCCATTAGTCGGGGCGACAAAAGAAGATGATATCGCCGCTGATGTACGGATGCGCTGCTATGAAATTTTGCTGGAACACTACTACCCCTTAGACAGGGTAACTTTGGCAATTAATCCCGCCGCAATGCGCTATGCTGGGCCTCGTGAAGCCATATTCCATGCTTTAGTCCGTAAAAACTACGGCTGTACTCACTTTATCGTCGGACGAGATCATGCTGGTGTTGGTGACTATTATGGCACTTATGATGCTCAGTATATCTTTGATGAATTTGCGCCAAGCGAATTAGGCATTGTGCCAATGAAATTTGAACACGCTTTTTACTGCACGCGCACTAAGCAGATGGCAACATCTAAAACCAGTCCCAGCAGGCCAGAAGAACGCATTCACCTATCAGGGACAAAAGTTAGGGAAATGCTGCGGCGCGGTGAGTTACCTCCACCAGAATTTTCTCGTCCAGAGGTAGCAGCAGAGTTAGCACGGGCAATGCGTATAGAAGTAACGGCTTAGGGCATTGGGCATTGGGCATGGGGATTGAATTTTGAATTTTGAATTTTGAATTTTGAATTGATTTCTCCCCTGCCCCTCCGCTCCCCAGATTTTTGTAACTTTACAATACAGAGTTCAGCCCTGTAAGCTGCTAACTGAATGGCTGAGGGCTGATAGCTAATTATGAAACGTCGCACGTTTTTAGAGAGAATTGGCTCAATACTCGCGGTATTGGGCATAACTGAAGCTGAGTGGTTGTCTTTAGGAAATCGCTATTATCAAGCTTTGGCACAACCCAGTCCGCGCAAGTTGGCATTGTTAATTGGTATTAACCAATACCCAAAAATTCCAGCCCTCAGTGGTTGTCTGACAGATGTGGAACTACAAAGAGAAGTTTTGATTCATCGCTTTGGTTTCCAAGGCTCAGATATCCTAACCTTAACTGAGGAAGAAGCTAGTAGGGAATTCATTGAGACGGCTTTTTTAGATCGCTTGAGCAATCAAGCTAAACCCGATGATCTGGTCTTCTTCCACTTTAGCGGTTATGGCAGCCGTGTCAAATTGGAAACATCGCCAGAGACAATGCAAAATGCTCTGGTGACAGCTAATGCCAGTTTTGCTCCACAAGAAGAGAAAATAGTCAACTATATATTAGAAGAAACTTTACTGCTATTATTGCGATCGCTCCCTACAGAACGAGTCACAGCAGTATTAGATACTAGCTATTATGCGCCAACCCCAGTATTAGGATTAAAAAGTCGTGCCCTTCCAGAATCAGTAGAGGCAAAGCTAGCAGCAGAAGAACTCGACTTTCTTCAACAACTTAAAACTCAGAAGTTACCCAGCACGCCGATTGTCTTAGCAGCTACCTCAAATCCCAAGCAGTCGGCGAGGGAAGAACTCTTTTCTGGTTTTAGTGCTGGGTTATTTACCTACGCCTTGACGCAGTATTTGTGGGAATTCACCCCAAATACCAAAATTCAAGTCGCCCTCTCGTATATGGAAAATTCTCTATCCAAATTGGGTAGTAAACAGCAACCAGGGTTATTAAGTAGTCAAAAAAATCAACATTTAACGTCTCTACCGCCAGACAGTATTATTGGTGCAGAAGGCGCAGTGACAGCCATTGAAGAAGATGGCAAAACAGTCCAGCTGTGGTTAGCAGGATTACCGCCACAAGTGCTGCTATACTACGGAGTTAATTCTCGATTTACTTTAGGAACAACAAGAGAAGAATTAGTATTGCGATCGCGGACTGGGTTAACAGCAAAAGCGCAAATTTCCCAAATAGAAGGTGCAAATCCCCTACAAATCGGGCAACTTATCCAAGAAGCAGTCCGGGCTTTACCCCGAAATATTAATTTAATAATTGCTCTGGATACTGGATTAGAAAGAATTGAGCGCGTAGACGCTACAAGTGCTTTTGCTGGATTTCCCCATGTCTCCACCGTAGTCGCAGGGGAAAAACCGGCTGATTATCTATTTGCCAAACTACAGCAAACACCTAGTCGTTATGGTTTATTTTCTCTGAGTGGCGAACTAATTTCTAATGCCACGGGGGAAGCAGGAGAAGCAGTAAAATCAACAGTGCAAAAGTTAGCACCAAAATTATCAACCTTGTTAGCAGCCAAGTTATGGCGACTGACAGAAAATCAAGGTTCTTCCCGCTTGGCTCTCAAGACAACCTTAGAAATAATTAACAACATATCGCCTCGCGTTATCATGCAGCGCGAAACAGTACGAACTTTCAAAACAGAAACTTCGATTCAAAAATCACTCCCTACTCCGATTGTCCCTATCGGTAGTCAAATGCAATATCGGGTAGAAAACCAGAGCGATCGCCCAGTATATTTAATCTTGCTGGGATTAAACAATAATCATACAGCGATCGCCTTCTATTCTTGGGAAACTCTCCAAGAACCAAACACCGCAGACACCAAACCTCTGCTTAAAGAAGTTGTCATCGCTCCAGGTGAAACCCTTACCCTACCCCAAACAAATACTGCTTCCGAATGGATGATTTCAGGGCCAGCTTCTGAGTGCGAACACCAACTGATTTTTAGTACTGCCCCCTTTAACGGAACTCTGGCCGCCTTGAACACTGCCAAGTATTCCACAACCGAACAAGGGCCAATTGGCCCATTGTTAAATTCCTTAGAAGTTGTACAAGCCTTGCTACAAGACTTACATAACGCTAGTGCCTTCAAAACAGAGATGAACGTTACAGCAGCCGATTCACATAGCTTGGATGTGAATAATTGGGCAAGTCTTGGCTTTAGTTTTCAAGTGCTGTAAGTTAATGTGATTGAAGAAGAATGCAAAATTCAGAATCAAGACATTCTCTACGAGACGCTGCGCTATTTGCTTTTTACAATCAGAATGAATTCTGACTTCTGACTCTGCCTTATCCTAACGACAAATATTTACGCCCACCTACTTAGTGCCTCTACTAAAGCTTGATTTTGCTCATCTGTCCCAACAGTGATGCGTAATTTATCATCTAGTCCAGGCTGCTTGAAGTAGCGGATTAAAATTCCCCGTTCCTTCAATTTTTGATAGAGATATTCTGCATTTCCTTCTCTTGGCTGCGCCAGCAAAAAGTTAGCTTGAGAATCCCAGATGTGAAAACCTAATTGTTTCAAGTCTATTGCTAACTTAGTCCGTGATGCTTTAATCTTGGCTACACAAGCATTTTTATAAGCTTGGTCAGTGATGGCAGCCGTGCCAATTGCACAAGCGATCGCATCAATGTTATAGCTATCTTTAACCTTAAACAATCCCTGCAAAAGTTTAGGATTCGCCACCCCAAAGCCCAATCGCAATCCTGCCAACGAGTACCCCTTAGATAGCGTCCGAAGCACAATGACGTTTTCGTACTCTTTAACCAAAGCCAATGCATTCTCTTCGGTAAAATCTATGTATGCTTCATCAATTACTAAAACTCCAGATAACTGGCTGGCTAGTTTTCGTAAATCATTTGTTGCTACCACATGTCCCGATGGACTATTGGGCGACGCAATAAAGGTCACAGCCCCATTGGCAGCAACTAATTCTTCCAATGGTAAACTGTAGTCTTTGCTGTAGGGAATCTCAATAATTTCCGCCGCTTGCATTTCTGTCAATGTCCGGTATAGCACGTAAGTAGGCATCGGATAAACTACCTTTTTCCCAGGTTCAGCACAGGCTCGAATCACCACACTTAACAATTCGTCACTGCCATTTCCGACAATTATCCAATCAATAGGAACTCCTAAAACTTTACTTGCAGCTTGCCGAAATTCCCCCCCAAAAGGTTCTGGATACCGCCGCAACCACTCACCATCAATATTCCGTAGCACAGCTAATGCCGCAGGCGAAGGAGGATAGGGATTCTCATTGCTGTTAAGTTTAATAATCTGTGTACCACGTTGAGGCTGCTCGCCAGGAACATAGCTAGCCATTGCATCAACATTAGAGCGAAAATAGTTGGTCATAGGGCATGGTAAATTGAGTGGGATGTCTACGACGGGCGTAGCTGCGACACCTTATGACGTATCTTAAGCAAATTTCAACCCGCAATTTCTGACGATATCGTTTTTTGTCGTTTACATCAGAAAATACGGCTTTATAAATTACGAATTACGAATTATAAAAATATGTCAGATAAATGGAATCCAGAACTATACGAACGATTTCAAGCTGAAAGAAGTCGTCCATTTTACGACTTGGTAGACATGGTACATCGGCAAGAAAACTTACGAGTTCTTGATTTAGGGTGTGGAACCGGAAAGTTAACTAAATATCTGCATGAAACGTTAGCAGCACAGGAGACTTTAGGGATAGATGCTTCTGAGAAAATGCTGGAAAAGGCGCGTCAGTTTGAAGGCAATGGACTACGGTTTGAGCAAGGACTGATTGAGAAAAACCCAATAGATGGGGAGTTTGATGTGATTTTTTCTAATGCAGCATTGCAGTGGTTGACGGGACATGAGGTTTTATTTGAGAAATTGCGGGCAAAACTGCGACCTGGTGGACAGCTTGCCGTACAAATACCAACGATGGATAGTGAGCCAGTGCATCAGATAGCAGTTGAGACTGCACAGGAATTCAGTCAAGAATTAAGAGGATATGTGCGGCGTTTAGAGGTACTTCCTCCAGAAACATACGCCCGAATGCTTTATAAATTGGGGTTTGTCCAGCAGGAAGTCAAGCTTCAAATTTATGGGCATGTGTTGCCCTCACGAGAAGCCGTAGTGGAGTGGTATCGCGGGACATTGCTAACGGCTTATGAGTCCCTACTGGATGCCCAAACCTATGAGAGATTTGTCGAACGCTATCAGCAGAAGCTATTCGAGTTATTAGAGGATGAGCCTCCGTTCTTTTTTCCCTACAAGCGCATCTTAATGTGGGGGCGTATTTAAGAAACTGAAACTAGTTGTGATTTCAAGCATGATCTTGCTTGATTTGGAAGATAAAGTTGCAGAAGTTGTCCAACTTCTCCTTCAAATCACAAAAACAGGTTTTGAACAGCTGTGTTTTAATAGTGGAGCTAAGCGGATTCGAACCGCTGACCCCCTCAATGCCATTGAGGTGCGCTACCAACTGCGCTATAACCCCAAAACAACTAGTAGATAAGCTTAAAAAGCCTACTAATTAGTTTTATAAATTGTATTAGCTTTATTATTATGCAAGTTTATGCAACTTAAGTCAAGACACCTATATTAAGTTATGTGGATGCGATCGCCATCAGTTAGGCTTGTTATCAAAATGCCCTGTCTGTGAAAAACCCTTTCCTATTCTGGCTTTATGGATAAGCGGACAATGCCAGCAATGCTTTATATCCTTTGCAGAAATGGCAGAATATCAAAAGCATTATTGATTAAGAGAACTTGTCTTAACAAGTCACTGTACACAGTCGATAAGTCTCTAATATTGCGACATTAGTTTGTGAGCGGTTATCTCGAATGAACTACAACACCAATTAGTGAAATAGCGACATTAATTTGTGAATGTACACTAGGAGTTGAAACCCCTATTTTGTTATTGCTCTTTCAAAATGGCTCAGGTCGGAGTTGAACCAACGACCCCAGGCTTATGAGTCCCGTGCTCTAACCAACTGAGCTACTGAGCCATGTTTTTCAAAATCATTAACTAATATAGCATAGAAATTTGCTCAAGACTAGTCTATTTGGCAATTTTGTTAGAACTTTCATCCTTATTGAGGTAATAAAAGTAGAAGAGGGAGGTAGACTCCCTCAACTAACAAAGCAATGATTTAGTTACAGACAGCCAAGAATTATAGGCGTTGCGGTAACATAGCTATTGGGTTAACAGCACCCTTGCCTGATGGATGGATTTCAAAGTGGGTGTGTGGCCCAGTACTGTGACCAGTGCTACCCATTAAAGCAATTGTTTCTCCTTGATGTACTGCTTGACCAGGTTGCACCAGAATCTTGCTGTTATGAGCATAGCGAGTCGTGCTGCCATCAGGATGGCGGATTTCGACGAGGTTGCCATAGCCACCATTGTTCCAGCCAGCTTTTTCTATCGTCCCCTCAGCTGAAGCTACAACTGGCGTGCCAGTAGAGTTAGCAACGTCAATTCCTTTGTGCATTCTACCCCAGCGCCAGCCATAGCCAGAAGTTAGGGTTCCCTTTGCTGGCCAGGTGTAAGCTAAGGTTGAGGAAGATGGAGGAGGTGTAAGTTCGTCAATGGGTCTGGGAAGATATTGATCCACTGCTGCCAAAGGTGGTAATACCTGTGGAGAAACTGTGGTTCCTCGCATCTTTCCTAAGGAGTCAGAGGCATTTACTTTTCCAGGAGGCGTTGCCACCCTTGTGGCAGATTGAGTCCGAGAGGGAGTCCACTGGCTAGCAGAACCCAGATTAGGCAAGAATTCTGGGTTTACTACTTCGGTAGGGCGTACAGTAGTACGGAATTGGGACTTAGGCTGAACGCTATAGTTAGCCCGAATCGGTGTCGGAACTGGAATTGGTATTGCTACACTATTCGGTCTAGATGCAGGGTTAGGTACACTTAAATTATTGGGCGTAGAAATAGGAGTGAGTATAGCAGCATTATTTGCTTCGATCGCTGCTGCTGGCACAACTAAATTACCAGACTGTTGAGCGCGATATTTCTGCTGTAACCTCTGGATTTCCGCTTGTAAGCCCCGCAAACGGTCATTATTGTTATTGTTTACCCTTGCTACCCTATTTGCTGGTGTCTTCGGCTGTTGCATCTCGGCAAAAGCTTGTGGCACTGGAATGTCACCACCGACGCCATAAGACTTAGCTGTAGGGGGGGCAGTTTCTAAGTCGGTTGCACTATTTGCCTGAATCTGTACAGTTACCGGTGCAGGGACGGCAACGCTACTGTTGTCGGCAATAGTTGGTGATGGTGAACTAGGTAGATATGAGTTAGCACTACCAATATTCAAAGGGGAGGTAGCAACATTAGGAGTTTTGCTAGACTCTACAAAAGTGGGCTGACTCGCTACAGTTGCCTCAACTTTAACCGCAGGAATTTGAACCGCAGGAATTTGAACCGCAGGAGTTTGAACCGCAGGAATAACTAGTTTTTGACTAATTCGCAGTTCATTGGGATTATTGAGGTTATTTGCTTTAACTAGTTCTGATACTGAAGTGTTGTATCTGCTAGCGATCGCTGCTAGTGTATCTCCAGGTTTAACTTCATAAGCTGTATGCGTCGAGGAGGCAATCACTATTGGCGCCGATGGTACAGATGCACTTGTCTTCTGTTTTAACTTCGATACCAGGTTCGCTTGGCTTGGATCGCTAGAAGTGTCTGACTGGACTGCTAATGCAGTCTTCTCAACCACAGTTGTCGGCTGCGCCAATTCTATATCAGCTTTTGATAAATTTTTGGTCTCTCCAGACTGCAACTGCGCCAGACTCTTTCTTAAACGGTTCGATTTTTCTTGTAAGCGATTTAGTGCGAACTCTTGTTGCGCCTTAAGTTGTGCATTTATTTCACTGTTAACTGCGGTTGACGTTGCCACTGTTTGTGGCTGGGCAGTTAGTGATGTATTTGTACTATCAACACCATCAGCACTATAGTCAGACAGCTTATTGACTGTTGGAAAACTAGTTTCGGCTAAGGTATTGTTCAATCCCTGTGCCATTTTGGGCTTCAGGTTAGTGGAATTTTTATAACCTGCTGTTGTTTGAGAAAACTTGTTTGGTGCAGGAACTTGCAAAGATATTCCACTTGCCGCGACTTGCCATTTAGCTTCAAGCCCAGGCACTTGTGATACTGCCGTTGGTTCCACGATTACAGGATTTTCCGGCACGCTCGCTGATGAGATTGCTTGGGACTCCAGCTTAGTGGAGGCGAATTTCACGTCGGTGTCAGGAACAGCAGGAATCGCTGAAGTTGCCTTTTGGCTACCTACGGGCACCGCTGCTTGGGCTTGATCGCTTTGTCGAGTCACCAAAAGGCTGGTTGCTCCCATAGAGATTGCCAAGCCAATCATCGCCGCTTTTGTCCGCACCCGGCTGTTCACTTTTGGATTCATCACATTTAGCAGTTCTACCGGGGCATCATCGCTGCTAGGGGTATTGTTCAACACAGCTTTTACTCTCTTTTTCAATGCTCGTTTCAAAGACGACCTCCTTACGATCACTAGCGCTTAACTAACCTCGATTTTTCAGTTGGATACTAGTCAATGATTTAGATCGCAACAAATGATAGATCGAGATCACATTCACCAGAGATGCTTACGCAAGATTAACCTGCTTCTCTGATTTAGACAAGTTCACATCTGTTTGCAAAACTTAAATTTTGCTGTGTTTACTTGTCCGAACCACTCCTAACACCACTTAGGACGATTTTACTCTTTACCATTATCCGCGCTTGTCTTGCGTCAATCGCGGGGACTGGACAAATTATTTGCCAAGTCCAAGTCGCTGCTGAAAATTAAATTGCGGCGACTTCTGGAAAAGTTATGCCCCCTGCTGTAGATATCTTCAAGATATTTCTACCCCATCCGTCTTCATCAACACGAGACTTTACGTTGATTATTCCCTAAAAAACAACCGTATTAACTATCGGCTACTTTTGGGCTGATTTCTGTCCTCGATCGAGCAAAAATAGCTCAAATGTAATACATGACTGGATTTTAGCAATTTCGTTCCTAGTTTAGGATGTTTTAAATTCATCAAAATCTATCATTCAAATTCGGCAATATCCCAAGTTTCATATACAAATTTCTTATAATAACCTTACTATACTTGTAAGTATCTTCCACTACATTTCGCGAATAAACCCAATTTTTGGTATCTTGTTTTACATATTCTTGCTGTCATCAAGAAAATTTTTGCAGTCAAAAATAAATCGTCTAATAGGTTTCTGGAAAGCTTATAAGTAAATACACTTATAAGCAGTCATGTAAACAACTATTCTAAATAGCCTAACTGACGACGGGTTTCAAATAAGCCTATTGCTACACTCACTGACAGGTTCAAGCTGCGAACCCCTGGTTGGCTCATGGGAATATAGACGGTAGCATCGCAATCTGACAGAATTGCTGGTGGTAAGCCTGTGGTTTCACTACCAAACAGTAGCCAATCATCAGGTTGAAACTGAAAGCTTACATAATTACAATTTCCATTAACCGTATAACCCAACCATCTGCCGCCACGCCTCTGATGTACGGTTTTAAAGGCTTCTAGTGATTCGTGATAGTGTAGTTTGACATAAGGCCAGTAATCTAAGCCGGCTCTTTTGAGGTAGCGATCGCTAATTTCAAACCCCAAAGGCCCCACCAAATGCAACTCTGTACCTGTAGCTGCACAAGTACGGGCAATATTACCTGTATTAGGAGGTATCTGCGGGTTCACTAAAACTACCTGAGGCATTATCCGTATAATTTAAGTATTGTATAAAAAAAATTATGGTCAATGTTAAATCTACCAAAAGGTAGAGGCTATTCATAGGTTTTGTTAATAATAATCAAGCATCCTCTATCGATTAGATTTTTAAAAGGAAGTATAAACTATCCCAGATCAATGCCTGAGAGGATATTTGGCTACAATCGGGAAATATTAAGTGTTGTGTAGACAAAGTAAGTACTTGTATTTTTTAGGGCTGGTAGTGCCTGCAAAAAAATCTACCATTTGTATGAAGACGAAAGTGGAGAGATAAGGGGATAAAACAAAGTGTTTTCTCAATGCTCAATCCCCAATGTCTTTTGAGTTAACCCAGCAGAGACGAACATAATTTGTCTTCGAGTTCGATTTCGCGCTCTTGGGTGGCAATAATAGCCTGAGTGATGACGCGTTGGCTGTCAAAACCGACTGCGTGTAATTGCAACCACTGTTGAGCTTCATTGCCTTCGCGGAGTATTTTGTGCAAAGGCGAAAGGAAACAGCTAAAACCTTGTTGCTTGGCGATCGCCCAAACATCTTGGTAAATTTCGGCAATCCAATCTCTGGCTACAATACTTCTGCCATCTTGCCAATGCCTCAACTGAGCATCAAGACTACCAGCAGCAGCAGCAGCTTCGTTGTCAGCAGTGAGGGTGACGAGTTCTTCAGCAGAGAAAGTGCTTTGGGTTAACGGATCGATGCTGGGGTTTTCGATTATTTGCAACAAACGCGCTTCTAATAAGGCAGTAATAGCCAATAAGGCAATGGGATCTGTGACTAAATCGCAAATTCGCAGTTCTAGGCGATTCAAGTCATAAGGACGGCGATCGCCATTTGGTCGCACCGATGCCCACAAATGCCTTACATTCTGCATGGTTCCGGCAACGAGTTGATCTTCCACCCACTGGATATGATCGGCGTGGCTGGCAAATAAGGGCACATGGCTGGGCGTTTGTGGGAAAACGCCCCAACGGGTGGAGTGATAGCCAGTAGCTTTGCCATCCAAGAACGGAGATGAGGCGCTGAGGGCGAGAAATAAGGGCGCTTCCATACGGATTACCCGACACGCCCGCATCAATACTTCTGGGTCGCTGATGCCGACATTGATGTGTACGCTAGCGGTGACTACTTTCGTGCCGTAGGTGTTCTCAATGTAATCATGATAGGGGTTTGCTGGATCGGAACGGAGAAAGCGATCGCCCCCACCCAAAGATAAAGTACTCCCTGGTATTAAGGTGTAATCGCCCAAACGATTCAGGTAGTTTCGCAACTCCCGCCGAGGACGCAGCAAGGCACACAATAAATTTTCGTAATTATGGGATGGTTGAGTTATGTACTCGACGTTGCGGCTATCTGGTTCGCGCATAAATCCATCCAAAGCCGCAACAATTTTGTCGGAGAGACCGACGATTTCACCTTGAGGCGTGCCCGTGTACATCTCAATCTCAAAGCCTTTTAATAAGACCACCTTGTTCTCCTCGGCTCTCTCTACCTATAAATTGTATCGAACAAGACGAATCTCTGGATCTATCTTTAAGTCAATCAAAGGTTAAGAATCATTTAATTGACATCCCCGCGAAATGCAAGCTCGGTATATTTCTGGGCTGTCTTTGATAAATTATTGATAAATTATTACTATTGGAGCATGAAAAATATCCTAGTGTAGGTTAAATACAGGACAAAATAAAATCATTGGGTGAATCACTCTCTTGAACAATCTTGAGACGTATAAACTGCGCCCATACTTCATCACTAAGTAAGTTTAAAGCAGTTTCGGGATTGTTAATTGCGATCGCGCCGATAACTTTACGCCATTCCTGTTGCAATAAATCAATAAAAGCCTCTTCGATAGAAACTTGACTCAGCAACGAAAGTGCAGTTTTAAAACTTGCTGAATCACCTGATAAGTTTTTTGATTTTAATCCCTGTATTGCTACATTCAACCATACAGGCAGAAGTTCAAGCCAATTGTTTTTCTGTATCTCTTTGAGTGCAATATTTTCCATACCTAGCGCACCCCACATACATAAAGACTCTACAGCCAGTTGAGAATCACGGTTTTCGAGAGCATTTTGCCATAATTGTTGAGCGTGATTTTGGAAGCGATTAGCGAGAAATTCATAAGCTTCCTGAACTTGATGTGGAATTGTAACTTTATAAACTGACTCACCTCGTGGTAAGTAATCGCCGCGATAGGATAACCAGTTATGAGATCCGCAAAGATGAATTTCTTTATCAACTATTACTTCTTTAACATGGGAATCTCCTAACCAAAAAACCTGTACAGATGGTAAACCATCAGGTGTTTTGATTGCTCGAAGTTTTTTCTCTACTTCTGGTGGAATTGGTTTATCTTCATCTTCTTGTCGCCGCGCAATTCCATGTCCAATTAAAATCCGAACTCCGCGATTAGCTAATTTCTGTAACAAGATTAGAAATTTTTCATTGACAACTGCCTGATTTACCCAAGGAGAATAGATTAGAATCTGACTTTTAGCCGAATTTAAAACTTCTGAAAAAACCAAGCTAATTTGTCCATCGCGTAACTGCACGGCTTCACCTAACGCTTTATAGTTATCTCCATCACTAGTAGTTTTTGTGGCAGCTTCTAGCGCCTTTTTGCGAATATTTTCAAGCCGAGCTTCTATTTCAGTATTTTTCTGCTTGAGAATGGCTTGACGTTCAAAATTGATGGTTTCGGTTGACAATTTACATAATGCTTGCAAAGATATTTTACCTTCAGTATGTAGTAGTTCTAAGCAATTTGATGCTGACTCTAAAATTTGCTTTCCATTTCTTATTTGAATGTTCAATTTATCTTCAAGAGCATCAAAGATAACGAAAAGCGATATCTTTCTCCAAAATTTTTGAGTCGAAGCTAGTACCCTATAGGAAGTTACTATTTTTCCCTCTTCTGGTACATGAAGTGCTAAACCTGAAGCTTGAACACTTTTTTGGATTTCCTCAAGGGGGAAGGAAGCAATATCAGCAATTGTATGATCAATAGTGATAAAGTCTGCCAAGTCAGGTAAAGTTATCGTTGTCTCATTTAAGGATTCAGATTGAAAGGTTATCTTATTGCTTAAAGGGTCTGTAATAGCATAAATTTGTATAGGATATGGTGGCTGTGGTACAGACCCTTTTTCATAAAATGAGTGACCTTCAGCAGTAACTGTTAGTGGCGATGTAGGTGATAGAGTTTGTAAGGAACGAAGAGTTGTAGTAGTAGTTTTAATAAAAACAGAATCAAGCCCAAGTACAGATGCTAATTCATCCTCTGTTGGCGGAGGTTGAAATTCAATAGCGGCGCGGATAATAAATTCTTCAAGTACGTTAAACTGGCGGGGTTCCTTGATATTTACTTCTACCGGAGTTTGACGTAAACTATAACGGAATTGACGCGCTGCTAAAACTGATAAACTAGGACTTTGCGCTTCTATTTCGTCTACCAATTTTTTGAGAGTTTCATCAATAGGTTTAGCAGAAGAGGCGAGAAACATCAATGAAACCTCCATGTAGACGCACGATATTTGAAACATTGGAGTACATACCTCCGACTTGTCCACGCTGCTGAGTAAATAGCGAATGACAACCCACAATGACTAATAGTTCTTGAGCGCGGGAAAATGCAACATTAACTCGTTCTGGTTTCTTAGCAAATCCCACATCTCCTCTACTATTATTGCGAACCATACTCACAATTACAACAGGTCGTTCCATACCTTGAAATCGGTCTACTGTACCAGTGGTGATTTGCAACGATGGGAAATCTTTAGATTGCAGGCGTTCATCAATTTTTCTGAGTTGAGCGCCATAAAAAGTAATCACGGCGATTTCTTTTTTTGGTTCACCATTAGCAACTCTAGAAGCCCAAGTACTCTCAAATTGCTTACATAGATATTCAATTGCATTAATTTCTGGAATATTAAAAAATGAAGTTCCTATCGTTTCTTCTTGAAACTTATTACTTCCAGGCGTTTTTATCCAAATAAGATGGTGAGATTCTTTGATGATTTCGCCTGCTAAATTATGTGCGCGTTTTGTATCCGGCTCTAAAATACCACATTCTAGTTTACCATCATAAAACTGATTGATTGCTCCCATAATTATGGGGTGCATTCGATATTGAATATTTAACATTTCTTTGATGCTATAATTAACAGTTTTAAACTGAATTTTAAAGAGTGATTCTTGCAATAATTGTAGTTCTGTATTTGTGCTACCAATCTCTTGAAAAACTTCCTCTAAAGTCTTCGTGTCAAGCATGGGTGGTAATTGCCGATGATCGCCTACCATGACTAACTTTTTAGCTTTCAAAGCGGGGATTAATAACTCTGGAGGAGTACATTTACTAACTTCATCAATAATGACGACATCAAAGTATTTGAATTCTTGTGAAAAATTGTAATTTGCAGCTTGAACGCAAGTGATACCAACGACATTGGCATTATCTAGATAAATCCGCTTTAAATCGTTGCGACCGCTTTCCGTTGGCTGTCTTAATTTTCCTATCCAATCTTGAACAAAGTGCTGATATCGATTAAGATAAAATTCTTCATTTTGAAGTTGCTGCTGCCAATATTCAAACTTTACCTTGATACTGCGTAAAAAGTCCAAATTAAACAAGTCTGTCGAATCAACTTCAAGCTTGAATTTACCAGGAATTGTTTCCCAAATTGACTGCCACCAGATTCGTTCAGTTGATATGTATTCTAATTGCTGTCGTAAATGCTCAACAATTGTCTGTATTTGACTTTGAGTTTCTATAAATTGGCTTTTGTAGGTTTCCGTTGTTTCCTGCAAGCTAGTAATGCGAACTATGAGCAGGTCTTTGCTAGTGGAAAGTGTAGCAAAAGGATCGATCAAGGAAATTAAAGTATCAAGTTGCTTGGTACGATTTTCCCAGTCCCCTATTTTTGCTCTAAATTGTGGTATTTTAGTCAGAATATTTGAAGGATTATTGAGGTATTCTTGCACTAAAAGTCTTAATTCTTTGGGTAAGTATGGGAAGGGGAAAAGTTCTTGTAAGAGTGCGATCGCTCTTTGAAATTTGAAGTCAGCTTCACTGCGATAATTTTCTAGCTGCTCTTGATTAGCAGATATTTTTTGCTGCTCATTAGCTACCAACCTCATCTGTTCATTTAATTGAACCTCAAGCTGGTTTTGCTCTATTTCTGTTTCAGTTTGTAGTTGCTTCAGCCATGTACGCGCACTCGTAACTATACCATTAACCACTTCCTCTGTAATTTGGGAGATAGCGGATTCACTTTTAACAGGCTGAACTCTTTGACGTATAATCTGGGCTTGTCTCCTAATAGCCTCAAGAGTTACCGCCGCACCATAACGGCGGCTATATGGACGTAATTTTTGAGCTATGGAATCCAAACTTGGCTGGTTGACAGCAAACGCAAGTATCCATTCGATAATCCGACCCCAGACCCCTAGTGGTTTCTCAATCTCATCGATGCTATTTTGTGCTAGTTGCTTCAGCTTTATGAGAGATTCCACAGGGTCTAGCGTGTTAATAACGCTCACCTGGCAAATGGCAGCTTCATCGATTGAGCGATTACCTAGTATATTTCGTCCCTGCACAAGTAAATTTCTGATTTCAGTAACCCGACTGCGTATCCTATCCCATTGGCGATAATTTGGAATTAATTCATTGACTTTCAACTGACACCGATCAATACTTTGTTGCCAAGGTAGATATTGATCTGCGATCGTCATGCTTCGTAATACCGAAGGTAATAAGATTAAGTCAACTGTAAACCCTTGACGATTTTGTAAGCACTGTATCAATACATTGGCAATATTTAAATTAGCTGTAGACAGCCATATATCAAGGTCATTTATTGCTAAACTGACCTCAGATTCACGGTTATGTAGATTCCTAATTTTTTGGTGCAAACTTTGCTGGTTAGCAAGCAATTGTTGGTGATTTGACTTTAGGCGAGCAAGATATTTTGAATTTTGTGTGTAAGTTTGTGCAGCTAACTCCGCTTCGGTCATTGCCATAGCTATATCACTGGCGTAGGCTAATGCTGTGCTAACTTCAGTAATCCGAGAAACTACAGTCTTCTGCAACCAACCAGCTAAACCAAATAAGCTATGATTTGGACGAACTATACCAAGTTCAGAAGCCAAATTAATTGCTAACCGAAGATTTGCAGCAAAGTTTCGCAAGGAAGCGTCTGTAGATGTGTATTTATTCAGACCAGCCCACAAATTAAGAAGTGCTGGATCTTGCCAGTCTACTGAAGGTGCTTGATTCAGCAACTCCTCTAAAGCAGTTTTCAGAGATTCGACCTCAGCCAGTTGAGATGCGGCTTTATTGTATTCATTTTTTTGGGTCGTACAAGCTGACTCTAAATTAGCTTTACGTGTCTGTAATAAATCCTGCTCTTTATTAAATACCTCTTCTACTTTCAGGTATGCTGTGAATCGTTGTGATGCTGCCAGCAATTGACGTAAAACTCTTACATTATCGAGGCGTTGAGCAATATTTTTTTCGCAATCTGTAGCAGTATTTTCTAACCATGTGCCAATCACTCGATTTTCTAAAAATGGCTGTCCTTGTTCTCCAACTCTTTCGGCGTTTCCCTTTCGCACAGCCCGAATTAGTGGGTTATGAACTAATCGACTCAGGGCGTTATCTACTGCTAAATTGGCTTGAGAAGTAATTAGAGTGCGTCCACCCCGTAGAGCAACTTGATAGCAAATCTCGGCAATTACGGTAGTTTTCCCAGTACCTGGTGGCCCTTGAATTAAAACTAAATCTTCAGCTGCAAGCACTGTTTCTACTGCTGCTTTCTGGCTATGATTAGCTGAGGATAACAACAAATCCTTTGGTTGCAATTCGACAGTTTTTTCAATAGGTCTTGCTTGGGAAGCGTCGAATAAAAAGTTTCCCAAATAGGGATTTTGGGTGCGTCCTTGTCTTAATTGTGCCAAGGCTTCTTTTTTGCGTTTAATCTGTTGGATGTCACCAACTGCCTCAAAAAACAAAAATCCGGTAGCTGGTAGCTGATAACGTCCTGCTGCCATGTAGTCTGCTAAATCGCGTTCTAGCCTTACGCGGATAATGCAACTGTTTGGAATAACTTCTTCAATAATTCCTAATTGGCGGCTGTTGCGCCAGTTTTGTCCTTTGGGAGTAGTCTCGAATAGCTTAACCTCTTCATTTTTTGCTCGTTTTACCCGTTCCCAGAAGTTTTCCACAGCCAAGGAATTTTCATCAGAACCGTCAAGAGTAGCTGAGATTACGTCAATCTCAAAAGTGATCCGTTTTCCGAAGCCATTGTGGCTGAAAAAAGGTACACAAAATTGGCGTGTTTTAGCGATTTTTTCCTCAATCTGTAAAAATACTTCCCAAATTCGCAGATGATCTTCTGTAGGCAGATGGTCGCCGCATATAGGCATAGCTGCCATCCGTGCCAATGCCGTTGACGGAATATCAATACGATACTGATGATTAGGCAGCAACCGTAAATAATAAGGTACAGTATAGCCATCAGCATTTCCCTGTGAAAGTTCTAGCAACTTAGCAGATAGTACCTTTAAACCGCCCCTTCCATTTTGTTGTACAACTACTATGAATCCTAGTGTTTTTCCTAGCTTGTCAAGTCTTGCAGGTAATTGAAAATCATCACGATCTGTTGCTATGGTTAAATCCCAAATTTCTTCTTCAGGATTTTGCCCCGCACCCTTGCGGCGTACATATACTAAGCGAGGCTCTTGACCTAGTAAATCAAATATTAACTCGTTAGCACGCTCTTGTCGCTGCCAAGGTTCACGATATGATTCAAGGACTACTTGACTTTCAAAATTGCTGATTAAACTATTAATTGCCGAAGAACCTAAGAAGACATAGCCCCATTTTTGCGAATCTGTTTTAATATTTAAGCAACTTGCTTGGAAAGATGTAGTAACGGATAGTTCTGGCGTTTTAGAAGGATGATTTGTTAATATTTTGGGTTGATTAATTTCCAAAATTTGTTGTTTGTGAATGGGAGCAAGCCGATTTGGAGATATAGTCTTTGGTGAAGTTGGTTGATGACTTGTTATAGCTAATTCCTGTTGTATCCCATTTGTAGATGCATATTTTTTAGCAGCCAAACGGATTCGTCCTGCATCAAATTCTGAAATTTTGCTACTATAGCTTTTGACCACGATGTTGAGTTGGTCGCAAATTGCTAGTAACTCTTTGTTCTCCAAATTCAATTCTTTTGATAGCTCATAGATTCTGACTTGCGCGTTGTTCATCCACTGCTTGCCTTTGCCAACAAAGTTTTCCAAGTCTAGTATTCCCAAATGCTGAGAAGGAACATCATCATGAACTTCTGCGGCTTTGCTTATGTTGGGTAGTATTACCCACAAACAATAAAATTACCGCCCTCTTAGAGAGGTCGATAATCTAAGATTTTCAATTTTCAAAAATCAAATAGAATTGCTATCTATTCTGTATTCTAAATTCTACACAATTACTCAAAACCGAAATTTTACTATGAAAAATGCCAGCTTTGGTGATGGCTAGTTTGCCCAGTATATCGCCTCAATTTCGTCTACAAAATTTTTGAGATTGTCATCAATCAGTTTAGCAGAAGAGGCTAGAAACATCAACGTAACAAGATTGGATAATTCAATTTTTACAAATACTTGTAAAGCATGAGGCAAACTACTTTTATGCTTTCAACAAGTCTTGGCGACGACTAGCGCACTAAGCAAATCCAGTACCAGTCACAAACATTAGCAGACCATAAATTGCCCCAGGAATGGCCTTTGTAGGACTGTTCAGTAGTGTAGGTGTAGAAGCGATCGCGATCGCTAGTGTCCGATTTTGAATTCCTACTTCTACTGTAATTGCTGTAACACGTTTTTCTCCTAATCCGGTTAAAGTAGCGATCGCAAAACCTAAAGTTATTGCAACTATATTCAAAATTAGAGTTGCCTAGCCCACATCTATGACATCACAACAATAGCGTCACAGAAAGAGCAACATCACCCCCAGCCAAAAACGTAATCATATTACTTCCATCCTTAACCCGCGTTGGTAACAATAAAAGTACCTCTGGATTTTACCGTATTCCCGTTAAAATTTTAGTTAGGGAACTCCAAAAAATAAATTATCCAATTTGTTTACTCAACTAGACTTCTTTCTTTCTTGTCTTCCTTGTCCCTCTGCTATGGAATATTTTTTTACTTGGAAGTCCCTTATTGCTTGTGACAATCAATATAATTAACCACAGATCGATATAGATTTTCATAGAGGCGCACAGATGTACGCCCCTAAGCAAGCCTATATTTTATTCAAATGAGAATCGCTACAGCAGGCAGATTTCATCGAAGAGGAGTAGTTTGTACCTCTTCTAAGGATGGTAGAGATTTAGAAGAACTAGCGCTACTTTCTGGTGTTGAAGGTTCATCATTTACAACTCCATCCCATGAATAATTGCAGATTTTAGTGCGAAGTAATGTACCAAATGTCAGGTTAATTACTACAGCGAAGGAATCGATAAAAATTAGATTCAAAAAGCGATCGATCATTAGACCCCCTTGAGCTAACTTGAGCATCAAGTGATATTTGCTTTCTTACTACACATGCCACAATGTCTTTTCCAGAAATGCATCGTGTATTAATACTTCTCGCTTGGGTCGCACAGCTAACTGTGTGCCCATAATATAAATATAATTTGGGATAATTTATTTTTTGGAAGTCTCTTAGGGATTGCCGACTGTTGTAAATTAAGCTCTTGAAATGCCTCAGAAGACTCTTCCAATGTCAAGCTACCAGAAGATTTACCGTTGATTTGTAGAGTGTATTTACCCTGTGGTAAGCCTTCTAAATAATAGACTCCAGCACCGTTGGTGACAGAAAAACGCCGAGTCCCCCGATCTGGTTGTATAGCTTCTACCCGTGCGCCTGCGATCGCTTGTGTGTCAGTACTAGTGAATAAAATAAATTGAGGCAAAACTCGCCAATCTAGATTAAAACGGCTAGACAAGCGATCGCTAATAAATGCAGTACTCAAGCTGAAAGATGGATTATAGCGAATATCTGTATTCACATCCTATTACCCGTCAATGCTGAAACTGCTACCTGCAAAGGTAACTTTCCCGGACGCCAAAATAATTCTGCTAAGGCTCTAGCCGATTCGTCATACACTCCACCTAAACCTACTGTCAGATTTTCCGATAAACCCCAACGCCCAGCAATTCCGCCTTGAAAGTCAGAAAAGTTGCCCAAGAAACTTTGATTTCCCACAAAATCCCGTTGTAAGCCACCAGAAACGATTAATCCTGAAGCACCTGCTGGTAATTGTCCTAGTACTGTCGAAAAACTAGCCTCTTGAATTTATGGTTGGGCGGTGAGTCGTCCTTGGGGATACAGCAAGATGCGATAATTGTTGCCCAAAAATTGATTTTGGCTTTTAATATTTTCAAAACGGTAAATGCCAGAAGAATCAACTAAAATTTCGGCAATCACGTGATCGCCAAAACCTTGCACCAATCGCGCTAATGTACCTGGTTCAGCCTTACCAGAAATTGTCCGTCCAATAGAATCTGCTTGTAACCGTTGGTGAGGATCGGAAGAACCACCACCGAAGGGTTTAGGTGGTACAAACCCCTGTCGTTGAATGGATGTAAAACCCCAATAGTCTCCTGCTCCTTGAGTCTGCCAAAACGTTGGCTGGGAACCTACAAAATAATCAGTTGAATTAGTTTGTCGAAGAAACTGCGCTTCGGCAATATTCCAAGTTTGCGGATTTTCTAAATTTGGTTGATCGGTGCGGATGAACCACGAACCACCAAAAGCACTACTAACAGCAAGAAAATCACCTCTATAGTTTGTCGATCTGCTAGCACTACCGGTAGCATTTACCTTCTGTTCAACTGCAGCGATACTAAACTTTTGAGGTGCAACCTGTGGTAATCCTTCTAGTTGAATTGGAGTTTCCGTTTCTGCCAATTTGCCACTAAATCGATCTAGTCCTGGAACATCTAAAACTATGGCGTATTCATTGATATCAAATTTTGCCGTTACGCCAAAGAGAGTTTGTAAATCTTGAATTGTAAAGACTAATCCTAATTCTGGATCGGTGCGAAGTTTTGTTGGATCGATGCGAGTCACAACACCAGGCGATCGCACTTCTAATCGATCATCAGGTAAAGTGGTAATATTTAATTTTAACCTATAATTCCCACTTGCCAGACAAAATTATCTATGTTAATGCTGTATTTTACAGCAAGATTAATTCTTCCAAATTAGGCACAGATACAAGATTTAATTTGAATTTATTCAGGATTTACGCAACTGGCACAAGCAATGGTGTGCGAAGCGCACCGAGCACCGAAAAACTACACAGAAGACATAGCAATTTCTGGACGTTTTTGTTGCTCAACTAAATAATTAAAAAGCAAATTGTGCTTAAGCTTGTAAATAGTTTTACCTGTTTGATAAGCTAAACTTTTCAGTTTTAGCTAAACTAATATAGTGCAAGCAATATGATTTATTTCAAGATACATCATTGATTATTATTACTAATTCGAGTAAAGCCAATCAAGCTACATTCTGGGTAATTAAATACTTCTGTACTACTGGCTAGCGTCGCACTGTGCCAGTTGTGTAAATTATGTAATATAAAATACATAATACCCTTATTTGAAAAGGCAGCATATAAGGTGTCCCCCTTTATACCCGAAACACTTGTAAACAGGCCCCCTAGATGCTTGATAGCGTTCGCGCAGCGTCTTGTAAAGAAGCTTTAGTAACATAGGAGCGTCGCCCTCAGTACATTATGCCTGCTCTACTTGAGAAAATTCTAAACGCTTAGATGCGAAACGGTGCGCGAACGCTTTCGCGTAGGGGTACGCGGACTCATGAAAATACTTGGCGTCTACCCTTATGTACTAAACCCTCTTTCGAGGTTGGGAGAAGAATCGCGACACTAATACCACTGTGGCTCTACGTATAATAAATAATAGAAACCTCAAAATACCCTAACTCAGTCTATAAACTTTGTCTTCTAAAGTCGTACTAGCAAGAACTGTCTTTTATCTTTATCTTCATATCTGCTAGCATTTGCGTAGAATCTTTGATAAAAACTCATACAAACTGTATATTTTTAAGTATGTTAGCAAGTAACTATTTAATTATTGCGAAAGTGAGGTTAATATACCTAACCCTGTAGAATTAAGGTAAAAGTTCCTAGACAATGGGCTAAGGTATAGCTTCTTTAACAGACTAAATATTCTTGAGATGACCGAAAGCTAATGACTGAAGCGATCCAAATCGGTAATCGTACAATTACAGCTAGTGAATTGATTTCTTTACTGGCAAGTTACCAAATGCTGCCACAGTTGCAGCGAGAATTAATCATTGATGAGGCGATAGAGCAAAACTCACGCTCCGCCAAGGTAGTTATAGAGTGTACTCCTGAGGAAGTAGCCCAAGCTAAACAACAGTTTTACGCTGAAAAACAGTTTAAAAATGAAGAAGATATCCAGGCTTGGATGGCACATCAAGGGCTGACTCCCGATCAACTAGAAGTTATTACCACTCGTAAGCTGAAAATTGAAAAATTCAAGCAAGCCACTTGGGGTAATAAACTGGAATCTTACTTTTTTCAGTCCAAGGCAAAACTGGACAAAGTAATTTATTCCCTACTGCGAACCCAGGATGTGGGAATTGCCCAAGAACTCTACTTTAGGATTCAGGCAAAAGAAAACTCTTTTGCTGATTTGGCGCGGGAATACTCACTCGGTCCGGAAGCCCAAACTGGTGGCTTGGTAGGCCCGATTGAACTGAATGCACTACATCCGATAATGGTGCAAATGCTCTCTAGTAGTCAACCAGGTCAGATATTGCCCCCTACCCGTATCGCTGAATGGTTTGTGATTTTGCGTTTAGAAAAATTTATTCCAGCACAACTGGATGAATTTATGAAAATGCGCCTGTTGAATGAACTCTTTGAAAACTGGCTACAAGAACAGCAAAAGCAAATCATGTCTGCACGACAAGCAAAGGAGGATAGGTGACAGGCGATAAACCTTTAACCCAATCGAATCGCCTCTAAAAGTGTTGTGTGGCATTAGTAGCGCAATTCATGAGAAACAAAAACCCCCAAGCTCTGATCTGAGCTTGGGGGTTTTTG
>NZ_JAVRCC020000050.1:0-53157 GCF_034530975.2 Nostoc sp. DedQUE07 | reverse complement strand
ACCTTCTGAGGGTGAACGTTGACCTTCTGAGGGTGAACGTTGACCTTCTGAGGATGAAAGTTGACCTTCTGAGGGTGAAAGTTGACCTTCTGAGGGTGAAAGTTGACCTTCTGAGGTCGAAGTTCCGAGTTCAGAGGTCGAAACTTGAAGTTTTAACTCTCCCCCATCCCCCTTGTCCCCTTGTCCCCTTGTCCCCTTGTCCCCCTCATCCCCCTCATTTCCCAAAAGCCTCCCCAACTCTTCCACCCAGTTGGTGTAAACGCGCATTACCACCGGCAAATAATCTTGAGTACCGATCGCTTTATTCTTTAAAGCCGGCACCAGTCCCGCATTCACCAGGGAACTTTTGCCTACACCCGATTGCCCATGAATTACTATCAACTTATAATCAGGGCGGCCCATGCGTTCGATTAAACGTTCTATATCCAACAGACGACCAGATGCAGCAATTTCTGGGGCAATATTTCCTTGGGGAGAATTTAAGCGCAATGTCTCGACAAATGCCTGTTTTGTAGCTTCTAACTTACCCGCACCAATAAAAGCCCGCAAGCCAAATTGCTGTTCAACGGAACGCCGTTGCTGTTTAATTTTGTATGCTTTGAGATATTCTTTCTGCTCAAAATAAAGCTGCTGCAAAAACCTGATAATATCCAAGTAAAGCCTGACATCTTCTAAGGGATTACCCACATCCCTAGCAGTTTCTAAGCTGAGTGTTGCCTCTTTAATTTGACTTAAATGGTATTGAGAATGACCTAAAATAAATTGATATAAACTCAATTCTTTTGATTTTAAAATCTTTTCAGGAATATCAGATAAAATCCCTGATATATTAGCTGATTCCTGATTTGGAATCGCTGCAAAAACTTCTAATGCTTGCTTGACTAACTGATTTGCTTTCATCCAGTTTTTTTGAGCCAAAGCCACCTCAGCTAAAAAACCGTAATCTTTGGCTAATTCTCTTGGCTGCTTGTTATTTTGATGGATTACTAAAGCTTGTTCCGAAAGACTCTGCAATATTTCCCACTTTTTCAGGTCTCGCAAAATATCACCGAACTTCACTACAGCGTCAGCAATTAAATCTGGACTTTTAAATTGGCTAATAAAATGTATATACTCTTGAAGATAATGCCAAGTTGTCTGCCCATCTTGACAATTGATATCTTGATGCTTCAAAGCTTTGAGATAATAGCAAAAGCTAATCTCACCGATGACTTTTGCCTGCTTTTCTAAATTATGACTTTGCTGCCAAAGCTTATAAGCTTTGTGATAATGCTCTAAGGCCGAATCTTTTTGATCATTTATCTGTTTAACAAAACCTAATAAAGTTTCTAAGTTAGCTTGAATATCTAAATTATAAATATCTGGCTTTTTAATTAAATCTCTTTGCGCTACTTCTAACTCATTTTCCAGCTTAAGATATACATCGAAGCTAAATTTTAAGTTATTACTAAACCATTGATTAGCCGTTTCGATGATAAAATCTACTAATTGCTGTGTTGATATGGCAAAATTTCTCGTAGTTGCCCAACTTTCCAAATCTGGCGCCAGCTGTATTAGATGCTTGTAGATTTCATCGTCAATCCAAAACACTAAGGGAAAAGCAAAATTCTTGCGAAACTCCTCCCGCACTTGATTTGCAGAAGTTAACATCACAGGCAAATTCTGCACGGATTCCAAACCGACAACCATCACACAGGCTGGCATTTCTGCGCCGAATTCTTCTTGAATCGCAGTGTAAAGAGTCTTGTTCGATTGCTGCACCGTCAAGACACGAATTTCGACTTGACAAATTTCTTGCAGTCTGGAGATTAAGCGATCGCGCAAGCTGGCATAATTACACCGGGCCAATATCAGCTTAAACTGTCCCACAGAGGATTCGATCGCCCAAGCTAATTGTGCTATGGAGCGATCGTTGTTTACATGGTCATCTTCTGGTGGTTGCGAGTCTGTCATAAGCTTATGGAGGCAGGGGGCAGGAGGCAGGAGGCAGGAGATAAGAAGTAGGAGGGATTCAAGACTTCATCTTTTGAATAGTTGACACCAAGATTCCTTGAAACCTATCAACTTCTTCCAAAATAGGAGTAAATATTTCCGCGGATGTCAATCCAACTTCCTTAGCAATAATCAACTGGGTATCGAGTTCTCGAAGCGAACCTAGAGCAATATGAAGAAACTGGATATATTCGTTCTGTGTTTTTCTACCATAGCCTTCTGCTATATTTGATGGCACAGAAACTGCCGAGCGTCTAATCTGACTAGTTAATCCGTAAAGTTCAGACTTAGGGAATTTTTCGGTAAGTCGATAGCAGTTAATAGCGATCTGCACTCCGCGCTGCCATATAAATTGCTCTCTATAGCTCATGATTCAGAAGTTTGAAGTTAGAAAAAACTAGATAATTGTGCACTCCCTGCCCCCTACCTCCTGCCTCCTGCCTCCTGCCTCCTGCCTCCTCATTGCAACTCCCTCGCCTCAGCCAAAACCGGATTAACATCAAACCAAGACTCGCCACCATCGCGATATTCAAACACAAACCGACTGCGGATCAGTTTTTGATATCCGTGGTCATCACTTACCTTTTTCCTTTCCTTGACATGGCGTAACAATTGCCACTCATCCTCAGAAATCGGCAACATGATTTCATTCCGCCGAGAACGAATAACTTGCTCTAGGGTTTCACGGGTTAGAGGAAGACTCATCTCTTCCATAATCCAGGTATTCAGCAGCCTTAACACATCTCGCACATGGCCACCGCTCATTTGACATAAACGCTCTAAGCTAGCAGCACTATCAACAATCTCGGTAACTTTACTTAAACGCTCCTCTGGTTTCATGTCAGGAAAAGCTCTAGCAAGCACCATCTGCTGCATGAGTGACATTCCCTGTGTATGAACGTTGCCATCAGCCCATTGTATAGGAACCATTGGTAACACCTTGGGGTCTTCTGGGAAACGCTGAGTCAGCATTCCGTAATCATTGGAAAACTTCAAAGATAAGGGCATGGTGTAGATGAGATGACAATTCAGCTTCGTCAAAAACTCACCCTGATCGACAAATAAATATTCTTGCTGCGGACGACCCCAAGGTTTGGCACGATTATCTATGCGGTCAAGATTATCGACAATTACCACCAGACCATTTTTACCCTGCTGTTTGAGTTTTGCGATCGCAGGTTCCAATAATTCTTGATTAATCGCTTCCAGCAGTTTAGTTTTTTGCGGTGCTAAATACTGATTGAGTTTTTCTCGCAGCGCTGGGTCATTTTTCATCTTCGCGGTGATTTCTCCAATGCCCACAGACAGAGAAAACTTATCTTTATCTGCCGATAAACCGACATCCCCCACCACCGGAAGCTTAACTTTTCCCGCCGTCACCTCGGAGTTTAAAACTTTCCAAGCACCTTGCAGCAACTCATTAAACTTGTTAGGTGACTCCAAAGTAATTTTATCCAGACTTTGACTCACCCGCCGAGCGATCGCTAGCAGCACATCAGCAATATCGACATCGGTCATTTCCAAATCATCACTGGATTCAAAATAGACCACATGAAAACCTAACTTTTCCAGTTCTGCCTGTAACCGTAATAATTCTGTCGATTTCCCACAACCAATATGCCCAGTAAATAAAGTGCAAGTGGGTTCATTCGGCTTAAAAAAAGTAATTTTCTGCTTCAGCTTGCCCAGAATATCACCACCTCGTACCGAGGAAAAATCTATATAATACTTGCCATCAGAGCTATTGTTGACAAACAGAGTTCTGCTGGGATCGCTAGCCTGATAAAATTCCCGTAAATCTAAGGACATAACCTGGTAGTGCAATAATCTGGTATTGTCTTAACATATCCTTGTAGAAAAGGATAAAATTATTTACACCTTTGCATTTGAGTATTTCGGAGAATTTTCGCTTTTTCTGCCTCAAAGGCGATCGAATGACATCGCGAATTCTCTGCGTACCTCTGCGCTTACCTCAGCGTGCCTCTGCGTTTAAACTTCACCCCTCAATTTCCCACGACCTTACCCAAAGCTGTAAGTAATATGAAGCAATCTGTAAAAACCAAGACTTTTTTTTGATACTATTTAAGACCGGACTCTTTAAATATTGATTGACGTATGAGCAAAGGTACCCTGTTTGATAAAGTTTGGGACTTACACACCGTTGGTACACTTCCCTCAGGGCTGACGCAACTATTTATCGGGCTTCACCTAATTCATGAAGTAACCAGTCCCCAGGCTTTTGCTATGTTACGCGAAAGAGGTCTAAAAGTACTCTTTCCACAGCGTACCGTCGCCACAGTCGATCATATTGTGCCCACAGAAAACCAGGCGCGTCCCTTTGCCGATAACTTGGCAGAGGAAATGATTCAGGCGCTGGAAAATAACTGTCAAGAAAATAACATAACTTTTTACAACATTGGTTCTGGTAGCCAGGGTATAGTTCACGTCATCGCTCCCGAACTCGGACTGACTCAGCCAGGAATGACGATCGCTTGTGGAGATAGTCACACTTCCAGTCATGGAGCATTTGGTGCGATCGCATTTGGTATTGGTACTAGCCAAGTCCGGGATGTTCTCGCTTCTCAAACCCTGGCCCTCTCCAAACTGAAAGTCCGCAAAATCGCAGTTTACGGCACTCTCAACCCTGGTGTTTACGCCAAAGATGTAATTTTACATATCATCCGTTCACTTGGTGTTAAAGGTGGCGTGGGTTATGCCTACGAATTTGCCGGTACGACATTTGAGCAAATGAATATGGAAGAGAGGATGACTGTCTGCAATATGGCGATCGAAGGCGGTGCTAGATGCGGCTATGTCAATCCCGATCGAGTTACCTACGATTACCTCAAAGGCAGAGATTTTGCACCCATTGATGCAGATTGGGATAAAGCAGTAGCTTGGTGGGACTCGATCAAGAGCGATGCAGATGCCCAATATGATGATGTAGTAGTATTTGACGCTGCAAAAATTCCTCCTACCGTCACCTGGGGGATTACTCCCGGTCAAGGTATCGGTGTCAACCAGTCAGTACCTCAACCAGAAGAACTGCTAGAAGAAGACCGATTCATTGCCGAAGAAGCTTACCGCTACATGGATTTATATCCCGGTCAACCGATCAAGGGCACTAAAATAGATGTCTGCTTTATTGGTAGTTGCACCAACGGTAGAATTAGCGATTTGCGAGAAGCGGCAAAAATCGCCAAAGGTCGCCACGTTGCCGAAGGAATCAAAGCTTTTGTTGTCCCTGGTTCGGAACGGGTGAAGGAAGAGGCGGAAGCTGAAGGACTAGATAAAATCTTTCAGGAAGCCGGATTTGAGTGGCGCGAACCGGGATGTTCCATGTGTCTAGCTATGAACCCCGATAAGCTGCAAGGAAGACAAATCAGCGCTTCTTCTTCCAACCGCAACTTTAAAGGAAGACAGGGTTCCTCCTCTGGTCGGACATTATTAATGAGTCCGGCGATGGTCGCCACGGCTGCGATTAAAGGCGAAGTTTCTGATGTACGTGAGTTGCTGTAATTTTGGGCATGGGGCATTGGGCATGGGGCATTGGTTATGAATTATTCTCCTTTGCCCCAGTCCCCAGTCCCCAGTCCCCAGTCCCCAGTCCCCAATCCCTTTGTCAAGTTATATGGTGAGTGAAGTTAAAACAGTTTCAGGGCGCGGTATACCTTTAGTGGGTAATGATATAGATACCGATCGCATCATTCCGGCGCGATATTTGAAAGCCGTTACCTTTGATGGCTTAGGTGAAGGCGCATTTATCGATGACCGAACAGCACTTAAAGGCGAACATCCCTTTGACCAACCCCAATACAAAGGCGCGAATATTTTAATAGTCAACCGTAACTTTGGCTGTGGTTCATCACGGGAACATGCACCTCAAGCGATCGCAAAATGGGGAATCCAAGCTTTAATTGGTGAAAGCTTCGCCGAAATCTTTTTCGGTAACTGTGTGGCAATGGGTATACCTTGTTTGACAGCCGATGCTGTAACTGTTAAACAACTGCAAGATTTAGTCACTGCTAATCCCCAAGCCGCCGTGACAGTGGATTTGGAAAGTTTGCAAGTGCAAATTGGTGATTATATTGCTTCAGTTGCGATCGGTGAAGGTACAAGAAGCACATTTATTTCTGGAACTTGGGATGCTTGCGGTCAGTTGGTGGCGAATGCTGACCAAGTTCGGGCAACAGCGACAAAATTACCTTACGTCGGTTGGAGCAATTTAGCCGCGAGTTAGTATTCTCTCATTCCCTGCCTGACAGCCAGGGAATGATATCATCTTCGGTAAATTACTTGTAATTCCTTCGTGGTCTTTAAATACTGTTCGGTTAAGCCAGGAGACGCGATGAATCGCCGTCTCTACAATAATGGTCGGTCTTTAACCAAATCGTATTGCGTGGACTCTCCCCTACTAGGCTTACGGTGTATACACAAGTAATCTGATTACCCAAAAGTCCTTCTAAACCTCACCCTGGCTTTACCTAGCAAAACCAGGGTGAGGTTCTTTTATTATGGGCAATTCAGCGGACACGATATAAGCCGCCGAATTTATAGCACAAGCCTTGGTGGTTAGGACATTAACAGATGATAAAACTTAGACACAACAAGACTTTTCACCAATCCCCAGCGATGCACTGAGCTTATCGAAGTGTCACCAGCGATGCACTGAGCTTGTCGAAGTGTCCCCAGTCCCTTGCTATACGTAACTCTAGAACCAAAATATTGAATCAGATTAAAGTATTACATTTTACTCATTGGATAAATAGTTGTTTGAGAGTAAATGTAATAACAAATGCTCAAACTTAAACAAAATTCTAGGTTAATGATTGAATAAATCGATTTTTATTAAGTGCTTTTAAATCACTGATACCTATAAATATTTGAACAAAAACTTACCATATTTTACATATCAACACCCACTTATTAATCCTAGTCAACGAGTTAAACCGTTGTCAGCAAAGTCACAATACGAATACGGATTAATATTTAATCTTGTCATTTCTTCAACGTTACTTACATTTGTTTTAACTTTAGCGAAAATCGTTCAATCAGTTGAAAGCTAGTTTACAAAAGGCATTCACGAGTTACGCTTTCTTTTTCAAATGACGTGAAAAGTTAGGATACAGTCAGGTATGTATCTAAAATTCCTAGTGAAGAAGTTTTACAAAAACCAATCTTCTGCATAAAACAAGAAAATATCTCTGATTAATACTTAGCAGCTAAAAACTATAAGTTTTCTAGTTCATAGAGAAAAACTAGTACTTCCATACATTTCTTAGAAATGAAGTATTAGTAACTCATTGTTCGTTGAGATAAATTAAGAATTAGGAGTATTAATCATGGCAGTAACTTGGATTCCAGGCCCAGGCCCGACTAATGGAGCAGATGTAGGTATTAGTAATGCCGCTTCTGATAACTTCAATGGTTTGGATGGAAATGACAGCCTTTTTGGAAATGCTGGTAATGACCTGTTACGAGGTGGCGATGGTATCGACTTTCTATCCGGTGGGAACGGACAGGATACCCTAATCGGAGATCGTGGTAACGACACTTTCATCGGCGGAAACGGCAACGACAGGCTCATCTGGAACAATGGTGACGGTAGCGATAGAATGAGCGGTAACGCTGGCTATGACGTGGTTGAAGTCAACGGCGCGGGTGTAGGAGACAACTTCCGCCTGCAACAAGATGCTCAAGGTAGGGCAATCTTCGATCGCCTGAACCTGGTTCCCTTCACTCTGACTGTAGACAGTGCAGAAAGGTTTGAAATCAATGGTGGTGGCGGTGATGACACCCTTGATGTCAACAACCTGTCAGGAACTTCTGTAAATGCAGTCTGGTTCACAGGCGGGGCTGGCAATGATGTGCTGGATGGTAGTGGCACAGCGACAACGTTGAGAGCCTTCGGTGGTGAGGGGAATGACAGTCTCACAGGTGGTACTGGCAATGATAACCTTTATGGTGATGCCGATAATGACCTGTTACGAGGTGGCGATGGTATCGACTTTCTATCTGGTGGGGACGGGAACGATACCATAGTTGGAAATCGTGGCAATGACACCTTCACTGGTGGAAACGGCAACGATCGCCTGATTTGGAACAATGGTGATGGTAGCGATAGAATCAGCGGTAATGCTGGCTTTGACGTGGTTGAGGTCAACGGCGCGGGTGTAGGAGACAACTTCCGCCTGCAACAAGATGCTCAAGGCAGAGCAATCTTCGATCGCCTGAACTTGGTTCCTTTCACTCTGACTGTAGACAGTGCAGAAAGGTTTGAAATCAATGGTGGTGGCGGTGATGACACCCTTGATGTCAACAACCTGTCAGGAACTTCTGTAAATGCAGTCTGGTTCACAGGCGGGGCTGGCAATGACTTCCTGGATGGTAGTGGCACAGCGACAACGTTGAGAGCCTTCGGTGGTGAGGGAAATGACGTTCTCTATGGTGGTGCTGGCAATGACTTACTTTATGGAGATGCTGGTAACGATCTGTTACGAGGTGGTAAAGGTAATGACATCCTGACTGGTGGTGCTGGTGGCGATCGCTTTGTATTCAACTCAGGTGCTGGGTACAATGGTGCCGATCTCGGTGTAGATAAAATTACTGACTTCAGCTACTTTAGCGATAAAATTGTCCTCGATAAGACAACTTTTGCCGGACTCAATAATCTGTCCCAAATTAAGATAGTAGCTAATGATGCAGCAGCTGCAACTAGCTCTGGACTCATTACTTACAGTCTTGGAACTGGCAACTTGTTCTTCAACCAAAACTTGACATCACCAGGCTATGGGACAGGTAGTTTGTTTGCCAACATTGATAACGATAACAATCAGTTCACAGCCCCACCATTATTATCAGCGACAAACTTTGAGATCGTTGCGTAAACATCTCTCAAAATCCATAGAAGCTAAGGCATGTCTGCAAGCTGACAGTGAAATTCTAATTAGCAATCATCAATGTTGCTAATTAAGGATAATTGAATCCTCCTCATACTTTAAATATGGGGAGGATTATACAGCAGTTTTCTTTTGCATGAAGTACGAGACTGCAAAAGCAGAAATTCTTTATATCTCAATACGCTTGGGTTAAAAGTTATTAGTGTAGATAATCAAGATGTGATAAAAGCTTGAAATTCTCTTGTTGCCCTTGTTTTTTTCATTAGTTAAATCCAGATAGATACGAAAAACTTAAAAATTACTGCGTAGGCGTAGCCAGCCGTTAGCATCGCTTTGGAAAAAGAGGCAATTTTAGGCGATCAAAAATATTCCGGCAAAGTTCCTAATTTATGTCTTGAAAGTTAGATTATGGATGAATAGTATTAAAAATACAGTTTTATTTATCTACATACAAATTTAATTAAAAAATAAAGTTAATTTAAACAGAATATTGTAAATAAGTTAAAATTTGCTGTAGGATAATAAGAAGATTTTGTAACCTAATAAATCGATTAATATGCGTTTACCTATCATCATCAGTGCAACACTATTGCTTTCTCTAGGTATGAACCTACCAGCTATATCCGAAACTAGCGCAGATAAAGCACAATATCAAACGCAAACGAATAATAGCTTGAATTCAAGACGATTGAAATTTAATAAGCGTTTGTGGGAGCAGGCAAATATTTCTAACTATCGCATTACGGTTAGCAACAGTTGCTTCTGCATACCAGATGCTAGAGGGCCAGTAATCATTGAAGTACGTAATGGTCAAACAATTTCAATCACTTCTGTAGAAACTGGTAAACCAGTTAATCCGCAATTCTTTCAAAAATATGATACAATTCCCGAACTCTTTAATGTGATTCAAGATGCTATCAACCGTAAGGCATTCAACCTGGATGTAGAATACAATGCTAAACTTGGCTATCCCACTAAAATTAATATCGATTACAATAGTCAAATAGCTGATGAAGAAATCTTTTTGACAATCGAGAATTTTCAGGAACTGAAAACTAGACGCTAAACTGATTACTTGCGCTTTATCTCGACCGGAAATAGGGGTAAATTAGCAACTTCAAAGCGAGATTTAATACTTCAATTTATCCCAAAAAGCTAATAGCGATCCAATACGCTTGAGTTAAAGGTCATTCGTGTAGATAATGGTTTTTCAAGACGCGATAAATCGCGTCTCTACATCTGGATTTTGTAGCTAAGGAATTTCCAAATAAAAAAATATACAACTTTTATTGTGGGCTGGGCGACACGAAAGCCCAGTTCATAGGGCGGACAAGATGTCATTGGTGTCAAGTTAAGCTAAAAGCCTTTTCAAATCTCGTTTCCAGCCTCTAGGCTGGAAATGTTGCTCTTGGCGGCTCTGCCGCCAGAAAGGGAGGCGGAGCCTCTAGGACGGCATTCCCAGTCAAAGATTGGGAACGAGACAATATCTAAAAGCTGGTTATAGGCTGGCTTTCACCCTAAGTTGACACCAATGACAAGATGTCCACCCCACAAGAGTGGATAATTTATTTCTTGGTAATCCCTAATTCTGAACTGTATTGGATAGCTATTAGCTTTTCATAAAAATTAACACTTTGATTAAGTTATATTGATTTTGTGCGACTAATTCTCAATTATTCAACGAATTTATTGTGTTTGAGGGCTTGACTAAAAACAGTCACTTCTGATAGGCTCAAATTACTCGATAAGATTAGCGCTAGCTGCGCTCAAAGTAACTTTACTAATACCACACTAGAATTTAACTTTTTACAGATGGCTTAAAGTCGTACACCCATTTGTGAAAATCATCATTCATATTCATTTGCCGCTCTTGCGTCTGCCCAGTAGATGCCACTGTGTTAATGTCGTAGTACCGCATTTCACCCAAGGCACTACGAGCTTGAATGGGTTTTGTCCGCTCGATGCGACACTGTTCGTAGCTAGTCAGAGCTTCTTGCAGATTAGCTGAATCAGAAAAACACTCTCGTAGTTGGTATGCATCTTCAAAAGTGGTATTGGCTCCTTGTCCCATTGCAGGCGCCATTGGATGAGCGGCATCGCCTAAGAGAGTGACTCTGCCTTGACTCCATTGAGTTAATGGTGGGCGATCGCAAATCGGCCCTTCCCAAATTTCTTCGGCTGGTGTCGCTTCTACCACCTCCCGAAAGGATTTATCCCAGTCGGCTAATTCATTGAGAATACGAGACTTCACTTCATTAGCGCTGTGCGAAAGGGAGTACTCAGGCGAGAACTTCCGACTAATCCAACTGGTATAGCCGCCACCCACATTCAAAAGGTACATAAACTGTTGATTGCCTTTGGCAAAAACTAGGTCATAGTCATTAAATAGCTCGTGGCGATACTCAATGACGGCACGCCAACACATACTACCGATATAATTAGGCTTACCCTCGCCAAATAAAGTTTCTCTGATGACAGAGTTAACGCCATCAGCCCCAATCAGCAAATCTGCATCTACCGATTTTTTGCCATCAAAATGAATTTTCACACCCTTTGCATCTTGCTGAAAGCCGATGCAGCGATGATTGAGGTGAATGATATCAGACGGCAATCTTGATGCTAAGACTTGTTGTAGACGATACCACCAAACAGTCAATAACGGTTGTCCGTATTGCTCTAAATATTTAGTGGCGTTAGTTCGGATTGTTTCTCCCTGAATACTCTTTAAAACCGTGTGGTGAACCTCGCATCCCGAACTTTTGAGGGTTTCGACAATTCCCGGCGCGATCGCATCTAGAGAATTCAAGCCGTTGGGAGCTAGCCCTAGTCCAGTTCCCGCCGGACGAAATTCTTGGGCTTTTTCGTATACTTGTACCTCTATCCCTTGGCTTCTCAGTGCGATCGCAGCAGCCAAACCGCCTGGGCCAGCACCGACAATAGCAACTTTCTCTACTATGGGTTGAGAGAATTTCTGAGTGTTTGTGTTCATATTATTAAGTCAGAATACCGAATATTCCCACGAATATATACACTTATTCCATGTTTGAAGGCAACTTTATCTTTTATCTAGATCCACAGTTATTACTTTGACTCCTAAATAGTTTTTTAGTCAATCTTCCTTAAGAATCAACCCTGAATTTGTTTTGCGGTTGCTGGTAGTAACAAAAACTGCACGCTTCAGCATTTTTTACTAATTCGACAAACGTAAATAAATACCATTACGTCGATTTCAGCGATAAATTCATTAAATTTGACTTTTAATTTTCATAAACTTCCTGTAAGGTCACTAAGCTTACTGTATTATTTTCATATTCAAAAAAATTGTGAAAAAGAGTTTGGATGAAATTTAAAGCAGCTTCTGTATGTATTAGTTTAAGTGAGTTCATTGCCGCTGATTGTAAATTACCCACAAGTGATTGCTTGAGAGGTTAGCTATTTATGCCTTTTACCATCCGTTATTGCCGTTACCTTGGATTCTAAATGTCAGGAAGTAACGCTAGAACAACCGCAGACTTTTATCGCTAGTATAATAAATGATGTAATTATTATCTACATGAGACATGGCAGAAAATTCCTTAGCTTCAAGAACTTCAGACTCACTTACTCAGGAAGTGAAAATATTCGTTTCAGAGGAAGTAGAATTATCACTGAATGTTAATAAGACATCTTACTCCTTAAAGATAGAACCTCGTGTTACATTACTAGATGCACTTCGAGAAAAGCTGGGTTTGATGGGCACTAAAAAAGCTTGCGATCGCGGTGAATGTGGTGCATGTACAGTATTAGTTAATAATCGGCGTATTAACTCTTGTATGACTTTGGCAATCATGCACATCGGTGCTGAAATTACCACAATTGAGGGATTAGCACAAGATGGTAAACTCCATCCTATGCAAACAGCCTTTATTACTCATGATGCTTTTCAATGTGGCTACTGTACATCAGGTCAAATTATCTCAGCCGTAGGGATGATATTAGAAGAATCACCAAAATCTGAAGCAGAAATTCGAGAAAAGATGAGTGGAAACCTTTGCCGTTGTGGAGCATATCCAAATATTATTGCGGCGATTCAAGATGTGCTAGAGGAAAAGCAAGATGCAGCCATTTAGTTATGCTAAAGTCACTTCAGAAGAAGTGGCGATCGCAATAGTTGAGCAAGAGAAAACTGCTGTATTTATTGCTGGGGGCACAGATTTACTGGGATTAATGAAAGATGGAGTCCAAACAGCGAATATATTAATTGATATTAATAGTTTGCCCTTAGCAAATATTGAATTTCAACCTCAAGGAATCCGCATTGGTGCGATTTCTCGAATGAGCGATGTGGCTTTTCATCCCCAAATTCAGGAATGTTATCCGGTAATTAGCCAAGCTTTATTACTAAGCGCTTCACCGCAACTGCGAAATATGGCAACAGTGGGCGGAAATTTACTGCAACGAGTCCGTTGTGGTTACTTTCGCGATCCGGTTTTTCCTTGTAATAAACGCACTCCCGGTATAGGTTGTTCGGCAATTACAGGTTACAATCGAATGCATTCTATTTTCGGAGCTAGCGAACATTGCATTGCCGTTCATCCTTCCGATTTAGCTGTAGCTTTGACGGCATTAGATGCAGTGCTTTGCATCCAAGGAATAGAAACATCACGGCGAATTTCAATTGATGATTTTTATCTCTTACCAGGCGAGACACCAGCAAAAGAAACTCTATTACAGCCTGGAGAATTAATTGTTGCTATTGAAGTTCCAGATTTTGCATATAAGTCCCATTATTTAAAAGTAAGAGATCGTGCTTCCTACGAATTTGCTCTCGTTTCCGTAGCTGTTGCTTTAGATATAGAACAAGACACGATAAAATCAGCACGTATCGCTTTTGGAGGAGTAGCACCCAAACCTTGGCGTGCAAGGGAAGCTGAGGAGATCCTCAAAGGGAAAGAAATTAACGAAGCTATCTTTACAGCCGCAGCAGTAGCAGCCGTCAAAGAAGCAAAACCGCAAACGCATAATGAATTCAAAATTGAGTTAGTCAAACGCGCTTTGGTACGCGCACTCTCAGTTGTGGCAGAAGGGGACAAGGGGACAAGGGGACAAGGGGACAAGGGGACAAGGAGACAAGGGGACAAGGGGACAAGGGGATAAGGGAATAAGGAGACAAGGGGACAAGGGGACAAGGGGATAAGGGGACAAGGAAGAGGAGTAATAATTAATTGATATGAATAAAATTATTGGGAAACCACTCGATCGCGTTGATGGTAAGCTGAAAGTAACGGGAGAAGCACCTTACACAGCCGATGTGCCAATCGAGAATTTAACTTATGGAGTGATTTTTCAAAGCGCGATCGCTAGCGGTAAAGTTATCCAAATAGACACATCCGCAGCCGCAGTCTCTCCTGGTGTGCTAGATGTCGTTACTTACCAGCAAACCCCATCTCTGGTAAAAATACCTTTCTTTGGGCCTCCACAACCTCAATCAACTGAAAAAGACCATAATATCTACTACGATGGTCAACATTTGGGGGTTGTAATTGCCCAAACTTTAGAAGAAGCCGAAACTGCCGCCTGTAAGATAAAAATTATCTACGAAGAAGCCATTCCGACAGTCACAATGGCACATACAGAGCTATTTGAACCCGAATCAATATTTTTTGGGATGACGCCAGCTAAAATCACTAGAGGGGATGTTGAATCGGGGAAAGTACAGGCAGATGTCTTGGTAGAGCAAGTTTATAGCACGCCAGTAGAACATCATAATCCCCTAGAGCCTTCTGCAACCATCGCTATGTGGGAGGGAGATAACTTGACGCTCTATGAAACCACTCAAGGCGTTTCTGCAACCCAAAGCCGAATTGCATCTATTCTGAATATTCCCGAAGAAAATGTCCGCGTCATCTCCAAATACTTAGGCGGTGGATTTGGTTGTAAAGCACTGCTGCGATCGCATACGATTTTAGCAGCGATCGCAGCTCGTCAGGTAAAACGCCCTGTAAAAGTAGTGCTAACGCGATCGCAAATGTACACTGCTTGCGGCCATCGTTCTGAAACTCAGCAGCAGCTAACATTAGGTGCAACCAAAGAAGGTAAACTAACTATCATTGAGCAAATTGGGACATCTTTAACTTCCGTATTTGATGACTTTGCCGAACCAGTGGGTGCAGCAACAACCATGATGTACGCCTGTGCCAATTTGGAAATTAAATACCGTTTGGGACGCATCAACGCCGGCACACCAACCTTTATGCGGGGGCCAGGAGAAGCGCCGGGAATGTTTGCCTTAGAATCGGCAATGGATGAATTGGCATACACCTTAAATATCGATCCAATTGAACTAAGATTAAGAAATCATGCAGATATCGATCCGCACAAAGGATTACCTTGGTCAAGTAAATCCCTGAAAGAATGTTATCAAAAAGGGGCAGAAATTTTTGGATGGACACAACGCAATCCAGTTCCCCGTTCCATGCGAGACAATCATTTCCTGATTGGCTGGGGAATGGCAAGTGCGACATTTCCCACCAATGCCAGAACTGCATCAGTCAAGGTAGAAATTTTTGCCACTGGAGAAGTGAAAGTACAAAGCGGTACTCAAGATATCGGTACAGGTACTTATACAGTGATGACGCAGGTAGCTGCTGAAGTATTGGGATTACCAGTGCAGTTTGAATTAGGTGATACTAATCTTCCCAAAGCCCCGATTACAGGGAACTCAATTACCGTTGGGAGTGTTTCGCCGGCGGTGCATCAAACTGCGATCGCCGCACGGGATAAAATAATTAAAATGGCGATCGAAGATGCAAATTCTTTGCTTTACGGCTCGCAAGCAGAAGATATTGCCGTTGAGTCAGGGCAAATATTTTTAAAACAAGACTCATCAAAGCGAGACAGCTACACCGATATTCTGCGCCGTCATAAATTAGAAAGTTTAGAAGTTACAGAGGAATCCTCACTCAATCCAGAAAGTCAACAATATGCCAAACATTCTTTTGGGACGATATTTGTTGAAGTTGCAGTTGATGAATTGTTAGGAGAAATCAAAGTTAGACGTTGCGTAGGCGTTTATGATGCAGGGCGAATTCTCAACTTCAAGACAGCACGCAGTCAAGTTATCGGCGGAATTACCTGGGGAATTGGTATGGCGCTGATGGAGAAAACTGTAATGGATGCTAATCAAGGCAGAATAGTTGGTGCTAACCTTTCCGATTACCTGATTCCCGTTCATGCAGATATCCCCAATATGGAAGTCCAATTTGTTGAAGAACCCGATCCTTATGTGAATGCACTAGGAACCAAAAGCCTGGGGGAACTTCCGATTGTTGGGGTAGCGGCTGCCATATCTAATGCAGTTTATCATGCCACAGGTAAGCGAATTCGCGATCTGCCAATTACACCAGATAAGTTGTTGTGAGCGAATCGGTTTGTAATTACAGCAGAAATCATCTATTTGAACCACATCTGTTGTAGGGACGCAAGCCCTTGCGCCCCTACCACATGGTCTATTTAGCTGAAAATAGCTGTAATATCATGTCCGCTTGATTGCTTATTAAACCCGAAGAACCCCACCCCGCCAAAGCTGTGCTTTGTCTCCCCTCCCCGCTCTTCGGGAGGGGTTGGGGGTGGGGTTCTTTTATTATGGGTAATTAGGCTGAACTTATATTATATAATGTCCGCCTAATTACTTATGTTGCAATATTTCGTATTAATATCGTGATGTTTGCCATGAGTATTGCAATGTTTGCCATAAATATTGCAATGTTTGCCATGAATATTGCAATGTTTGCCATGAATATTGCAATGTTTGCCATGAATATTGCAATGTTTGCCAGGAATGTCGCAATGTTTCTGATGAACATTCCAATATTTATTATTAATATTAGGTTTATAAAAAATATTTTTCTTTAACCACCGTTTTATAATAATTTTTTACATACAGTATCTCGTTTAAAATACTACAGATTCAAAGGAAAAATTTGATGAACCAGTGGCAACCTACTCCTCAACTCAAGAGTGACTTTGAAATTCGCTCCCCTTCTCTCAAAATTGGGAGAAGGGGTTGGGGGATGAGGGCAAATTTTGCATTTGTGCAACAAGTCTAATCAAGTCGAGTATTTACCATTAATTTCTATATAACCCTCTGAAAGATCGCAACCCCATACAGTTGCAGAGGCATCGCCAATATTCAGGCTAACATGAATATCTACTTTATCTTGAGACATAATTTGCCGTAACTGTTCTAGATTTTCATTAGTTAAGCTACTAGGATAAACTTTCACATTATCAAAACTAATAACAACTTTATCTTGATTTATTTGGTGTTCGTTTTCACATTTGCCTATAGCCATAGCAACTCTTCCCCAATTCGGATCTGCTCCATAAACAGCAGTTTTTACTAATGGTGAATTTACAATTGCTTTCGCTACTGTTTTAGCTTGTGTATAGTTAATCGCTGAATCTACAGTTACCTCAATTATTTTAGTAGCACCTTCTGCATCTCGTGCAATTTTCAGCACTAATTCCTGTGCAACTTCTTGCAATGCCCTAGCAAAATCTACTTCTGAAACTTCACCAGCTATTCCATTAGCAAGAATTACAGCAGAATCACTAGTAGAAGTGTCAGTGTCTACACTCAGGCAATTAAAAGTTTTATCTATAGTAGAGCGAAAAATAGAACGAAGGCTATTTGCAGAAATTGCAGCGTCAGTAAAAAAGAAAGTTAGAAGAGTAGCCATATTCGGCTCAATCATGCCAACACCTTTGGCAATTCCTACTAGTTTGGCATTTCCTATTTGTCGTGTAGCTAGTTTCGCTACTGTATCGGTGGTCATAATACCACGAGCGGCGGCATGAAAATCAGCATCAGTCAATTTTTTGCCCAATCCTAATAAACCAGCCCGGATTTTTTCAATGGGGTAACGTCTGCCAATTACACCTGTAGAAGCGATCGCGATATTATGTGCAGCAATTCCAGTTTCACTAGCAACTAATTGCAGAACTTCTTGAGCATCAGCGATGCCAACAGAACCATTAGCTACATTTGCATTTTTAGATATAACGACAATTCCTTGTGCTTGTGAATCTTTTAAATTATCGCGGCTAATAGTAACACTTGGCCCGGCAAAAAGACTTTGAGTGAAGACTCCATCTGCAACACAAGGAACTGATGATTTAATAAATACAAAATCATCGGTTGTATCTCGTATTCCCAAATTAGTGATGAATGCACTAAAACCTTGAGGTGTAGAAGATATAGTTAATGACATTTTTCGATATTTAATAATTTGGTTTAATTATCTCATATCAAGTTCAGTTATTAGTCATTTGTCATTTGTCATTTGTCCTTTGTAATGACAAATGACCAAGGACAACCATAACAAAAGTTTTCACAATCTCATTTATAGGACTTACGCACTGAAGCCTGAAACCTAGATCCCCCCTAGCCCCCCTTAAAAAAGGGGGAACTTCTAAAGCCCCCTTTGTAAGGGGGTTGGGGGATCTGAGTGCGTAAGTCTTGATTTAGGATTGCTATAGCAATTTCTGGATTATTGAGTACTATAAATCAATTAATGTAAGAGTGAATGTAGTCCATCCATTGCCACTTTCTACTTGAATGTTTCCTTGCAATTGTTCCACTAATTTCTGGACTATAGATAAACCTAAACCCGAACCACCTTGATTCCAGATATCTGCATTGGGTAGACGATAAAATTTATCAAATATTCGTGGTAACTCTATTACCGGAATTTCTACTGAATTACTAACAGTAATAATTGTTTTTGCAGGTGTTTCCGAGGAATTGTGACTTACACTTAAGACAATTTCACCACCGGCAGGTGTGTATTTACAGGCATTATTGAGCAATTCTACTATAATGCGTTCTAAGCTAATGCTATCTGAGAATAGCGGCGGGAGATTTGCAGGGAGATTCGGCTGTAGAGTTTGCTGATGTTGTTGAACACGAATTTGAAACGGCTCGATAATCCAAAGTAACCACTGTTGTAAGAGCAACGCATCAGGTGTAATAACTGGATAGGATGAGCTTTCTAGCCGTTGTAAGTCTAGTAGATCGTTAACTAATTCTAGTTCGCGATCGCACTCGCTTTCTATTAATTTTAGATAGCGTTGAGCATTCTCAGTATTATTATATAATTGTATCATTTGAATCATCATCTTGATATTACTCAGAGGCGATCGCAGTTCGTGAGAAACTAAATTCAAAAAGTCATTTTTGAGTTGATTTATCTCCTTCCATTGCACCACAAGTTTTTCTTGCTCAATTTGCTTTTGATGCGCCTCAATCGCTCGTTTGCGCTCAGTAATATCTCGAAACACTAATACAGCGCCTGTAATATTATCTTTGTCATCTTTAATTGGTGCAGCGCTGTCATCAATTGGTATTTTTGCACCATCTTTATTAATCAGAATTGTTTCTGCGGGGAGATGAACTATAATACCATCTTGAAGAACTTTTATAGTCGGACTTTCAATAGAGTTATGAGTTTCGCCATTAGCAATATTAAATATCTCTGAGGAATTTCTACCACACGCTTCTTCTTGTTTCCATCCAGTCAGATTTTCCGCAACCGGATTCATAAAAGTGATTACATCTTGTAAATCGCTAGCAATTACACCATCGCTGATACTTTTTAAAAGTGCATCCAGCCATTTTTTATTAGCTTTTAATTGCCTTTCTAAACCATGTTTAGTCAAAGTTATTTCAATATTTGTTTGTAGTTCTCTTTCTTTAAAAGGTTTCAGCAGGTAGGCAAACGGCTCAGTTATCTTAGCTCGTTCTAATGTGTTTTCATCTGCATAAGCAGTCAAATAAATTACTGGGATATCCAAACGTTTATAGATTTCTTCAGCAGCTTCTATCCCGTCCATTGAGCCTTTAAGCTTGATATCCATCAGAACTAAATCTGGAGATATTTCTCTTGCTATATTAATCGCTTCTTCTCCTGAAGAAGCAATAGCAGGCACTATATAACCAAATTTATTAAGCCGATATTGTAAGTCTTTAGCAACAATAGCTTCGTCTTCCACAACTAAAATTTTTGCGCTTGTCATCTTTTATTGATTGTCTATTTATATTAAAGGAAATGTCAACTGGCACTCTACTCCAGTAGAGCCTGTAATATTTATATTTCCTGCTAACTGATGGGTTAAAGCATCCACCAACTCCCATCCTAATGATGCAAGTTTTTTAAAATCAAAGTTTGGTGGTAAGCCAATCCCGTCATCACGAACTATTAGCATTAAATTATTATTAATTATTTTCTTTATTTCAATATTAATTGCACCATCACTACCTTTGGTAAATGCATATTTTAAAGAATTAGATACAAGTTCATGGATAATTAAGCTACAAGGAATTGCTGTATCTAAACCGAGAAAAATACAATCTTCCGTATTTATTGTTAAAGCGATCGCATCTTCATTGACTTCATAAGCAGTAAATAAACTTTTGACTAAATCTCGAATATATTCACCAAAATTAATCCTTGCTAAGTCTTGAGATTGATACAATTTTTCATGAACGAGAGCCATTGATGCAATCCGTTGCTGGCTTTGTTGAAATATTACTAAATCTTCTTTGTCTTTTATATAGGCAGATTGCAGGTTTAGCAGACTGGAAATAACCTGTAAATTGTTTTTGACCCGATGATAAATTTCTTTTAATAACACCTCTTTTTCTAATAGTGATGCTTGAATTTGCTCCTCCCACTGCTTGCGTTCGCGTTGCGCGGCTTTCCGTTCGCTAATGTCTTCGACCACAGAAATAAAATATTTTGGCTCCCCATTAGATTCGCGCATTAAAGACACAGTAAGATTAACCCAAACTATGGAATTATCTTTACGGAAATAGCGCTTTTCCATCGAGTAAGTTTGAATATTATCTGCTAAAATCTGCTCAACATATTTCAGGTTAGTATTAAGATCGTCCGGGTGAGTAATATCTTGGAAAGTTAACAACTGTAGTTCTTCGAGTGTGTAACCGAGAATATCGCAAAGCTTCTGATTAACTAACAACCAGCTTCCATCGATTGCGACATGGGCAATGCCAACAGCAGCTTGATGGAATGCAGCCCGAAATCGCTGTTCGCTCTCTCGCAATGCTTCTTCTATTCGCTGGCGTTCAGTAATTTCTGTCTGTAGCGATTCGTTGATTTTTGTTAACTCTGCTGTCCTTTCCTCAACCTTGCTTTCTAATTGGTTAAGTAGGCTATTTAGTGTCTCCTCTGCTTGCTTGCGATCGGTAATGTCAGTATGTGAGCCTGCCATTCGTACTACATTACCATTTTCATCCCACAGTGCTTGCCCTCGATCTAAAATCCATTTATAGGTGCCGTCTTTACATAAAGCTCGATACTCGGTAATGTAAAACGGTGTTTTCTGAGCAAAGTGATCTTGAACCGCTTGTTTCACCCGCTCAATATCGTTCGGATGCACTCGTGTCACGCATTCATCTAAATGGTTAGAAATTTCGTGGTTTTCGTAACCGAGCATTTCTTTCCAGCGAGCCGAGAAGAAAACTTCATTGGTTTTAACATTCCAGTCCCAAATTCCATCATTATTGCCTCGCAAAGCTAATTGCCAGCGTTGCTCGCTTTCCCTCAACACTTCTTCAGTCCGTATGCGTTCAGCAATTTCTTTTGCTAGTTGGTAGTTTGCAGCCTCTAGTTGGGCAGGACTCGGTAGAGCTAGCACCTGTGGCATTAATGGCACAAGCTCTATAGCCGTTAATACGGAAACAAAAGCGGTGATAGCTTTGACTAACCCTGATAGCCAATAGGTAGGATACCAAAGCGTCCATACATCCATTAAATGAGTTGTGCCACAAGCAACGATGAATGTGCCAAACATTAAGAATATCCAGCCGAAAGGCATATCTCGCCGTTTACGAACAAAATAAACCAACATCACTGGAATTGAATAATAAGCAAGTCCAGTTAACACATCTGAAATCAGATGCAACCACACCAATCCTGGTTTCCAGAGATAGCAATGTCCGTGGGGAATAAACTGGCTAGTAGAGAAAAAATTATTTAAAATTTCCATCATAAAAACCTACATATTGCACAAGTCTTCATCAAAGCCTGAAGTGCGAAAGAAGAGGTTTTTAGCCTCAGACCTTTTGTAGATGCGTATACACCTAGAGAGTGAGTCTCATATTCTCAAGGAGAACTACGTTTGGCGTTTGTCAGAGTTTTACCGTACTAGTTTTAGACTAGAATTGATTATGAGTTTGAGCTTCTACATTCTGTTTTCGTCATCTTTTCTGAGTTTTTTAATCTGAATAATATAAGATTTATTAAAATTAAAGTACCGCGATCGCTTTGGTTATCGTTACCGTATATCCTCTGAAATCAACCATTTACATATATAAAAACCTTCAAAAATTACAGTAATATTTCGGTTATCTACTAATTTAATATTCATCTAGCTCCATACGTGTATTTGCGGATTAACTCAAATCAGTTTGAGTAGGTCAGCACTATTAATTTATCATCTAGTGTCCGGTTAAAGATTTATCCTTAATACCGCACAGAACAAGTGGAAAAGCTCACTCTCAAGGTTTGGACACAGAGCAACTGGCATTAGATGAGGCGCAGGTAGCAAACCACAAACTCCGTGTCGTAAGTAAAAAACCAGGAAATTAGTGTTGTTTTAGCTACAAAAATATAAACCCACTTTAGAAAAGGTTGATGGCTAGATTCTTTTTCATCATAAAGAAGCCCATACATCAGCAAAACTATCGGCATTGCTGATGGTAAGGGTATCTGGGCAAGTGTAAATCTGGGTTAACAATGATAGCAGGTGTGCGATTGACTGGCGGTGGTTAACTGAAATCATACTTTCGACCACTGTATCGATAAAACCGACTACTACCATTACTCAGATGGCTTATTACTTATCTTGGAGTGAGACGATTGAGTATTGGGCGCGATCGCTCCTACTACACACCCTACAATCCCCTACAGCGATGCCAAGGTAAAAAAAATCCCCAGCTAACCTACTAAAGCCTGTTTAAACCCAAAATTAAGCTTATTCCAGTGATGAAAGGCAAAGGGACAGAGGGGCGATCTCACTTGACTGCAAAAAAAAACTTTGGTGATTGTTTCTACTTTTCCGAAAAAGAGGAATCGTAATGTGATTAACAATTATAGAAAACTTCCAATGCTTATTTTATTAAATAAAAAGGATGCACTATGAGTACAGAGAATGGAAAAAACTCTTTAGTCGAAACACAGTCTTTACTTGAAGAAAGTAAACAACCATCAACTCTCAATGATTCAAGAGGTCAGCAAGGTGTACAACAAAACGCTGATGCAGTAAATAATACTTTTAATCTGCCACAAAACTATATACAAACAGACCCCTGGATTTACCGTATGATTGTTGGTACACTTACCTCTACGGTATTAATTTGTCTTATAGGTGCAATTGCTCTACAAGCAAACGGCAACAAACAAATTCCTGAACTTCTAACCGCTCTTGGAACTGGTTCTTTGGGTGCTTTATCAGGATTACTAGCGCCATCCCCTATAAAAAGATAGTGTTTTCGTAATGCATCTTTTTTTATAGCATCTTTCTTGTACTTAACACTGATTTTACCTTGCAGGACATAGCGCTCAAGGAGCGCGTACTGTATTTTTCGCGTTTCGCTCTACAGCGACGAATTATTTGACCACAGCAACAAATAATTTGTCAAGTTCTTCAAGCTTGTAAGCTTCGCTCTAGAGGAATCTGATTTTTAGCCTTTCTGATATGAAGCTATAGAAGTTGCTTGAACAAGCAATATAGAAGAATTTGGATTGTTGACAAAAAATCTGTTGTTTTGGTCAAATAATTTGTCCCTCTACAGTTTTGGCTCCCCTCTCCGTGTCGGAGAGGAGTTGGGGGAGAGGTCAAAAAAGGGCTTGTCGAACTCACGTTGCCTTACAATCTGCATGGAGTCATAATTGTTACAAAGTAATGCTCCTAAGTGGAAGGCAAACCAAGGAAGTACTCCAGTTTTACGAAAAAACTGGGTTTAAGAAGAGTATCAAAACTGGTTTTGGGGCTACACCAATATCTGACTGAGGTAGTGTTAAGCTTTTTCGTCGCTAAATATATATAGTGCTTGACTTATCTTTTCACAAGATGTAATTTATCAATATTGGATAAAACATCGGTAACTTAATCGGTTTTTAGTACTTTAGAACAAATGAATATCTTTGTTGTAAATTAACCTAAGTTTAGAGTTAACAGTTTCTGCATAGTATCAAACATTGAAAATCTTCTTAAAATTTATTGATTAAAATATAGATTTTTCCACAATAAATAATGTAATGCGAAAAATAAATTACTGATAACTACGACGAAAAGGGAATTTTTCATCTAAAACCAAAATGATATAAGTTTGAAGCAAAGTTGAATCTTATTGATGAACTACAGGCATTCAATTAGAACTAGCAAAATTGAGAATATTAGAGATGGGAAAAAACATTACTTTCTCACACTAATATTCATTTCGGGAATAGCGATCGCACTTTTATTCATCAATACAACCGCATTGGCAGCCACAGTCAATCCCTGTCCCCAAGGTATGGCGATGATTTCACGAGGAACGTTCAAAATGGGGTCTGATAATTCCAATTTTATGGAAGAGCGATCGCCTGGAGATGTAACGGTGACTAACTTCTGTATTGATAAATATGAGATAACAAACTCACAATTTGGTGAATTTGTCAAACAAACAGGATATGTGACAGTTGCAGAGCGTCCCTTATCTCAAGAACAGTTTCCCGATTTACCCGATGAGCAACGATTACCGGGTTCGTTAGTGTTTGAGATGGCAAAACCGGGTGTCAAGGAAGTTTCCTTTTTGAGTTGGTGGCATTGGACTACTGGCGCGAATTGGCAACATCCCTTTGGGCCAGACAGTGCAATCGTTAGCAAATCCAACTATCCAGTTGTTCACATAGCTTACGAAGATGCCCTAGCCTACGCCAAATGGTCAGGAAAATCCCTACCCAGCGAAGCTCAATGGGAATATGCCGCCCGTGGTGGCTTGGATGGTGCAACCTATGCTTGGGGCAATGAATATTCTGAACATAGAGCCAACACTTGGCAAGGAATTTTTCCCTTTTTCAACACCAAAGCCGATGGTCACTTGGGCATTGCTCCCGTCGGTTCTTTTGCACCCAATGGTTATGGACTCTATGACATGACCGGGAATGTTTGGGAATGGACTACTGATTTCTATCAAGTTGGACGCGATCGCAAATCCAATCGAATTAATCCTATTGCCTTAAATCAAAGCTTTGATCCCAAAAAGCCCGATGAACCAGAGTTACACGTAATCAAGGGGGGATCGTATCTCTGCGCTCCCAATTACTGTAGTCGCTTCCGTCCGGCGGCGCGGGAGTCAGAATCACCCGATACGGGTACTACTCATATCGGGTTTCGGCTAGTTAAAAATTTGTCCTCTAGCACACTATCCATAAATCCAAAATCCCAAATCTAAAATCCAAAATTGTATGACTGATCCTCATAAGAGAGATTCTTTGTATGCATCTCTCAAGCTAACTTCTGGTGCGTTCGCGCAGCGTCTCCGAAGGAGAATCGCATTTTTGACAGCCCTAACGCTAATATTTTCTAGTCTCTTACCTCTACCTGCTTGGGCGGACTATGGCGACAAATTGCCATTACCCCAACCATCTTTTAAAGGCAAAATTGGCATTACTTACAAAGAATCCGAACCAGACTTCCCCAAACCAATTAAGGCTCCAGAAAATGCACCAAACGTGTTGCTGGTGTTGCTTGATGATGTCGGTTTTGGACAAACCAGCACCTTTGGCGGTGCGATCGATACGCCTAATTTAGACCGTCTAGCAGAAAGGGGATTGCGTTATAACCAATTCCACACTACAGCACTCTGCTCTCCTACCAGAGCCGCATTGCTCACGGGACGCAATCACCATTCTGTGAATACAGGTGTGGTTGAGGAGTTAGCCACAGGCTATCCAGGTTATACTGCGATTTTACCTAGAAGTGCAGCAACGATCGCTGAAGTATTGCGAGATTATGGATATAACACAGCCGCTTTTGGCAAATGGCACAATACCCCAGACTATGAAACCAGTGCAGCAGGCCCATTCGATCGCTGGCCGACAGGTTTAGGTTTTGAGTACTTCTATGGCTTTCTGGGCGGTGATACCAATCAATGGAGTCCAGCTTTGGTGGAAAATACCCAACATATTCAGAAACCAAGCGATCGCCCTGATTATCACCTCACCCCCGATCTAGCAGACCATGCAATTAAGTGGATTCGTACCCAACAAGCGATCGCTCCAGATAAACCCTTCTTTACCTACTTTGCCACTGGTGCAACTCATGCCCCACACCATGCGCCCAAGGAATGGATCGACAAGTACAAGGGTAAATTCGATCGAGGTTGGGATAAATTACGCGAAGACATCTTTGTTCGTCAGCTAGCCTTGGGTGTAATTCCCGCCGATACTAAGCTGACTCCTCGCCCGGCAGAACTCCCAGCTTGGGATTCCCTCACTCCCACCGAGCAGAAAGTTTATGCGCGTCAGGCGGAAGTATTTGCAGGTTTCCTCAGCCATACCGATGCACAAATTGGTAGAGTTATTGATGCGATCGATCAACTGGGTGAATTGGATAACACCTTAGTCTTTTTCATCGCCGGTGATAATGGTGCGAGTGCTGAAGGCGGCTTAACAGGTAGTGTTAATGAATTAAAAGTCTTTAATGGCGTAGCAGAAAGTCCTCAAGAAGTTCTCGCGGCTTTTGATGATTTAGGTGGGCCAAAAACCTTCAATCATTTTCATGCAGCTTGGGCTTGGGCAGTGGATAGCCCCTTCCAATGGACAAAACAAATTGCTTCTCACTTCGGGGGAACCCGCAATGGTTTAGTTGTGGCTTGGGGCGATGCCTCCGGCGGGCTTCGCCAACGCATCAAAGATCGTGGTGGACTGCGGAGCCAATTCCATCATGTAATTGATATTGCGCCTACAATTCTGGAAGCTGTGGGGATTGAAGAACCAGAGGTAGTCAACGGTGTAAAACAACAACCCATCGAAGGTACTAGCCTTGTCTATAGCTTTGACGATCCTGCTGTAGCATCCCATCACAAAACCCAGTATTTTGAGATGTTTGGCAATCGTGGCATTTATGATCGAGGTTGGGTAGCAGCCGCCCGTCATGGACGCTTACCTTGGGAGCGTGTCTCGAAAACCACCTTCGATGAAGATAATTGGGAACTATACGATATTACTAAAGACTTCAGTGAAGCCAACGATTTAGCCAAGCAGAACCCTGAGAAGTTAGCGCAACTACAAAATTTATTTCTGAAGGAAGCAGAGAAATACAAAGTTCTGCCCTTGGACGATCGCTTACTTCAACGGTTTGATGTCAAAATCCGTTCCAACCTAATCACAGGACGCAATAGCTTTACTTATTACACATCTGTTGCAGGGATTCCCGAAGGTAGCGCTCCCAATATTAAGAATCGCTCCTTTAGCATCACTGCCGATGTGGATGCTGCCAAAGATGGTACTGAAGGCGTTTTAGTTACCCAAGGCGGACGTTTTGCGGGTTGGAGTTTCTTCTTGCAAGAAGGTAAACCCACCTTTGCTTACAACTTGTTAAATAGCGATCGCACAATCATTCAATCTTCCCAACCAATTGCGATCGGCAAATCCCAAATCAAATTTGACTTTACTTATGATGGCGGCGTTCCGGGAGCAGGTGGTACTGGTAAGCTCTCGATCAACGATCAACAGGTTGCCGAAGGCCGCATTGATAAAACCGTAGGCTACCGATTTGGTTTAGATGAAACCTTTGATGTTGGTCAAGATACTGGCACACCTGCGGTAGATACTTACCAAACACCCTTTGCATTCACCGGCAACTTACAGCAAGTCACCCTGGAATTGAAGTAATAGGAATTGGGCATTGGGCATTGGGCATTGGGCATTGGGGACAAGGGGAAAGACTTGTTGCAATGTTGCAAGTTCTCATAAGTCACCTTGTCCCCTTGTCCCCTTGTCCCCTTGTCTCCCCTGCCCCCCTGCCCCTCCGCAACTCTGCGTGAAAAAAAATCATGAACGAAATCTTGTCACTAATCGATAAACTTGCACTTTTCACATTTATCGTGTTCACCATGCTGGGTGCAGGGTTAAGTCTCACCGTACAACAGATTTGGGAACCACTCCGCAACCTCCGCTTAGTTCTCTCATCGCTGCTGACAAATTTTGTGCTAGTGCCACTTTTTGTATATTTGTTACTACAAGTAGTACATTTAAGTGAACCACTAAGAGATGGCTTACTGATCATGGCAGTAGCATCAGGGCCTCCAGCATTACCGAAACTTGCCCACATAGTCAAAGGCAATATAGCTTTCTCGGTGGGATTAATGATGTTACTAATGCTGGGCACAATTTTTTACATGCCGATTGTACTGCCCTTAGTGGTGGAAGGTGTGCAAATTAACTCCTGGGACATTGCCAAACCCTTATTGTTAATGATGGTTAGCCCATTGATCGTTGGGTTATTCATCAAAGCAAAATTGAGTGCGATCGCTCCCATTATCCAGCCGATTTTGTTCAAATTATCTAATGCTGGATTGCTTTTAGGTCTGGTTGTCAGGCTGATAGTTCACACTAACGATATCATTGGCTTATTACAAACAGGTGCAATTTTAGTTTGTGCCGTTTTCATAGTCTTCTCCTTTACCGTCGGTTATCTTTTAGGCGGCCCTGGTATCGATACCCAACGAGTGCTAGGAGTCGGAACAGCTCAACGTAATTTTGCCGCCGCATTATTAGTAGCTACAAGTAATTTTGAAGATCCCAGCGTGGTGAGCATCATCATGGTGACGAGTATTTTAATGATGATTGTAGTTTTGATCGCCGGGCCAAAGTTCATAGAACTAGACCAAGGAATGGATGTAAAGATAGAGCAGGTAAACGGTTGAAACTCTCCTGACTGCAAAAATATCTCTGTTGCTCATTTTGAAAAAAAGTCAGGAGCTTGTTTAGTACAGCTTTAGTAAATTGTTGATTATGTTATTCATTTGAGGGAGAAATTGAGGATATGACAAATATTGCATTGATTGTTGGGGCTGGTAGTGGACTCAGTGCCTCACTAGCCCGTTTATTGGCAAAAGAAGGCTTTACTATTGCTTTAGCAGCACGACAAATTGATAAGCTCAAAGCATTGTCTGATGAAATCGGAGCCGTCAGTTTTACTGCTGATGCTTCTCAAGTAGATGAAGTTGAACAACTATTTACAGATGTCGAACAAAAACTAGGAGTACCAACATTGGTTGTGTATAATCCTAGCTGGCGGGTTCGTGGTTCATTTGTGGAACTTGACCCAGCCGATGTTGCCAAAACACTAGAAATTACTGCCTATGGTGGCTTTTTAGTAGCACAAGCGGCGGCAAAACGTCAGTTAGCTGCGGGTGGGGGAGCGATCTTTTTTACAGGTGCTTCCGCCAGTGTTAAGGGTTATCCTCAGTCTGCACCGTTTGCAATGGGTAAATTTGCTTTACGGGGTTTGGCTCAAAGCATTGCCCGTGAATTGGCTCCTCAGAATATCCATGTAGCGCATTTTGTGATTGATGGAGGAATTCGTTCTGCTACCCGGATAGAACCAGACGATCGGCCAGATAGTTTACTCGATCCAGATGCGATCGCTCAAACTTATCTCAACATTCTGAGCCAACCTCGCAATGCTTGGACTTGGGAAGTTGAATTGCGACCTTGGGTGGAAAAATTTTGATTTTCACAAGAAAATCGCCGAATAGCACGGAAGCCACTTGACTTAAGGCAGTAGAGGAAGGCGAATAGGCGAATTTATTCGCCGTAAATATTATCCGTGATGTGGATCTTCGATATATCTTTTGATAACATCTGCCGAAACCTGTCCAGCAGTAAAGCAAAAATAACTATTAGTCCATAGGCTAGGCAATTTTAATAATTGCGGGAACTCTTTAGGCAACATATAACATGAGCGTCCCTTAAAGGCTTTTACTATCTGATTTATGGCAATATCTGGCTGATGCTCTACCCAATCTCAATAACTTTGTGATTTTGTTGTTGCACTCACAATGACAAATTGCCAACAATTAAATGTAATGACATAAAATGAAAATTCATGAATTTCAAGATGCTAATCAATTTTATACCTGGGTGAAAGATTATTTGCTCAATCAAGAACCAATCCATAGTCTGCTGCTGGGAATTAGCAATAGCTTGATTCACAATCCTGAACGCTATGAAGAAACTCCATACTTGGCAGCTGTGGAAATAGATAATAATATTGTCGCAGTAGCAATTAGAACGCCACCCCGCCCATTATTACTCTCACAGATTGAAGATTTGAAAGCAGTAGAGCTACTTGCTCAAAATTTATCTGTTTCCTATCCATCACTGACGGGAGTTAATGCTCCCGTAGATGAAGCCCAAGCCTTTGCTTCAGCTTGGCATTCTTTAACTGGTCAATCTTACCAATTAAAGTTAGCGTTGCGTACCTTTAAACTGGAAAAAGTACGACATATTTCCGCAGCTACAGGTTATTTACGACAAGCAACAGAAAGCGATCGCACACTTTTGATAAACTGGTATGAAGCTTTTTCTCTAGAAACCCTTGGCGAGATTGACTCAGAAGCAGAACGCTGGGCTAAACATCGGTTGAAGGAAGGTACTGCTTATCTTTGGCAGGATAAAGTCCCGGTTTCAATTGCTTGTCGTGGTGGACTAACGCCCAATGGTGCGCGAGTAAATATGGTGTACACACCACCAAAGTATCGTCGCCTGGGTTACGCTAGTGCTTGCGTAGCAGCTTTGAGTCAGACTTTATTGAACCAGGGATATCGATTCTGTTTCCTATCTACAGATTTAGCAAACCCGATATCTAATCATATTTACCAGGAAATTGGTTATCAGCCATTGGGTGATTGGCATGAATTGTGCTTTGAACTAACAGGACTGAAACAGAATTTAAGTTCTTTTGTGGACTCTTCAGAAATCCCCGTCACGAAGCGTGCGGGGAAGCTTAATCTGCTCTAGATATACATAGCAAAGTAATCATTGTAGATTTCTGTATTAGTCATAACTGTGAGTTCTATTTGTTTCTGTTCTTCATCTGTTGCCGAACTTGTAGCTTGGTCTAAGCTTTCTTGAGGAATAAAATCACCACAGTATTCATTCGCAGGTACAGCTGCATTCATCTTTTGGGGATAACTCAATTTGAGATTATTCATGATGGTAATGAATTGACTACGACTGCGATCGCTAAATCTGGGATTAAGCTGCTTTTCTTCGCCAATGGTGGAAACTGTGCGTCCTTTATAGTCATGGGCAGGATATACCAACGTATCATCTGGCAAGGTAAATAAGCGTTGTGTCACCACATCATATAAAGTTCCAGGATCGCCTCCCTGAAAATCTGTGCGTCCACAACCACGAATAAATAAGGCATCACCAGTTAATAGATGGGTTTTGTTCGCCAAATATGCTATGTGACTGGCGGTGTGACCTGGTGTAAAAATTGTTTCAATCATTACCGATCCCACCTCTAGGATTTCGCCACCGACAAGGGAGCGATCGGCTTTTGTCACAGCAGTATTCTGGGGAACGATCACCTCACAGCCTGTTTTTTGTCTGAGTTTGCCTGCCCCTGTAATATGATCGGCATGGAGGTGAGTTTCTAGACAGTAGCGTAGCTTTAATCCCAATTCATCCAATGATTCCAAATCGCGGTCAACTTGCTCTAATACAGGATCGACTAGAACAGCATCTCCTGTCTGCCGATCGCCAATTAAGTAAGTATAACTACTAGTTGCAGGGTCAAAAAATTGCCGAAATAGGAAAGTTGATTGCGGTATCTCTGCACTACGCTCGCTTAACAAAGGCATCGTTGGAATAGGGCGCGCACGCACTGGTAGCGATTGCAACAACGTCTTAGATAGTTCCTGCGCCTGTCCTCGTAATTCTGGTACAGCGATAGTTTCCCACAAGTCGCCCTTGCGCGGAGTTCCCAAGGTATAAAACAGCGTCGAAACATTACCGTCTGCTGCATATAATGCACCGTGGGTATCTGTATCTAATCCTAAACCGATGGTATTGGGGCGAACTAATTTCTGCGATCGCAAATCAGTAATTAAAGGATGAGGCGATCGGCGATAATCTGCTGCTACCCCTGTACAATTCACCACTCGGCGGACGTGCAAGATATTATTAGTTTGGGTTTTGCGCTGGCAGACGGTAACAGCTACACCGTCCGCCAAAGCTTGATATTCCCGAATCCGCCCGGCAGCAATGGTGAGTTGACCAGAATCCAGCATTTCAGTGACAACATCCGCCACCCTTGGGGCAATGCGGTGACGATGCACATCCCAATAGGGTGTCAGATGACGCAAAAAACGTTGCTGTTCTTCGGTCGGTAGTTTTTGCCAGATTTTCTGATTTATGGGACGCAGAGAATCAATTACAGCTCGCCAGTCGTAGCCTTGGGTAGCAGCAATTTCCACCTCGGCACGTAGCCGACGTAACCAGCCACGTACACTTTTTGGTGAATTTTCTAGCGTCAAGAAGCAGGCATAAGGTTGAGCCGCTTGATGTTTGAGGGGAAATAAGCCTCGTCGGGACACAGCATAAATTTTACCGCGATGTTGGCGATCGCTTAGAGATAAAACCATATCCACCATCGTCAGTCCCGTACCAATTAGCAACACAGGCGCATCAGCATCAAGGTCTGCTAAGGCATCGGCTGACCAAGCATTCCGCAGATAATCATCATTACTGTTTGCGTTTTGAATGGCGGGGGGTGCAGAAGGTGAGTTCCCCAATGCCAACACAACTCTGTCTGCGGCAAAACAGCGACCACTTCGTAGAGAAATCATTGCGCCTTTTTCTTCAGGCTGTACCCCTACCACTTCATCGGTGAAGCGTTCTAGTCGCACATCACTGGGTGCTGTGGCTTCTGCTTCTGCTAAAACCGATTGAATGTATAAACCATAGACTTTACGAGGTATGAAGGTACTGGCATTGACTTCTTCTGAAAAAAATACTGTTAACTCATCGCGGTTGTGCTGAAGCCAACGTAACAAATGCCCTGGATCGTGAGCAAATGCACTCATGTTACCTGCCGATACATTCAGCAAATGACAGTTGGTATCTGTGCTGTAAGCGATTCCCTTGCCAATTTGATCGCTACGCTCAATCAGCTTAATGGTGAGGGGTTGACTGGCAGTTTTCAATAGGTGGGTAGCGACTAGAGAACCACTAAAACCTCCGCCAACAATAGCGATCGTGGTTGGAGTATGGGCAGTTAAAAAACTAGGGTTCATGGCGATCTTAGTTAGAATCAATCAATAGTTACGCCGATTTCATCAAGTCTATCTACCAGGATTAAACGCATTTCCAACCCAGCTAAAAGAATTAAGACTTTATTGCGTCTAAAGTCTTATATTACCATGCTTTCAGGCATTAACTACATTTAATTGATAAATTAATCGTAGTTTAGATTACATAGTAATCATCCCTTGTGCCAAAAGATTGTTATGAAAGGATTGAAGGCACTCTTCTCAATCATCGCCTTGCCATGTTCCTGCAAACTTTAACAAATCCGCGGCTTTGCTTCCTCGTTTCATCGTAGCTAACCGACGGAGTGGGCGATCGCTACTACTGTCTCTATTTTGAAGGGAATCTAGAAAGTCACTGACCAGGGATAGCTGATTGGGTGGTAGTTGAGTTAGTTGCTGTTCAATCGTTTTGGCGCAGTTCTGGATATGTCATTAGCACCTCACTACCTCGATTGCTTTGACTTCTTAATTTTACAATCCTAAAGCCTACATCAGTTTTGCTCAGAAAATAGGCATAACAGGGAATAAGACTTGATTTTATCTAAATGTCTGTGATACTCTGCTTTTATCCATAAACTACAGTTAGTTGATACAGTAATCGTAGTTTTTAACTACACAGTGTGCATCAAACGGGAATCACGCCTTATGCCAAAAGATTGGTATGAATGGCACGACCTATACGACACTGAGCCAAAATTGCAGCAGCGTCTAGAAATCGTGCAGGAATATATTGCTTACAGCTTGAATGCGTCGCCATCTGGAACTATCCGTGTCGTAAGTGTTTGCGCGGGTGATGGACGAGATTTATTAGGAACTTTAAAAAATCACCCCCGTGCGAAGAATGTTTCTGCACGACTGGTTGAAATAAATTCAAATCTGGTTGAGCGTGGACGAGCAACTATAGAGTCTTTGGGTTTAGCCAAGCAAATTGAGATTATCAATGGTGATGCAACTCTTGCCACTAACTATGTAGGAGCAGTACCAGCAGATATTGTGATTGTGTGTGGTGTCTTTGGCAATCTAGCTGATGAGGCTGAACTCAATCGCTTACTAGATAACCTGAGTTTTCTGAGTAAACCGGGTGCTTTTGTCATTTGGACTCGTGGACACTCTAACGGTATTACCTACTCTGACAATGTACGGAAAATTTTAAGTGCATCTGGATTTGAGGAAGTAAACTTCAAGCTTACGGCTACAGGAGATATGGGTGTTGGTCTTCATCGATACCTTGGTGAAAACTTGGCTGCACCTAAAGAGCAACAGTTATTTGTGTTTTCCGGCATTCCTAGTAAAGCGAGGTAAAAAATGTCTATTCAAAACACAGTATCAACTTGGGAAGAAGTTTTAGAAACTGCTAGAAAAAATACCTCTGCGCGTAGGGTAAAGAGGACAGGACAATCTCCTTCTACTGCACCAATACCCAGCAGTTTAGATAAACTTCCGCCAAACACAGAACCGTCAGTCTTGCTTTATCGAGATACTAATTCCTGGTGTCCTTTCTGCGAACGAGTTTGGTTTGCTCTGGAAGAAAAGGAAATTCCCTTTGCAACGGAGTTTATTGATTTAAGTAATAAACCTAAATGGTACACTGACTTAGTCCCCACAACCCTTGTCCCAGCAGCCAAAATTGAGGGTAAATTAGTATATGAATCTAAAGATATTCTCTTAGCTTTAGAAGAAAGGTTTCCACATCCAGCATTATTGCCTGAGAATTCAGAGGAAAACGCTGTTGCTAGGCAGTTGGTTGAAGAAGCTGAGACTAACGGTTTTAGAGAGATTGCGTACAAATTTGTAAGAGAAGCACCTGTAGATGCTGATGAATTGGCATTACAAACAGCATTTGAGGCGAAGTTAGATGAACTTGAGCAAGCTTTGGCTAAATACCCCGGCCCCTACTTTGTCAGTACATTTAGCTTAGTAGACATTCTGTATAGCCCCCATTTAGATAGATTGGCGGCTAATTTACCTGTATATCGAGGATATCATCTCAAAGGGAATCCTCGCTTTCCTCGAATCAATGCTTGGTTTGACGCACTTAATCAGCGTCCTGCTTATCACAGGGTGAAGTCGGATAATATCACCAATAATTTACTGTTGCGTCGCAGATGGGGTGTAGAACCGATTGGAAATCCTTTACCTCTGGATGTGGCAGATAGTGAGAAAATTCAATATCGTGCCGAAGCGGCTGAGAGATTGAGCGATAATCGGGAAGTTGCGATCGCAGATATTATCAAAAATTCTGGAGTCCAAGCAATAGCCGCAGATGGTGATTTTACCACAGTTAAGGACGCTGTTGATTTTCACCTGCGACAACTAGCTAATTATCTCATTCATGCCAATGGTGCAACTTTACCAGGTGGAAGGACTGGTGGTAAAAATAGCAACGTTGACCCCATCTTCGCTGCTGTGGGTGCTATTACTTTCGCATATTTGAGAAATCGCATTTGCGCTCCTCGTGATATGAGTGCTGGTGCAGCAACGGCGTTTCGCGCTGCGATCGATAAATTGTTGACTTCTGTTTATTAATTTTGTGGGCGTTGCTGAAAGCAGGATGCGATCGCGCTCACTTGCTCCTACAGCAATGAAATCGAACAGAGTTTGCAATTCCGACGAGTTAGCTGTGATAGGAGCCGAAAACTGAATATCCTACTCAAGGGGTTTAAAATCTCATATACAACAAGTGTTTGTGTTGGGGTAACAGTCCCCCTTACAAAACGTATAGCACAAGCCTTCGTGGTTAGGACATTAACAGATGATAAAACTTAGACACAACAAGACTTTTCACCCAATCCCCAGTCAACAGTCCCCAGTCCCTTGCTATAACTGTTTAATCATATCTGCAAAATGATTTAAATAAGATTACAATCGGTGGGCTAGGTATAAAGTAGTTAAGTAACCTTTAGTAATTTGACCATTGAACTTGGTATTAATTAATTCAGCGATCGCATCAAAAAAACGCGCTTTTGTAATGCGATCTAAATTTATATGACCGGAGTAAGTATTTAAGAGATTGAGATAACTTGCACTGTTGTATGTTGTATCCCATCGATAAGAGCGATACACTACTTCACCAAACAAACCTGTTTGCTCAATCTCAGCTGTTTTATTAGGGACTTTCTGTTCGCGCAAAGGAGGCTCATCGTCTTTAACCAGTTGAGGAGCTAAAGTTTGATATAGCTCCTGTACTTCTTCAAAGAAGCCATTACTAGCATCACTATATACGTGTTCATTCCAAAATAGCGCGATCGCTCCTTTAGATGTGAGGGCAAGATCCGTTTTTTTGTAAGCAATACTTGGGTCAAGCCAGTGGAAAGCAGTCGCCGAAATCACTAAATCAAAAGCATTTTCTTGGATCGGCCAATCCTCAAAAGCGATGTTACGCACTTCTACTTGCGGATAAGCAGCCAGATTTTTTTGGGCAACCGTAGCAAGATTCTCACCCAACTCAATACAGAGTATACGATAACCTCGGCGGGCAAAGGGCACAGTTGCCTGACCAGTACCACAACCAATCTCTAATATCCTTCCGTTTGGAGTGATTTCTGAAAGAGACACCACATCGTCAAAAAGCGCTTCTGGATATCCTGGTCGAACTTGGTCATACAACAGTGCTACTCGATCAAAAGTGGTTCTTAACTGACTTGTTTCATCTGTCATTGAATTTTAGATTTTGATATTGATTCATAGTTAAGTAGGATGCGCTTATATAAATTAGCTCTAGTCACCACCAAGATTTGCGGTGCATAACGAGAACACCGATAATACACCCTACGAAACTGTTCCTCGTTTCCTTTTCCCCAATTACAAATTCCGCTTGAACTGGGGCAAAGTACAAGCTCCGTCTAGTGTCTTTCCCCCCGCCCCCCGCCCCCTGCTCCCTTGCCTCTTTTGACTGCAAATGCTCAGGGCTTGATTTCTGCCGGGAGTATAGCAGCATATTCTTCAGGAGTAAGTGTTACATCCTTGACATTAATCTTTTTAGTGATGAATTTTTGCTTATAGAACAAGTCAGATATCTCTTGCTGTCCTGCTATAACCTTATCGGTAATCGGTCTGATGCCAAAACGCCGACGCTTGACTATTGTTTCTAAGGTTGGTAAATCAAGCTTGGTATCACGCCCGACAATTTCGGCAACTTCTCGCCTATTTGCTTTAGACCAATTGCCTAATTTGTAGACTTCTTCAAGGACAATTTTTATTAGCTCAGGGTTCTCTTTCACGAAGCTACGTGCAGCTATCCAATAGCCTCCTTGGGTTGAAAGTCCTTTAGCATTACGAAGAATCCGAACTTTTTCCGTTCTCTGAAATATAGCCAGGTGGGGGTCACTTAGCACAGCTGCATCAATGCTCTTACGCGATAATGCTGCACGAGTTTCTGGAGCTATCAGATTGAGATGTTTGACATCTTTTAGCTCTAGTCCTCCTTCTTGTAAAGCTTTAACCACAAAGTATTGACTAGCAGTAGCTCTTTGAAAGGCAATTCCCTTACCTTTTAAATCAGCTATAGTTTTGATGGGGGAGTCTTCCGGTACTACGATCGCCGAACCTTCACCACTACCCGGTATAGTATTAGCAAGAAGAACAAAGGGAATACCAGTTGCTTGGGCAAATATAGGTGGAGTTTCACCAACAGCACCGACATCCAAACTGCCGACATTTATTGCTTCTAAAAGCTGTGGCCCAGCTGTAAATTGCGCCCACTGGACTTGAATACCCAAGGGATTCAAGCGTTTCTCTAAAACTTGTCTACTTTTGGTGATATCCGCAGCAGTAAAATAGCCAATTCTTAATAATTTTGTCTTAATGCCGCTAGGAGCTGCAACTGCTGCCTTTTCTCGTGTATCTGGTGCTTTACAACTTACTAAAGTTGTGGAGAGAGTAAATATTCCAGCTACTAATAAAATTAGAAAGTTGCGTTTTCTAGATATTGCTACCATGATGTATTACCAATTTTCTGGGGTTTAAAATACAGGCTTTAATTAAAAAACTGATTTTGGAATGATGTAAAAGTTCAAGATGGGAAATTTTTTATTTTGCGGTTAGACTTTGTTTGCTAACTCTCTCATCTAAATAATCTACTGCAACCCGACCAAGTTACAGTAGATTGCAATTGCACGAACTCTACCACAAGCTAATTTAAAAATCAAGCAGCGAGGATGACGGTGCTATTGATGCAAGTGGTAAAAAAAAGAAACAATAGGTGTGATACTAGCGCGATCGCAGTTTACACCAGACTAGTCTGGAAGAAGCGATTAGCAGGGCGCGCCAGACCGAGATTTTCACGCAGCGTTGTACCCTCATACTCTTTGCGGAAAATCCCACGGCGTTGGAGTTCTGGCACAACCTTATCTACGAAATCGTTCAACCCTTCAGGAAGATAAGGGAACATGATGTTGAAACCGTCAGAGCCTTCCTCAAACAGCCACTTTTCCATCTCATCGGCGATGGTTTGGGGTGTGCCGACAAAAGCCAGTCCGCCATAACTGCCAACACGTTGCGCCAGTTGTCGAATCGTCAAATTCTCACGTTGCGCTAGGGATATTACTCTTTCTCGTGAAGAGTGACCAGCGTTAGTCGGTGGGATTTCTGGCAAGGGGCCGTCTGGATCAAAACCTGAAACGTCGTAGCCAAGCGCACTATTTAAGCTGGAAATTCCACTGTCATAATGTACGAGGCTATCTAAATAAACACGCTTTGCCTGTGCCTCGGCAACGGTTTCCCCCACAACGACTAAAGCACCTGGAAGGATTTTTATACTGTCTGGGTCACGTCCAATTGTCCGCGCCCGTCCCTTAATGTCTGCAAATAAAGCTTTGCCAGCTTCCAGATTACCCGCAGGTGCAAACACAGCCTCGGCGGTTTCGGCAGCTAATTGCCGTCCGGCTTCGGATGCGCCTGCCTGAACGATTACCGGCCAGCCTTGGACAGGTCTGGCGATGTTCAATGGCCCTCGCACCGAGAGATATTTTCCCTGATGATTCAGAACGTGAAGCTTTGCAGGGTCAAAATAAATCCCGGCTTCCACATCTCGAATAAACGCATCGTCAGCAAAGGAATCCCAAAGACCCGTGACAACATCATAAAATTCTCTAGCCCGCCGATAGCGTTCATCATGCTCTATCTCTTCTTCTAATCCAAAGTTGAGCGCTGCATCTGGATTGGCTGTGGTGACGATGTTCCAGCCAGCGCGACCGCCACTAATATGGTCGAGAGACGCGAAGCGGCGAGCGATGTGATAAGGCTGGTCATAGGTCGTGGAAGCGGTGGCTACCAGCCCGATGTGTTCGGTGACGCTGGCAAGGGCAGAAAGCAGGGTAAAAGGTTCAAAGGATGTGACAGTATGGCTGCGCTTGAGTGCGTTGATTGGCATATTCAGCACCGCTAAGTGGTCAGCCATAAAGAATGCGTCAAACTTGCCTTGCTCTAATTTCTGGATGAATCGTTTCAGTGCTGGAAAGTTAAAATTAGCGTCAGGCAAAGCCCCAGGATAGCGCCAAGCGCCTGTATGTATGCTTACCGGGCGCATAAAAGCACCTAGTTTTAATTGCTTCGATTTACTCATTAGCCCTCCGGATCGGGATTTAAAATACAGGTGCGATCGTCCCTTTGAAATAGTTATTGATATAGTCTTTCAATTTGCGATCGACAACCAATTGATTTAATTTTTGGATGTTGGAATCATTTGCTTTCGATTGTACAGTTGCTAAACCCACCGCATAATTTTTGTTAGCTATGCCAATCTCGTCTAACACAATGGGGTTTAGAGATACCTTTGCTTGCACAAGGAAGGATGCAGATATCACAGCTAAATCTAGATCGTCTAAGGCTCTAAAAATAGCGTAATTGTCTAACTCCTTAATTTGTAAATTGATGAAGTCGATGTGTTTCAGGTTAGGGTTTTGGCACTGATTTTGCCTTTTTACCTTTGTTTTCAAGATTATTTTTGATATTTAACTAATAATTGGCATAACACGTACTGAAGAACCTTTTTTAATACCCTCTAGGAAGTTGGGTAATTGATTGTTAACACGTCGGGATGAAACAGTAATGGCTTAATATTTGCAATAATCTCGATAAAGTTTGTGGCTCCTGCCATCTATTTTTGCACCTAGTATTAATATGCTGTAAATCGGTAGACTTATAGTAGTATACGATAAGATTTGCATAGGTGAGGATAAAAAACGCAATTCATCTCAACACTGAACCCGATCGGGTTCAGTGTGAGCCTTCTTGCTGTTTTAGGTAAATTTATATATATCAGGGTTTTCGTGAATTGAATTTATAAGTGGCATTAAAAAAGGAGGCAGTTACTAACCACCTCCTGACAAATTAAAGCTTGGATGGACTGAGAAATGCTTTCACAGCAGCCTAGAAACTTTGCTAGCTGCGGCTCAAAAACATAATCAAGACCACTCCCAGGATAATCGATCCACCGCCAAGGATGAATGACCAGAAGCGATGGTAACTGTTGACGATAGTGCCATTTTCGCTCTGGAGTTGAATTAAATCCATCCAAGGTGCAACACCTCGACGGAACCAACCCACAGCCCCAACTTGTTCGCCAATCAAGCTTTGGACTCGCTTCATCCCAAACAGGAAATTGCCGATAGGGCCAAAGCGTGAGGCGTAATGCAGATAAAGCATTCCGCTACGATCTTGAATTTTTAAATCGGAACCAAATTTATAACCAGCGTCGCCACGACCAATAAGTTGACCTTCAAGTTTTGCAGGTTGTCCGCGTAACGGACTGGCATAAGGGTCTGACATCAGGGTGAGAATATCGGTTTTTGGTGCTTGCTTGTAGTCGGGGAACATTACCAAAGCTTTGATGAGAATTCCAATCCCTAAGCCAATTAGTGGCGCACCCAATACTAAACCTGTGTTTTGCGAACTTGACAACAAAATCACACCCATTACTAAGCCAACGAAGAAACCAATTGTTTCAGCACCGTACAATACAACATCTAAAAAGAAGTTGCCGTAAAGCCTACTTTTATTAAGAGTTTTTCCTTCTCCAATAACTCGCCCCATATCAAACTCAGTCGGTAAACCCAATTGTTCGGCATAGTTGCTCAATGCACGAACTCGTTTCCCTGTCAAGGGATGAGTGGAATTTAACTCCATCCACCAGCCCCAAGGGTTAAACATATCCCACAGAAAGACGCGACCGATTTTTTGCGTATCGGATGCAATGCGGTAGGCGGTTCCTGTGGAAGCGGCGGCTTTATGGTCATATATACCCAAGGCGCGAGTTCCTTCAATTAAACGGCTGGGTTCTTGTGTGCGCGAACCTTCTTCTAAAATTCCATAAGCAATCTTCACCAAAGCGCGGGACAATCCATTGGGATTACCCGTACTTTCGGCTGCAAAGTGGTCAGCAAAATATTCTCGTGTGCGAGAGAGGTACAGCACTAGATAAGTACCGACGACATAAAACACGTAGGCAACTAGGGCAGCAGTTTGCATCGCATCTTTAATTTTGCTATCGCCACCACCACGCCCAAATCTTCTGGCTGTACTGTAAATCAAGTAACAAATTTGTACTAAGGTAGAAGCTACTGTCATCACTGCAAAATCCCAGTGGACGATGTGCCCCAATTCGTGAGCGTAGACGGTAGCAATTTCATCGTCATCGAGGTATGTGAAAAGTCCTTGACTGACGACTAAACGAGCGCTGTTTGGCAATGAGCCATAAGTAAAAGCTGTGGGATTTTGGTCATTAATAATTCCCAAACGCGGCGTTTTCAGCTTTTTCTGCTCGCAGACTTGGCGAATAACTTTAGCTGTCTCTGGACTGAGGGTTTCAACTTCTGCCAACTCTACCCAGCGAGTTTGGTAAAGCCAGCCTTGAGTTAAGTCCATGATGAATGGAGATATGAAAAAGGCGGCGATATTAAAAACTAGGGTAATACCAATTGCGATCGCTAATCCTTGGAGTGGATTATCGCTACCCAAAATAAATACTAAGCTCAAACCTAAAGCCAACACCATGCCAAACAGCAAGGTCATGGTGACACCAGAAGCTAACGCCAAACTACCACCCACTCCCCCCATCGCTAATTTCATCCCAGTCGTAGCAGCGCGACCAGCTTTTCGGCTAACGTTAGATGGTGTTTGGCCCAAGGATTGATTGGCTTGTTCTGCCCAACTGCGAACCTGGGGATTTTCACTCATGATTAACTTTTGACACAAGGCCTTGGCTTTTTCGGTTTCGCCTATGGCTTGATAAGCTTTCATCAGCCACATCTGTGCTGAAAGATAATCTGAGGAATTGTGTTCAGCGCAATCGCGGCAGAATTGTTCGAGTAATTCAGCCGCTTCTTGATAACGTTTTTGGTTTAAGGCATTTAATGCAGATTGCAATGACATAGGATCTCCCTACTAAAGGAGTGGTATTTGATCTATCAATACTCAATAGATCCAGCGATGTCACTGCAATTTCGTAAAAATTTAATTAATAACAGTATAAAATATTTACTTAAGTAAAAGACTAGAGAAACATATATTACTATGTCTCTCTAGCCTGGGGAACGCATAAATCATGTTTAAGACTTTCAAATAAAACCTGTAATAATACTTATAATATTTTTGCTGCGGTAAACTTACTACCTCTTTGTCCGTGTTGATATTTAGAAAATACATGTTTTCAACCCAGCCTTACTTCACCCAATCAGAGTAATTATTGATTACCCAAATGGTTCACCCGATTGGAGGAAGACGAATGATGAACATAACCTGAGATTGATAAGATGAGGAAAAAGTAAAGATTTGTACTATGACTATTTTTGATATTGCTTCTCCCCTAACTGCGATCGCCGGACAAACTCGCCAAGCTGCAAGTAAGCTAGCGATTCTCTCCACTGAGGCAAAAAATCAGGCACTTGAAGCGATCGCCCAAGCTTTAGAATTAGCTAGAGATGAAATTTTACAAGCAAATATTGCTGATTGTAAAGCTGCTAGCGCCGAAGGAATTTCCCAACCACTTTATAAGCGCTTGCAGTTGGATGAACATAAATTAAGAGATGCGATCGCTGGAGTACGAGATGTTGGTAAGCTAGCCGATCCAATTGGTAAAGTGCAGATTCACCGCGAACTTGACACTGGCTTAGTTCTGAAGCGTATCACCTGTTCTTTAGGTGTTTTGGGAATTATTTTTGAAGCACGTCCAGAAGCAGCGATTCAAATTGTTTCTTTAGCAATCAAATCTGGAAATGGTGTAATTCTTAAATGTGGAAAGGAAGCAGTACGTTCTTGTGAAGCGATAGTTAAAGCTATTAAACAAGGATTATCGCAAACTGCTGTTAATCCAGATGCGGTACAGTTGCTCACAACTAGAGAAGAAACTCTAGAACTTTTGAAATTAGATAAATATGTAGATTTAATTATTCCTAGAGGTTCTAATTCCTTTGTCAGATTTGTACAGGAAAATACTCGGATTCCGGTACTAGGTCACGCCGACGGAATTTGTCATCTTTATATAGATAAAGCCGCCGATATTTCTAAAGCAGTTCCGATTACCGTCGATGCTAAAGCACAATATCCTGCTGTTTGTAATGCAATTGAAACTTTGCTAGTTCACCAATCAATTGCTACAGAATTTTTACCAAAAGTTGCTAAGGCTTTGGAAGAACGCCATGTAGAATTAAGAGGCGATCGACGCACCTTGCAAATTTTACCTAACATCGTACCTGCAACAGAAATAGACTGGGAAACAGAATACAGCGATTTTATTTTATCGATAAAGATTGTAGACTCTATAGAAGATGCGATCGCTCATATTAACGAATATGGTTCTCGTCATACCGATGCCATTATCTCTGAAGATTCAGTATCTGTTAAAACTTTCTTTGGACTGGTAAATTCAGCAAATATATTTCACAATTGTTCTACCCGCTTTGCTGATGGCTTCCGCTATGGTTTCGGTGCAGAAGTAGGAATTAGTACGCAACAAATGCCTCCCCGCGGCCCCGTTGGTTTAGAAGGATTAGTTACATATAAATATCAAATGACTGGCGATGGTCATATTGTGGCTACTTACACCGGGGCGAATGCTAAAGCTTTTACTCATCAGGATTTAGTGTAAAAGATTCTCCAAATTATGGGCTTTAGTAACGCTAAAAATACACCGATTTATCCGGTGTATTTTTAGCGTTACTAGTTTATTTAAGTTATCAAAATTTTTAATTGAGACATGGCATCAATTATCATTTAAAAAAACTATCGTTTATGTGAGTTGTCAAACGTTTTAATTGGGCCATGCCATCGATCATCATTTAAGAAAACCTCTTTAAAGGCTCCATTAGTGTATTGACTAATTACTTTACCCCAAAAAGCTTGTGCGCCTAAGTTCAAAGCAGTCTGCCGTACTTCCCAACAGCCGGGAAACTGGTTGAAAATGTGAGTAGCTACCTGTTCACCAATACCCTGACTTCGATATTTCTTGAGGATAAAGAACTCAGCAATAGACATAGCATTGTTATCTTGATAAAGATAGGTGTGCTGATTAATAAGTATAAACCCTGCCAGTTTCTCGTCAACTTTAACTAGAAATGGATGTCGCTCAGGTTCTGTCCAATAGTAATCAAGATATTGATAACCAAACAAGCCGCAGCTATCTACATCTTTAGCTTCTATCTCACTCAGGTCATACTGGTATAGTTCCATTAAATTACACAGCACTGACTTCTGTTGTTGAGTAGCTTTTACCACTTCGATTTTCATAAAGCATCTACGATACTGAAACTAAAACATAATGAGCGCCAACGATTTGAACAATATCTCACATGCTAATTGGGAAGCACTGAAATCGATGTCAGATGTCGATGTTGATTATTCTGAATATTCCATTATTAAACGATGAGTTTTTCGAGAAGGCAATGTTGAGATTGCCAGCAACTGAAGCACAGAACTTAATTCACATTGATCCAGATATGATAGCTTGGTTTCAATTCCAGGGTGTCGAACACAAAACACTTATCAATTCTCTCTTGCGTCAACATATCAAATCTTTGAGACGAAGCGATCGCTTCAAGAATCTTGACTCGAAACGGTTAGTTGTAGAGTTAACATTAACCTATCAGGCCAGTTACAAAAAAATAGATTTGGCATGAGTAGCAAAATATCCAAAGTCGGTATTATTGGTGCGGGTAATGTGGGTGCAAATGTAGCAAATGCTTTAGTGCTACTCGGTAAATGTGTAACAGTCGTCCTTTTTGACCGAACTTTATCAAAAGCTGAGGGGCAAGCATGGGATATTGAAGACACCATTCCTTTACTTAAAGACATGGAAATTATAGCGTCAAATCAGTATGAAGATTTAGCTGATTCTGATGTGATTGTCGTGACTGTTGGGGTGCGGCAAAAAGAAGGACAAAGCCGATTAGATATATTGAACGATAATGCAGAGATCGTGCGTTCGACGATGAAAGAATTGGATCGAGTTGCACCGAATTCAATCGTACTTATCGTTAGCAATCCAGTGGATGTACTAACACGGATTGCGATCGCCAGTTCCACTAGAGCAGAAAACCTAATTTTCGGTTCGGGAACCGTTCTTGATACTGCTAGACTGAGATATCAACTTGGTAAGCGACTGAACGTTAGTAAACAAGACGTTCATGTTTATGTGATTGGAGAGCATGGAGACAGTGAATTTGTCGTTTGGTCTAATGCATTTATTGGGGGAATTTTGTTAGCTGAATTTCCCATACCACAAGGAGCAACGCTGGAAGAAATTCAGCAAGAGTACGCAGAGTTAACCCGTAAACGAGGTTATAACATTTCTAAACGTAAAGGAAATACTAGCTATGGCATATCAATAGTAGTTTGTCAGTTAGTTGATACCATCCTGCGAGATGAAAAGCAGATATTTCCAGTATCGGCCAGAGCAGATTTTAACTATGGAGTTGGCAATGAAGTTGTTCTTGGACTTCCATGTATCATTAGCTCCCAAGGTATTGAGCGCCAACTGGTGTTACCAAGAAATGCTCATGAACAACGCTTATTAGAAGAGTCAGCCGCCAAACTGAATGAAGCCTACAATTCTTTGGATAATTAAAATCAACTTAAATAGTCTGTTTAAAAACTTCCTTTTTTGAATGTCAAACTAACGCTTTCAGTAAAGCTTGAAGCTTAAGTTGCACCTCTGCAAACTCTTTGTGAGGATCGAAACCAGCCACGATACCAGCACCAGCATACAATCTTGCGCGATCGCTAGATTTAAAGGTAAAAATGCGATCGCTCAGATACGTTTACTACGTGTTTCATAGTACCTTAAACTACGGAATCCGCCCCAAATCGCACCTAGAATGATTCCAGCCTGAATAAAACACACCCGAACAAAAAATAACTCTAGCCCCATCATCGCTAGACTTAGGCCACTCAGATCAGGATTTGAATACCTTGGATCAGTGAGTTTCCATTTATACCATAACCACCCCAGACAAAAGCCAGCAATAGCACCTAGTAAAGCAACAATAAATGACCACAAGAACGTTAATAATGCATATTCAATTGAGTCTAAACGCCATGTAGCAACAAAAAGAAATATTGCTGCTGTAAATGCTGCAACTATTACTGTTAATAAAATTATAATTAACATTAATGTTAAATTTACTTACTATTAAAGTGAGAATTCCTTAATATTTTAGCAGCGAATTTTGGTAAACATCTTTAGCTGGCATACAAGATTAGTAATTAACTTTAAACTAATGCTTTCAATAACGCCTGAAGCTTCATCTGCACCTCTGCAAATTCCTTATCAGGATCGGAACCAGCCACGATACCAGCACCAGCATACAATCTGGCGCGATCGCTAGATTTAAAATTTATGTAACAGCAAAATCAGTATACTTTCTTACTTCAGTAGGTTGAAAGGCTAGAACGATACGATCTCTAGGAATGCCGACACTGACGAATTCGTTAGCAATACCATCTTCAGTACCATCTCTTTGAATCCAAATTTTATCGTTGATAATATCAACGTGGACAAGGCACCCATGTACTCGTTGTTTGTTTTCCCAGCCAAGTGTGAGTAGTAGGTAATGGTTTGCATTTTCATCAATAATTAGCTGTCTTTCTAGTTCTCCATGAGCGTAAGGAAGTTGGGCATATTCAGTTAATATTTTTTCAATTATTTGGCGATAATTATCTAAGGTATCCATTTTAGAATCACCTCTAGTTCTGAATCGAAGACGAGTAAACAAAGACGCTGATTTTCTATCAATATCTTACCAATTGGTTCTTGAAATAATTCTAAGTATGTTTGTTGACGAATAGCAAGATACAAGCGGCGGTCTGGTTATAAGCGACTGAGAATATCGTAGTATAAAATATATTGTCCCAGAGCCTTTTCTAAATCGGTTACTGGAGAAGCACCGATAAAGCTTTTAACTTCTACTGCTATTTTCTGTCCGCTTTTCTCTGCTGCTATTAGCTTTTGGGCACCTAAATCAATATATAAATCTCTTGCACCCCATCTTAAGATAAATGGATCGTTGGTAATATGCCAACTCTCTTTTTCAAGAGCGTTTCTAACAGAATTGTGGTAAATATCTTTAGCTGGCATACAAGATTAGTAATTAACTTTAAACTAATGCTTTCAGTAATGCCTGAAGCTTAAGCTGCACCTCTGCAAACTCCTTGTCAGGATCGGAGCCAGCCACAATACCAGCACCAGCATACAATCTGGCGCGATCGCCATCAATCAATGCTGAACGAATTCCCACAATAAACTCACAGTTACCCTGAGAATCTATCCAACCCAGAGGTGCAGCATATAAACCTCTCTCGAAGCTTTCATAACGACGAATTTCGGCACAAGCTACATCTTGTGCTGCACCTGCAACGGCTGGCGTAGGATGCAATTGTCCGACAATCTTTAATGGGTGTATGTCAGCGGGAACCATAGCACTGATTGGTGTCCATAAATGCTGGATATTCGATAATTGTCGCAATCGCGGTGCTAATATTTGCGGTAATAAACCTAACTGGGATAGGCGTTGTGTAATGAAATTAAGCACTAGGGAATGTTCATGCTTTTCTTTTTCACTATTTAGTAAGCGATTAGCATTAGCTGCATCTTCAGCAGGGGTTTTACCTCGTGGTGCAGAACCAGCTAAAGCATCAGTGATTAACTGTTGATTATTAATACTAATTAATCTTTCTGGACTTGCACCAATAAAATTTTGTCCTTTGCCATTACTTGTAGAAAAAATATAACAATTAGGATGGTTTTGTCTAAGATTATTTAATGATTTAACTAAGCTAAAGTTGTTGCTTGATTTTACATCTAATATATCTGCTAGGACAATTTTACTTAAATCGGTAGACCGAATTTTTTCCAAAACAGATACTACTGAACGTTTAAATTGGGCCGAATTTGTGACAGATTTTTTATATAAATTTGTAGGAAAATAATCAATATTAGCAGAGTAATTTTTAAAAGATTGGATAGATTCAATTTTATTTTGAATATTTATTAACAATCTTTCAATATTTACATTTGGATTGATAATTATATTTGTTACTAATATGCAACGCTGATTTTTTACGGCTACTTGCCAACGTGGAAGAAAAATGGTAGCAGATGGAAATGGATAATCTACTTGGGCGTTTTTATCAAAAAAGCTGAAATAGCAAAAAAAGTGAGGCCCAGAAAAAGGTTGGTTTGCGTTACCAAAATTAATTATATTTTTTAGACAAGATTTGATAAAATATTCTGCTTGATTAAAACGGTCTGAGCCATCAATCTGTAATTTTGCTATAGCATCAATTGCTGCGATCGCTTCTCCTTTACCTCTGTCCTCAAAGTAAAAATTTATTTCATTTGCTTGTGTAAGTTTATCTAATACAAGTAAAGGGTCAACTAAATCAATTTCTTGGGAAACACTGACAATTTGTCTGCAATTATTTTTGACGCACTTTTCTTGCACTGTTACCAGAAATTGATATAAATCTTTGTGCTTTACAAAGAAGTTGCTACGACATGGTAAAACTGTCATGGATTTAACGATAGTAAATTTTTTTTAAGTTAACTTCCTAAAGTGTAATTAATCGTGGTCGTATTTTTACAGGTAACATATTAAGTTGCTATTTCACCAGCGTAGGGTTTGCCTTATTTGTGGTGTTCTCAGACTATGATAAGACAGTTTCAGCCTGAGACTGCAACGTGAGGGTGAGTATTAACAACACCAGGTTAACAAGCCATAGTAAAAGTGACAGTTGTTTGTATATCACCCATATCTAGCGTCTCTTTAAACCATAAAATCTCAAGTGTGAGTAATATTCCGGTAATTTAATTAATCACAACTGATGACTACCAAGCAAATTTTATATCCCAACACTAAGTTATGGATGGCAGCGATTAAACCGCCAATGTATAGCGTTGCCATTATGCCCATTTGGGTGGGAACAGCAGTAGCATTTGCCGAAACTAAAACTTTCAATACTGTAGTATTTTCTACTTTTGTAGCTGCGGCAATCTTAATTCTTGCCTGGGAAAATATCAGTAATGATGTGTTTGATTCCGAAACAGGTATCGATCAAAACAAGCACCATTCTTTGGTGAATTTAACAGGCAATAAGCCATTAATATTTTGGATAGGAAATTTTTGTTTAGGTTTGGGGTTGCTGGACATACTAGCGATCGCCTTTTGGCAACATGACCTAACTGTTATCGGCATTATTTTACTATGCTGTGGTTTAGGCTACACGTACCAAGGCCCTCCCTTTCGCTTAGGATATCAGGGTTTAGGCGAGATTATTTGCTTTTTTGCCTTTGGCCCCTTAGCAGTGGAGGCAGCATATTATAGCCAAACGCAAACTTGGTCAATGACAAGTTTAGCAGCTTCAGTAATTGTCGGGATTGCCACAACCTTAATTTTGTTTTGCTCGCACTTTCACCAAGTTAAGGATGACATAGCCGCAGGCAAGCGATCGCCTATCGTCCGTCTCGGAACAGCAAAAGGGGCCAAACTCCTAGTTTGGTTCACTGCTAGCATTTATCCTCTCACCTTGCTATTTGTGCTATTGGGGATTTTTCCAGTTTGGACGTTACTAAGTTGGGTAAGTTTACCCTTTGCCTTCAAATTATGCCGCCACGTCCAAGAAAATCACAATCAGCCGGACAAAGTTAGTAACTGTAAATTCATTGCCGTAGCCGTGCATTTCTGGGCTTGCTTGCTGCTTGGACTGGGATTTATGCTTTAGCAATTATTAATTGATGCGTTATCAATTTAAATTTCGTCCATATCAGCGAAAGTTTTTGCGATCGCTTACCACCAATCACGGTAAGTGGGAGATTCGTGAAGGTATTATCCTCCGTCTCACCGATGAATCAGGTAAACTCGGCTGGGGAGAAATCGCCCCCATCAGTTGGTTTGGTTCCGAAACCCTAGAACAAGCCTTAGACTTTTGTCGCCAACTCCCAGAAGAAATCACAGACGAGATAATTTTCTCCATCCCAGATGAGTTACCTGCCTGTCAATTTGGCTTTGAGTCAGCCTACGAGATGAGGAGTTGGGAATCGGGAGTAGGCAATGTGAACTGGGGAAGTAAATTCTTTTCAATGCCCAATGCCCAATGCCCAATGCCCAATGCCCAATCTTTCAGTGCCTTATTACCATCTGGGAAAGCGGCTTTAAATCAATTGGAAACTCTATGGCAGCAAGGATATCGCACATTTAAGTGGAAAATTGGTGTGGATGCGATCGCTGATGAACTAGAAATTTTTGACTCACTAATACACACCTTACCAGCCTTTACCAAACTGCGATTAGATGCCAACGGTGGACTCAGTTATGAAGAAGCTAACTTATGGTTGCGGACTTGCGATAATCTCAAGGCAAATGCAGAAGTACCCATAGAAATTGAATTTATCGAACAACCGCTACCCGTAGAGCAATTTCAGCAGATGTTGGAATTGAGTACGAGTTATGAAACTGCGATCGCAATAGATGAATCCGTCGCCACACTTGGACAACTCGCCACCTGTCATCAGCAAGGTTGGCGAGGAATTTTTGTCATCAAGCCTGGGATCGTTGGATCGCCATCTCGTCTGAGAAAGTTTTGTCACCAGCATCAAATTGATACTGTATTTTCATCAGTGTTTGAAACTGCGATCGCTAGACTTGCAGCACTCAAGCTAGCAGCCGAATTATCCCAAAACAATAGGGCAATTGGTTTTGGCATCGACCATTTTTTTGAACAAGAAGAAACGTGGTTTCAAACTTTATGGAACGACCTTTAAACTGTCTTAATAAGCTAGCTCAAAATGATTGGCTAATCGGTTATGATAGCCATCAATTTAATCAAATAGCTCAAGAATTATATTTAGAACTAACACATATTTCAGAATGTGGAACACCACCAAAAATAATCTTAGCTGAACGCGAACCATTACGATTTTTAGCAAGTTTTATTGCTGCTTGTGCAGCTAATTGTCCAGTTTTCCTTTGTAACCCCGATTGGGGAACACAAGAATGGCAACAAGTCTTCGATCTAGTACAACCAGACATTATTTTGGGAATAAGGAATAGGGAATGGGGAATAGGGAATGGAAATAATTATCAATGCCCAATTCCCAATGCCCCATGCCCACTGATTATGATTCCCACAGGTGGTTCATCGGGGCAGATAAAATTTGCCATTCACACTTGGGAAACTCTCACAGCATCAGTACAAGGATTTACAGAATATTTTCAACTAAAACAAGTCAATTCTTTTTGCATGTTACCTCTATATCACGTGAGCGGTTTAATGCAATTTATGCGCTCTTTCACCACCGGAGGTAAACTGGCTATTCAACTATTTAAAGCCGTAGAATCCGGTCAAATATTAAATATTAAACAATCAGAATTTTTCATATCTTTAGTACCAACACAGTTACAACGTATTCTAGAAAATCCAGAATTAACTGAATGGTTATCCCAATTTAATACTGTACTTTTGGGAGGTGCGCCAGCATGGAACGAATTACTAGAAAAAGCCAGATTTCATCGCATCCGGTTAGCACCTACCTATGGCATGACAGAAACCGCCTCTCAAATTGTTACCCTTAAACCAGATGATTTTCTCGGCGGTAAAATTAGCAGTGGTCAAATTCTTCCCCATGCAAAAGTAACTATTCGCAATCAGCAAGGCGAGATTTTAAATTCTAATCAAATCGGAAATATTACCATTCATGCTCAATCTTTAGCCCTTGGTTACTATCTTAAAACTAGAGAAAATCAAACTGATTTCCAAGTAGATGATTTAGGTTTTTTAGACGAACAAGGTCATTTAAATATTGTTGGACGTAACAGCGATAAAATTATTACAGGTGGCGAAAATATTTATCCAGCAGAGATTGAATCAGCTATACAATCAACTCAAATGGTTGCCGATATCTGTGTCATTGGCATTCCAGATAAACACTGGGGACAAGCTTTAACAGCGATTTACATTCCCAAAAAATCAGATACCTCTGCCTTAAAAATCCAAACTCTACTCAAAGACAAACTCAGCAAATTTAAAATCCCTAAATATTGGATTCCCCAGCAAAACTTACCCCGTAACTCTCAAGGTAAGATTAACCACCAACAATTACAACAAATAGCCACAGAATTCCTCCAAAATCCCATCACATAATCTCTCTCGACCTTCTTCTCTCTGCGTCCTCTGCGTCTCTGCGGTTCGTCTCCAACCACTGAACTATCTCATCAGGTAATTCCTGTTTACTTCTACTACTTGCATCAATACAAACATGGCGAGTAATAGCCTTAGCAACTATCACTTCACCCACTGTTACTTCATAAGTAATTTCAAACTTATCAACACCTATTTTTTGGGGAATTAAACTAATCAGGGTTGAGTCGATGAGGGATATTATTCCCCGCACCTCTCAGTTAGATCCGTGCG
>NZ_JAVRCC020000049.1:0-53449 GCF_034530975.2 Nostoc sp. DedQUE07 | reverse complement strand
AACACCCACTGGGGGTTTTTTTATTTAAAAAATAACTGACCTTTGTCCAAATTTATCCGGAGTATGGTCTTCAACCTGAGAACACTTAATTGGTAGATGCACCCTGATAACTAACTCCCCTAGTAGGTTAACACCCACTGGGGGTTTTTTTGCCCTAGACGCATAGCGGTGAGCTACATAACCGGAGTAAATCACTATCACTACTCTTGTTGTTACTCCTGGTAGACCTTGAGTATCTTCCTGTTCCCAGGATAGAGCATAACTTACTCACTCAATTCCTGAATCGCTTTCTTTTTATTGTGAGCTAGAGACGCCACTCCAAAATGATTGCTATGATATTTAATCACATTCTTAATTTTTTTTATATATTTTGACGAGTTTCCTTTTAACTTTCACTATTTGTCTGCCTTAGCAAACCTTACCTTCTCAGCACAGACTAACAGACTAAATATCAGGCTACCGCTAACAGCACTCCCGAAGCAATTGAAAACAGTTAGAAGTTCCAATTTTTTAGCTGGTTGGGATTAGACGGTAATTGTGTGGTAAACAGGCGGTCTAAAATTTCTGATTTCTGTTCTGAACTGAAGTTGTCATAAAAATTTTCAAGCTTCTCAACTATTCCGAAATTTCTGAAAGCCTCTAAATTAGCATCTGGTTTTTCAATTAGAGGTTTTTGTCTATTTTGGGAATAAGTAAGTATATCTACTGTATGATTATTCCTTCGATGCACAAGCTGCATCAATAAATCGATTGCAACAGTTGGCAGAACGCGGTAGGTAGAAGTCACAAAAAAATCAAAAGTCATATTTCCTAGACGGATGCGATCGCCGTCTTTGAGCTTAATCGGCCTAACAACGCGATTACTATTCACAAACGAGCCATTGGTACTGTTGAAATCAATTAAGTAAAAGCCTTGCTCGTCAATATGCTGAATAGCAGCGTGGCGACGAGACAGATGATTGTCAGCAATGCAAATACCACTGGTGCGATTACGACCTATCGTCCAGATTTGTTGTGGCTGTCGTAAACTCTGAGTCTGATTGTCGCCCAAGTTAGTCATCAAATAAACAGCAGCACTATCCACTACGCCATGTACGTAACCCGCCTTGACTCTCCTCAACGACGGTTGAGATAGGTTTTCTAGCTGAAGAATTTCATCTAGAAGGCTGCTGTGGTGTTCATACACCTTGAGGAATACTTGATATAAAGTTAATCGCCGTTCTATTTCCGTTTGTGCAAAGTCAGTCATTATACGTAAACCTTATACTACCTGATTTCAGTTGTAATATACATCTCCAGCCGACAATCAGGGATAATTGATTTTTTGCTTTTTACTACCATCTGAAAAATTTAGTGGTTTAGGATCGTGCTATTTTATTTACAAATTTTAGGTTTGGGATTCTCTGTTATTTATAGCCAGAAAAAGCATATAAATACCTTTAGAAAATTATCATGATGCTTTATTGTTTATTGTAAATAATCATTTGTTATTTGTAACAGATAAAAATCATAAAGATTTCATAAAGAAATAACAAATATCTACGTATTTTTGCTAGATATTTGGATCTTTCTTAATATTCGTGAGAGTGATAGTCATCAATCAACCTAAACATTATACATATTTGTTCGATTTTGAATAAATCTAAGTTTTATCGAGAATAATCAGGGCTAATTTTCCCATATATAAGAAAATTTCAGCATTATGATGCTGATAAAATAAGTGTTTTAAAATTGTTAATAAAAACGGAGAGCTTAAAAGCAGGGGGTTGAGGCTATTCTGCTAATCTCAAATAATTGATTTTAAGAAAAAGGATTCATCCGTCAGGATAATCTAAAACCTAATATAGGAGAATATTCGCATAGAAATAGGGCGACAAAAGAGGCTATTCCCGATGAATTAGGAAATTCTATCCGTCTATAAATTGGGGTAGTTGACATTTTAAAATCACAACAGGCCTCGTTTTCCATTGGGACGCACAGTCATCCAATTAGTTTTTGCTAGTGCTAGCTGCTCATCAGAAATTTTGGCACTGGTGAGATTAGCACCACACAGATTTGCTCCTCGGAGGTTAGCATTGCTGAGATAAGCATTACTAAGGTCTGCGCCTCGCAGGTCTGCTCCTTCTAAATCAGCATGGTTAAAGTATGCTTTGCTTAAATTAGCATCCTTAAGATTTGCTCGAGTTAGACTGGCTCTGCCAAAGTCACTATTGTGAAGATTTGCTCCCTGAAGATTGGTTTTTTGTAATTGAGCAGAATGGAAATTTGTTTGAGATAAATCAGCACCTTGCAGATTTAGCAAATTTAAATTGTGTAAGGCAAAATCTCGTCTTCCCTTCAGATAAGCTGTTAATAAACCTTGGGTATCTAACTTCCGCCCAACTTTAGAATTTTGGCTTTGTGAACCATTGCTGTTGCTACTGAAAGTCGTTGATTTGGCCATCCCAGAACCCTGGTGTAATCCCGCAGCTTCCGCTGCCTTGGCTCGTCTAGCACGAATCGCTGCCGCTACCTGTGCCACTCCAGTGTTGGTAGCAGCAGGGTTGTTACATAAAACAGCAGAATTTTCCAGGTGGTTATATGTTCGCTCTTTAGATCGATTATCAGATTTAGTCAGCAAACCCTTTGCTAAACTATCTAAGTATGGTTCTATTTCCAATGCTCTGAGAACTTCTGCCGCTGACTGATAGCGATTACGTACAGACACCTCTAACATTCTTCGCAACACATTGCCTAAGTGATCGCTCACTTGCACAAGCTGCTCCCACATCATCTCGCCAGTGTTGGGATTGTAATCTAAATCTTTAGGAGTTTTGCTAGTCAGTAAATAAATGCATGTCACACCTAGTGCATAAATATCACTGGCGTAGACTGGACGCATAGCCATTTGCTCTGGAGGTGCAAAACCAGGAGTACCAATAGCATACGCAGTTAATGCTGTCTGTCCTGATGGGCCTGTCGCACTTTGGCTAATTTGGTTCTTGACGGCACCAAAGTCGATGAGTACCATTCTGGCATCTTGAGTGCGGCGGATTAAGTTGGCTGGCTTAATATCACGGTGAATCACCTTTTGATCGTGGATGTATTGCAACAGTGGCAAAATCTCGCTCAAAAATTGCTTGACTCCGGTTTCGCTCAAGATGCCGTTAAGTTTGACCTCCTCTTGCAAGGTGTCACCACTGATATATTCTTGAACTAAGTAAAATTGCTCGCGATCTTCAAAATAGTCTAACAATCTTGGCACTTGGGGATGATTGCCAATCTTACCTAGAGTTTTGGCTTCTCGTTCAAAGAGTTCTCTGGCCATCTGTAAAACGTGTGGGGCGCTTCCTGATGGGCGTAATTGTTTGATTACGCAACTCGGTTCTCCTGGTAAGCCTCGATCGTTGGCTAGGAAGGTCGCTCCAAAGCCACCCTGACCTAATGGTTGGATTGCCTGATAACGATCGCGCAACAGTAGTTGCGAGCCACAAGACTGACACCTTTGGCTATATACCAAATTTTCTGGATTGGAACAGGTAGGATTTAAGCAGTAGCTCATGCACTCTCAACTCGCTGCACGAATAATCACGGGGAGTGTTATACTCCCTTCCAATTATTTAGACATTAATCAACTCTTGCCAGGTAATTTTTGCTGGAAATCCTTTGAAGAGTTCCTAAAGTTTAACTGAGATTACCTAAAGCGATCGCTAAACAAGATTATTTATTATACTTACATTGGCAAATACTGTTTATGCTATTTTCTAGCAATTCGTAATTCCTAATAACGCTCTATCAAGGCTTGTGGCGTTCATCGCGCTGTTATCCCATTCAGAAAATCAGCTTTAATCTGGTTTTTGTATGGAAAATTGGTATTAAAAGGTATTGAAGGGCAGTGCCTAACACCAGTTACTAATTTGGGGAAACCCCAGACGCTCGCGGACTCGCTCTAAGCATTGGCGCAGCCTCTCTAAGAGTTGCTATGCCGTTGGCTAACGCGAGTGCGGGTCGCAGACAAGCCTCTCGTACCACTTTGTGGAAGCAAGCTACGTGTAGCGTCTCCCTTTGGGAGAAGAGAAGGCTTTACGCTGCGCTATTGCTTTTAGCGTCTCCCCTTCCTCCTAAAGGGAGAGGCTAACCTAACGCCAAGGGAGAAAACCGCACTGGCTACCCTACAGAAAGTCGCTGTAGAATTTTGGATGCCCAAATTTGGAGGCAATTTAGAATCATCTTCATTAGTCCTTAAGAGATTATTAGCTAGCTTTCATGTTCACACTAATCAGCTGTTCGATAAGTGCAAAAACATCACTGCGGCTGAGTTTCTCTTTACCATTAGCAAGGGCGTCAAGAGTGCCGTTTGCCAAAGTGAAGGGGATTTGACAAAAATCTAAGGCTGGCCCGGTAGGAAGGTCTTTGATATAAGCTTCTGCCAGGGCTAGATTGCGTCGGGCATAGTCTTGCATATTTTCTGCACTCCAACCTTCTGGGAAGAATTCTACCCCACGCCCCAAATCTTCAGTATGGTTACGCAGGATATTAACTGCTTGTAAACCGCGACCAAACCCAATCGCCTGGGTACGGTTCGTTTGTGTTCCATCATACCAAGTCCATAAGTCAGAAAGTAACAGTCCCACTGCACCTGCAACTCCAAAGGTATAACGATCTAAATCAGATTCTGTATAAATTTTCCAGTTTTTTTCTGCCCAATAAGCCATCCGGTCTGCCATTGCAGCAGTGGCATCCCAAATTCGAGGTGCAATGGTGTCTGGTGCTAGCAGTGACCATTCTCTAATCCTCAAAGTGACTTCTTCTAATGAATTCTCATACCCACTAAATCCTGCAAAGAAAGCATCTACCGCAAAGCCATCAACTCCTGCCTGTAATGTCAAGCTAATCGTTCTTAACAGCTTTGCTTTAGTAGCGTTATCTAGTTCGGGATGATCTTCAATTTCATCAATAGCACGCATACACAAATATGCTGATGCTACTGCTTCTTGCAATCCTGGCGGTAAAACACTAATTGGAATATAAAAAGTTCGGCTAGTTTCTTTGAGGATTTGCAATGCATCTCTACGTAAATTCATGTTTTCACTCCCCACTTGATTTTTGCACCACATGAAGTTTCCAGTTTTTTGATGATACTGGATATAGTTTTGACTAAACTTTAAAAACTATAGACTATAAGATACGCTAGTATTTCATCTAAAAATTGATAGTTTTTGGTGTTGCAATTAACAAAACTCTCAAATTTATCAAAGTCTAGTCTAGTATAGAGGTTTTTGGGTGCAAAAGTGTTTAAAGTGTCGTTTGATATAGCTTTCATAAACTTTTAGCATACATATAAAGAATTATGGTAATATTTGGTTGGATATGACGAAATTGTTCTATAAGCAAACATCTATTTTAGCGATTTGAAAGTGCTTTAAGTCTGCGTTAATCTGACTAAGAAAGTGGAATGATTGTATATATAAAGACAATTCAGGAAAAGCTGACAATGGATAACAGCATTGGTATATACCTTTGGATGAGTACAGTGGTTTAGCGAAGAGTTAGGGTCAGTTAAATTGGACGACATATAAGGCTGTAATGCCTGAGTTGTGACTATAGACTATACCTAATCTATTGGAGTCAGAACCGCTTTGCTGTTCAAAGTGACATAAAGTGACCAAAATTCAAAACAAGAAGTTCCCGTATATTTACGAGATTGACAATAAAAGGGAAAATTCCATACCTTTTCCCGACTTTTGCAAGAAGTGGGAATGAGAGGACACCTCCCCATCTGCTCTTAGCAAGGGGAGATGCCATAGGCATTGGGGTTATTTCGCGTATTCATCAAGAATCGGTGTTATAGTCCAGATTATGTTTACAAACAAACCGAATAGTCTGTAAAAACTCAAAAAAATATCGAAGTATTCCTAATTATTAAATTTTCTGAATCCCTTGTTGATATTGTAAATATTTTTTCTGTAATTCCTCTGGAATGGGAATAAGACGATTATTTTGCAGACTGACAAAACCACCCTTCTGACTAGCTACTGCTGCTAACTCATTGTTAGATAAAATTTCAGCTTGCACAGTCCACTTTAAGCGTCCTAAACCACTCAGCCATAAACGTCCAATCACTCGATCGATAATCTTTATTGGACGTTTATATTCAATTTCAGTCCCAGCTAGAATTGGTGTATATCCTAGCTCAATTTGTTGATTGAGTTGCCAATGTTCATCTAAAAACTTTAGACGTAAATCCTCTAGCCATCTGATATACACGATATTACTCACAATTCCCATAAAATCAATGTCGTATGTTTTGACAGGAATTGCTAATACTATTTCTAATGGTCTGTGTAAGTTGTTATTTACTAGCATTATTGATCTTGATATTTTTTAATACTGCTTGGTCTGTTCAATTAAAGAGAAGTTTTCAAGTATTGATTCAGGTGATTCATTACTCTATGGATATGAATTGAATCTCCATAAAGCTTGCTGATCATTATGCCTCCTTCCAGCGTTGCAATTATGATGGTAGCGATTTCATCAGCACTCACTTCCGGGCGAATTTCACCTTTTTCAATTCCTTTTTCAATAATTCGACAAATTAGATGTAGCCAAGAGTTCATCGCTTGTTGAGCACGTTCTCGCAACGCCGGATGAGCATCATCACTTTCCACAGCAGTATTCAGCAGTGGACACCCGCCCTTAATCGGTGGATTTTCTGCAAAGCTACTAAACACCCCAATAATTGCTTGCAGACGTTCTACTGCGTGGTGTTTGCTTCGTAATGCAAATCTAGTATGCTGTTTAATGCGAGCGATCGCAAAATCAAAAGCCTGTAGTGCGAGATCGTCTTTGCTTTGGAAATGATTGTAAATTCCTCCTTTCTGCAATCCAGTTACACGCATAATGTCTGACATCGATGAGCCTGCATATCCCTGTTGGTTAAACAGTTCGGCTGCTTGGTGGAGAATTCTACTTTTTGTTTCTTCGCCTTTGGACATTACAGCGATTTATTAGAGTAGGGAGTTGTGAGTTTATTGAACTAAAAATTACTGTAAATTCAAAATTACCGACCGAACAGTCTTTTTGTTTCTACCATAATATATGTTTGCAGGTCAAGTATTTTTCAACGCTGAGTTCTGAACAAAAATTTATTTGATGAAGTCAAGCCATACATAGATTTGCACGATGGCATTTGAAGTGAAGACAATATAGTTAAATAAGTTGGCACAACGTCCAGACAACGCAGATTTCACCCGGTCATAAATACTATTAGTTTTGATGCTACCTCCACTGTCGGTAATGATAAATTTCGGCATCAACAGAAATTTCAGCAGCAATATTGGCGATTTGAGCTTTGCTAAACAGGATTTTGACTGGGTTGTAAAAACAAAATTTTCCATGAGTTATTAGACTTGCGGTCTATTATCCAGAGAATATAGCGATATACAAAGCGAATACGCTGGACGTTTGATGGCGTTTACAAGTAAAATACGGTAAGTACATCGCTTTACGGGCTTTTGTATGTAAAACCCCAGAAAAACCAGTAAGAAGTTAATTTTAGTCAAACAACTGACCTATAAGCAGTTATCAAAGTCTGTTTCAGCTAAATGTTAGTTGTCATACTTCCAAAAACTTCCAGACAGGTTTTAAGTTGTCCAGTAATCCTCTGCCCTAACTTTTAGCTGGATAACCTTTCCTTGTGTCACTCATCTTTTGAGAAACACAATAACTTGCCATGACTAGCTCTATCTACCACTGGGCTGTGATTCGGCTGAGTTATTGCTCTCTAGTAGTGAAGTTCTAGCTGACTTTCTCAAACCCCCAAAGAGTATGCACTATTTATTACTACCATTCTTAAGCTTCTTCGTTGGCATCATAGTTGGTTTGACGGGAATTGGCGGAGCCTCTCTCATCACTCCAATGTTGATTTTTGTTTTTCAGGTTCCACCTTCCATCGCCGTGAGTTCTGATGTTGTAGCTGCCACATTGATGAAGGTTGTTGGTAGCGTCAAGCATTGGGAACAAAAAACCCTGGATACAAAAGTTGTCAAATGGTTGGCCTTTGGAAGTGTTCCAGGCTCATTATTCGGAGTGGGGATTTTGCATCTCATTAAACATACAGGTAAGTATAACCTGGATAATATCTTGCTCCGTTTGCTGGGTGGGATGATTTTGCTAGTCACAGTGTTAGCACTAGTGCAATTGTTGTTATTGACTTTTTTCCCCAAATTTAATTTACCCGAACTGCCAAAGTTAGACTTAGAAACTAACTTCGGTCGATTTATAACAATTACTTTGGGAGCAATCTTAGGCTGTTTTGTCGGTCTAACTAGCGTCTCTTCAGGTTCAATGTTTGCCCTAGTGCTGATTGGGTTTTTCCGTCTTGATGCCCGGAAGTTAGTGGGTACAGATATTTCACATGCAGCGATTTTACTGCTGTTTACAGCCCTTGGTCATCTCAGCCTGGGAACAGTTGATTGGAGTTTGGTACTTCCTATATGGTTAGGCTCTGTGCCTGGGGTGTTACTAGGTGCTAAAATCTGCCAAGTAGCTCCCCAGCGCCCACTACGGTTTATTATTTACGCCATTTTGATGATGGTAAGTTGGAAATTAGTTCATCAAGTGTAACCAAATTGAGATTTTAGCTCCCAAATCCAGCATTCAAAATCCAATCTTGATTAACTTCTTACCCAAGATAGTAGAGTGAATGTACCTCGCTCATACATAATGAACAGACCCAAGCCAATTAACACAAAAGGTACGGCAGCTTTACCGTAGCGACTTAAAATATTAGCAATGGTAGGTTGACGGCTTAAAAAATAAGCGATCGCACACCAAACCCCTACCATGATAAAAAATATACCTAAAATTACTCCCAAACTGGTAAGGTTATGACCAGCGAACAAAGGGATATATATACTAATATTGTCACCACCATTAGCGATCGTTACTGCTGCTACTTTATAGGTTTGAGGATGCAAAACACTCAGAATAAAAGACAATACCGGGTTAGTAGGTGTAGACTTTATAAAATCACTACTGACTGTCTGAACTGTTATAGTTTCTTCTTTTCTAAATACTAATTGCTGAATACCAATAGCAATTGGTAGTAGTCCTAGCAATCCTATCCATTCTCGCTGTACAACCAATCCACCAAAAAATCCTGGTAAGCTAGCGATGATAATGGCTGTAAAACCCAGATATTGACCGAGTAAGATATGCCGCCGCCGAAAATTAGCATCTACTTGTGAAAAAAATATTAACAAGATAATGATGTCATCTATGTTAGTGGCGATGAAGGCAATTATCCCTTCACTGAAGGCTGTCCCTAGCTGACTCATGCTGGATTTTTAGAATCTACGATTTACCACCATACCAAATTCACTAATTCGTAATTCGTAATGACGCTCGTTTCTCGCTACCGCTACTTAACGTAATTCGTAATTATTGGCGAAATCCTCGCGCGTCATTCTCAATCACGAATCATTTTAACCTTCTGGCACAACTTACATTTAAGATGACACAGTAATTATTACTGACTCCTAAATTTTTCTTTATCTTAAAATATGAACGAGTTAGTTACTGCAATGACTACAGGGGCAATTGCGTTCATTGCCACTAATATTGATGATATTGTCATTTTATTGTTGTTTTTTTCTCAAATAAATGCTAATTTTCGCCCCCGGCATATAGTTGCTGGTCAGTTTTTAGGTTTTACGGTTCTGTTAATTCTTAGTCTTCCTGGTTTGTTTGGTGGGTTAGTTTTATCAAAAAGCTGGATTGGATTACTTGGTTTACTACCAATGTCCATAGGTATCAGTAGTTTAGTGAATCGGGAAGAAGATTCATCAAAAGAAGTTATAGCTGGAACAGAAGAAGCGGAAGCATCAACAATTACTAGTTTTTTTTCTCCCCAAGCTTATAGTGTGGCAGCCGTTACAATTGCCAATGGTAGCGATAATATTAGTGTCTACGTGCCTTTATTTGCTAGTAGTAACTTAGAGACTTTTTTAGTGATTATCGGATTATTTTTTCTATTGTTAGGAGTTTGGTGCTACGCTGCATCCAAATTAACTAATAACAGAGTCATCGCTAATGTATTGACTCGCTACATTAATAATCTTGTACCTTTTGTTCTTATCGGATTAGGCGCTTTTATTGTATTAAAAAGTGAAGCTTTGAGTCCAATCAAGTTAGCTGCTAGTTGTTGCTGTTTAACAGTTTTGGTAAAAAGTGATATTGCTAACCATTAACAAAAAATAATTTAGAAGCAGAATTGAAGATGCTCTGTTTCCGGTTAGTAGTTAGAGGATGTCTGAAAAGTATCAAATATTGGTTGATCCCCCCTTACCCTGTTAAAAAAGGGTAAAGAATAACCTTGAAGTCCCTCTTTTTAAGGGGAACTTTGAGCGTTCGGTGTATACAAAAAACTTTTTAGACGTTCTCTTAGAATTCAGCTTTTGACAGGATTCAAAACAATACCTATAAAAAAGCCATCACTTTCATTCGCATTTTTTAGGGGAGCGATTTATAACATTAAGAGGCAATGTCTTTTGAAATTCCTTAATTGCTTCAATATGAGTTTTAGTTATATTTATATGTTCCTCTACTGCCTCTGTAAACACTTCTGTTGAGCCATCTTCTGCTAATTTTTTCGTCAAATCTTTGACTTTCTGCGCCTGCTTCTGGATACTTTCTCCGCTATCTTCGATGCGTTTGCCTTGTTGGTGACTAGTATGGTCATCTGTTTGTAAACTCTCACCCAACTCTTTTACTGCTTTGCCTTGCTCAAGTAATTCCTGAGCATGTTTCTGTGCGGTTTGTATAGTCTGCTGGGAAATTTTATGCATAATATGAATCCTTGTATTGCAATTTGATTGCAATAATTTCAATACAAAGTGATTTTGTTTACTAATCTTTATTAAGGAGCGATCGCTACAATAAAGAATTTACCCACTAAAAAATTATATGACTTGTTAAAAACTCACCAACCTATCATTCGACAGATTAAAGTCATATATCAAAAGGTCAAGATTAATAACTGTTGGAAAATTTTCAAAATCAAAGCGATCGCTTATCACCATTGCGTATGCTTAACTTTTATCAAATGATGATTTGCACTGTATATAGCGGTTCTCGTTTACGTGAGGTATAGCTGTAAGGGCACGGCACTGCCATGCCCCTACACCTCGCAATATAATGTTGTACCGCATCTGAATGGGAACCGCTATATATTGTGACTAATCAACTATCCAAATAGGTATAACACACGCTACAAAATCAAATATTAAACTTTACTCAACCACTCATTCTCTTCTGGATCTTTGAACAGTGAGGTGCTGAGGTAGCGTTCGCCGAAGCTAGGCTGGATCGTGACGATGAGGCGACCCGCATTTTCTGGCCGTTGTGCCACTTGAATAGCCGCGTATAAAGCAGCGCCAGTCGAAATCCCTGATAGCAATCCTTCTTCTTTTGCGAGGCGACGGCTGTAAGCGATCGCTTGCTCATCTGCTACCTGAATCACTTCATCTACCAGTTCTGAACGATAAATTGCTGGGACAAATCCCGCGCCGATACCTTGAATTTTGTGAGGGCCTGATTTACCGCCTGCTAATACCGGACTGTTGCTTGGTTCAACTGCGATCGCTTGAAAACTCGGCTTCCGTTTTTTAATAACTTCTGCAACTCCCGTAATCGTCCCACCAGTACCTACTCCCGCCACGAGAATATCTACCTCTCCATCGGTATCATTCCAAATTTCTTCGGCTGTGGTTTCGGCGTGAACTTTCGGGTTAGCAGGGTTGCGGAACTGCTGCAACATATAAGCATTGGGCGTTTTAGCTACAATCTGCTCTGCATGAGCGATCGCTCCTCGCATCCCTTCTACCCCTGGCGTTAACTCTAGTTGAGCGCCATAAGCTTTGAGCATGGATCGTCTTTCGTGGCTCATTGTGTCAGGCATCGTTAGAATGAGATGGTAGCCCTTGGCAGCTGCTACCATCGCTAGCGCAATTCCTGTATTTCCAGAAGTCGGCTCTACTAAAATAGTTTTTCCAGGGTGAATCAAGCCTGCTTCTTCTGCCGTTTCCACCATACTCCCGCCAATCCGGTCTTTCACAGAAGATGCTGGATTCATGCTTTCTAGCTTCACCACAATCCGAGCAACCGCTCCTGACGCTTGGGGAATCTTGTTTAATTGAACTAAAGGAGTTCGGCCGATTAACTCTGTGATATCTTTCGCTATCCGCATGTGGGTACTCCGTCGTGTCTAAATATAATACATTGGACTCTGCTGGGCGCGAGTTTCTCTTTCCTCGCACAAGTCTTGGAGTGTATAACGACCCAAAACTTCTATTGAGGCAGCGTTAGCTTGCTCCCAAACTTCATAAACTAGAGTCTTTTCCAGAGTCGGAGAGTTAGAGGTATCTTTCTCTTTCCGCTCACCTTCAACCAAAGTGACAATTTCAAGTATTGTAATCTGCCAAGGTTCCCGAACTAAAACGAAACCTCCTTTAGAGCCGCGTTGGCTCTGCACCACACCAGCACGCCGGAGGTTGGTCAAAATTTGTTCCAGATAGCGCTCAGGTATGGGTTGTTTGGCAGTAATCTCGCTCATGGTTAAAGGAAGTTTTTTTCCGTGGTGGCTTGCCAGTTCTAATAGTGCCAGCAGCGCGTATTCCACTTTGGAAGACAGATCCAAGAGAGCGTAGTTTTGGCTATTCAACACTGTACTCAATATACTACGGTGAATTGGGGGACTTATCGCAGTTTATGCGAAATTAATTTTTTTCAACTGTGGAATGTGATAACATCCCACTTATTACCCACAAAAACACTATACTCTATCGACTTACCGTAGATTTAGATATTACACAATTCCCAATATAAGGACTCGATCTTTTTTTTGGGAATCATCCTGAGTTTCTGTTTTCAGAGCCTCACCTACCAACAAAAATCTCAACAGAGTATGCTAATAACTGATTTGCGAACCATTTTTGAGCGCGATCCAGCAGCCCGTAACTGGCTAGAAGTATTGTTTTGTTACCCTGGACTGCAAGCTCTAGTGTTTCATCGATTGGCGCACTGGCTGTATAAAATTGGAATTCCCTTTATACCAAGATTCATCTCTCATCTTAGTAGGTTTTTAACCGGAATTGAAATCCATCCTGGGGCATTAATTGGTCAGGGAGTGTTTATTGACCACGGTATGGGAGTTGTGATTGGCGAGACTGCGATCGTAGGTGACTATGCTCTGATTTATCAAGGTGTCACCCTTGGCGGGACTGGGAAAGAAAGCGGCAAACGCCATCCAACTTTAGGTTCTCATGTGGTTGTGGGAGCAGGTGCAAAAGTATTGGGAAATATTCAAATTGGCGATCGCGTCCGTATCGGAGCCGGTTCTGTAGTACTACGAGATGTCCCCAGTAACACTACAGTAGTTGGGATTCCAGGGCGCGTAACTCGTCAGAACAACTTAAATAGCAACGTTTTGGATCATGATAAAGTACGCGACGTAGAAGCTGAAGTCATCCGCGCTTTATTTGAACGCGTCAAGTCTCTAGAGAAACAGTTCGAGCAGTTGGAACAATCAAGTTTGTCCCCAACTGAGCTTGGCGACGAATTAACTGACAACCCTAAGAGCAAAAACTCTGATGGGATGATTGAAGATTTTCTTGATGGTGCGGGAATTTAATTTTGGGAATGGGGCATTGGGCATTGAGAAGAGACAAGGTAGACAAGGAAGAGGGGGGAGACTTGGGAGAGACTTGTTCAATAATTTCCCCTTGTCCGCCTTGTCCCCTTGTCCGCCTTGTCCCCTTGTCTCCCTCCTCCCCTGCTCTCCTCTTTAAAATATCCATAGGTTCTTATAACCTGATATAAATATAATACTACGGTTAATTTATCGGAGAATAGTTTTATATATATGGTGTCTTTGTACACAAGCGTATCTAGTTCAAGCAGTAACAATACTAAGCAACTTTTTGCCCGTAGGTCATTTCTGCCAGAGCATCATAACGACCTTTGGAAGATTGAAACGGGTTTTGTGAGAACTTTTAGCTATCTGGAAGATGGTACAACTGTTGCTCTGGGATTGTGGGGCCCTGGGGATGTCGTTGGTAAAAGGTTGTCAAAATTAGAACCTTATCAGATGGAATGCCTAACTAAAGTGGAGGCAACAGTTTTACCTCTAGAAGAGTGGACTGAACTAACAGAAACTCTACTTGCCCATATCCAACAGGCTCAAGAATTGATGATCATTCGTAGCCATAAAAAAGTGGATACTATGCTTATCAAGCTATTGGCATGGTTATCCAAAAAGTTTGGTTCGGAAGTTGAGAAGGGACGTTTAATAGATATGCGTCTGACTCATGAAGACCTGGCGGAAATGCTCGGTTCAACTCGTGTTACGATCACTCGTGTTCTTGGGCAGTTTGAGCAAGAAGGCTTGATCGATCGCCTCTCCCTACATCGAATTGTGTTGCGAGAAGAAGAAATTTGGTACTATGAAATTTAAATTATTTCAGTAAGACCAGCTATCGCCGTCAGCATTCGGCTTGCCCACAATTCTAAGATTCAAGGATTCTAGGTAAGCTAAACCGCTAGAAATTTGTGGCACTGTTCCCCGTAGTTCAATGTCAAAGCATCCTTCTGTATTTGGTTGTAGCACAGCTTTGGTAATATTAACTACCAGACCGTAGGTAGAAATTAACTGCGAAATCACGGGCGCTTGCAGATAGCATTTGGAAATATGTATCCGCAGACGAATCTGAGTGACTTGGCTTTTTTCAGAAACTGAAGAAAGCAGTGATAATCTATTTTGGGAATTGGTTTTTTGGTTATTTAGTGCTGACATTGAATAGTGATGATTTTATTAATTAGCGTAGGCGTAGCCCGTCGTAGACATCGCTATAAACGCTAGACAAATCTAGCCAAATCGGTAGTCCCAGTTTTTCTAAATAACTCAAGCTAGAGTAGAGTTGCTTTGTTCTTCCCCACAAATCCAAGTCAAACCAGCCGTCATCTTGGGTATTGGGTTGAAGTATAGCACTGGTAATATTGACTGTTAGTCCATAACGAGAAACTAACTCGGAAATTACTGGTTCTTGGTAATAAGATTTTAAGATACACAGTTGCAAGCGCAATCGATTGGTTTGACCCAGAGAAATCCATTGCTGGAATTGTTCTTGCCATTTATTTGTCAGCCATGCAGAGTCTTTGGGACTCAATTTGCTAGCTGAATTTGGGAAAGGTAGAGTGTGCTGGTTGGGTTGAATTTGGTTAGCGATCGCTAGTTGCAGCAAATTCACTCCCAATCCTTGCAAGTAAGATAAGCTATTTGTCAGTTTTTGAGGATTTCCTGAAAGTTCCAAATCAAACCAGCCATCGCTGTCACTGTCGGATGTCAGGGATGCAGCTTTAATATTGACGGTTAAATCATAACGAGACACCAGTCGAGAAATTACAGGTTGCCTGTTATACCGTTGAGGCACGAGAATTCGACTGTGGACTGAAGCGGGTTCTACAGATTTACTCTGAGACATCAGATTAATTTCCCATCGCCATGCCTACGGTGGTAACACGGCTGGTGAGCGGCTCCTGAGCGCAGTCGTTCGCGTAGTGTTCCGCAGGGAAGGGAGTCGAACCATGCCGAAGTGCTACGCAATTTTTGGGTTCGGCAGAGAATCTTGTTAATGCCGTGCCCCTACAATTCAACTGTGTGTGGTTGAATATCAGCCTGATAGAAATTTTCATATTTCTGGCTTTTTATTAAACTACGGTAAATCTACAGGTTTAATGTATTTGGTTGTTATCTACAGGAAGGTATCACAAAAGCCGTAAAAAAGCAATCAGCAAATTAACGTAAGTTAGGAGCAATGTATGTAGAGTACTTGACAATAAACGAATTGGGAATTTATTTCATCTGTCTCTTCACTGATATCGTCATTATCTTGGAATCAAAACTGAACGCTTACCAAATCTCTGAGTACTTAGTTAAATTAAAGCCATCGATAAGGACGAAAACAAACCTCTTGAACGACATGAGCGAGCCACACGCAACTATGTAGGACTTAGTTTGTACTTGAGTTAATTATTAATAAACTGACTGGTCAGTGCTGACGCGATCGCGAAAACTTTAAACTTTAAATTCATATCCTAAAATTACCTTGTTCTTTACCCTGTTAGGATATTAATCAGCATAAGATAGTCGGTTAACTTTTGATTATAAAGTTTGATGATTAATATTACTAAATTAAATAAAATTGACTTTCTCGTTTTGATTGGGATTGTGATTATTGGTCTTATACATTTACCTTTTCCATTTGACGGAGATCAAGCATTTTTTAGGCTTGGTGCTTTGGAGATGCAACAAGGAAAATTACTCTATCGTGATTTTTGGGATGTGAAGCAACCAGGAATTTTTTGCTTTTACTTTTTAGCAGGAACTTTATTTGGTTTTAATGAGATTGGTATCCATCTCTTTGAACTTATTTATATGGTGTTTCTGTCTATAGTATTGTTGCTAAGTCTCAAAAGCTATTTTCAGCATCCGATAATCGCAAGTCTAGTACCTTTGTTAACGGTTGGCGTTTACTATACTGTTTCACAGCCTTGGCATCTGACTCAAGTGGAAGCATTGGTTAGTTTGCCTTTATTTACTTGTGTTTGGTTAACTTCTCAATCTTTTAAATATGAAGGTAGAAAAGCATTTTTTATACTTTTACTATCAGGCTTTATTGGTGGAATCGTTATCACATTTAAATTAATACTTTTACTAATATTACTTTCCTTTTGGCTAACTATTTTGATATATTCTTTACTGATCAAACGGCAGCCAATTCCAAAAGTATTTGTAGAAATCTTTATTCCCATTTTTATGGGGATTATATTTCCTATTTTATGTATTGTTAGCTATTTTGCCTGGTTTAATAGTTTACCAATTTTGTATCAGACATTTTTTTTATATCCACCTCGGATTGTTGCTAATTCCCAATTTAACCCAAGTGGGCTTTTTGCAGGAATCAAATGGTTCTTAAATAATTTTTACCCTCTAATTTTAGCTGCTACTGTTGCAGTAGATGTATCATTGCGTAAGTCTAAGAATATATTGACTTTGCTACTTGTGATTTGGTGTATATTTGCTTGGGGTGTGATTGTTCTACAACGTGGGGCATTTTGGGAATACCATTATTTACTATTGTTTGTACCTTTAGGTGTTTTAGCAACTAAAGGATTAGATGTTTTATGGGAGTCTTTAAGAAAATTGAGTTCCCCATTTACGGCAATCCTGCTGATATTTTTGTTTTTCTTCCCTTTATCGCACACTCTGATAAAAAAGAGCATTGTTCTGGCTAATAATAACTTTGCTTTAACTGAAGATACACGATTAAAATATCAGACTGTTTTTAGAGAAAAATATCCATCTCTTCGTTCAGAGGCTAAATTTATCTCCCAACCAGGAAGTCTTCCTGGTAAGATTTATGTAGCTGGCGATCCATCTATTTACTACTTCTCCAATCGGACTCAGGCAACATCGCTACGTGGTTGGGCACTTGAATATTTCCTGCCTGAGCAATGGACAAAACTTCTAGAAGAGTTAGATTCATCTAAGCCTCCTTATATCTTTATTGATTATATTCAGCAGCCTACTATCAACAAAAATTTTCCCAGAATGCTAGAATTTCTTGAGGGAAGATACCGGATTTTACGTCAAAATGATAACGGTATTTGGTATACCCTTTTGTAAAAAAGCCACTACAGCAATTCTGAATTATTCATGAGAAACAAGATCCCCGACAACTTTTACGAAGTCGGGGATCTGCAGGTTGCAATTCTCTTAAAACCAGATAAATAAACTGTTTGTGTTGCTATAATCCTTACCAATCGCTTGCTTTAGTATCATCCCAGACTTCCAATTCCAAATCGCGGAGATAAGTTAACCCGCTTTGAATTTGTGCATCTGTTCCTTGTAGTTCAAGGTCAAACCAACCATCTCCGACAGCATTGGCTCCCAAAATCGCTGCTGTGATATTCACAATCAGTCCGTAGTCAGACACCAGGCGAGAAATAACAGGTTCCTGGTGATAATCTTTAGGAATTCTAAGTCGAATCCGTTTATTGGTAAGTGTATTGTCAGTAGCCATATCTGAGTTATTTCAATCCCTAATCGGGATTGGTACAGAACTACTTTTAACCCTAACGGTAATTTACTGATAGGTACTAGGTAGATCGTACCATGTCCCATGATTTGCTTGTATCTTATTCAAAAGATAACTATAATTGCTTGATTTTTCTATTCAACATTTTTAATGCGGGTTTTCCGTTCTAGAATCTCCTTCAGCACCAAGGTTACTACTGCTAACAACGCTAACAGTACAGCCGCAGAGAAAGCCGCTTCAGTTTCGTATTGTTTGTAAGCGTCTTCTACAAACAGTGGTAGGCTTTGGGTTTGGTCAGCAATGTTGCCAGATACCACTGAAACCGCTCCGAATTCACCCATTGCTCTGGCATTGGTCAAAATTAAACCGTAGAGTAAACCCCAACGGATACTAGGTAGGGTGACGCGCAAAAATATCTGCCAATCTTTCGCACCTAGAGTTCTAGCAGCTTCTTCTTGATCCTTACCAAACTCTTCTAAAACCGGAATCACTTCCCGTGCCACAAAGGGCATACTCACAAAGGCTGTAGCCAGTACCATACCTGGAAAGGCAAAGATAATCTTGATATCATGAGCCTGGAGCCAAGGGCCAAACCACCCATTCCGGCCGTAAAGTAGCACAATCATTAACCCTGCAACTACGGGCGAAATCGAAAAGGGCAGATCGATAATGCTCAAAACTACGGCGCGTCCAGGAAATTTATTGCGAGCGATCGCCCAAGCTGCACATAAACCAAATACCGTATTTAAAGGTAGAGAAATCACAGCTAATAACAGTGTCAGCCAAGCTGCATGGATAAAAGCTGGTCGCGTCAGGTTGGATAGAAACGGCCCAACACCCTTACTAAAGGCTTGGACAAAAACGTTAATTGCCGGGATATATTGAACTAGGGCTAAATAAGCGATCGCTATCCCAATTAAAACTATTGGCACCCAACTCTTCTGCTCTTTTGGCTTGGCCGTATGTGTCTCAGATGCAGATGAGTGAAAACTTGGCTTATCTACTGTCATATCGCCTTGCCCATGCTTGTAAGAAATTAATTGCCAATAACAGTACCAACGAAATTGATAGTAAAACTATGCCAATTACTGTTGCACCAGAATAGTCATACTGCTCTAGCCGTTGGAAAATCAGTACAGGTGCGATCAAATCTTGATAGGGCGTATTGGAAGAGATAATCACAGTTGACCCATATTCCCCAACTGCACGGGAGAAACCCAAGGCAACACCAGTCAAAATCGTGGGAAATAAAGGTGGCAAAATCACTTTCCAGAAGGTCTGCCATTGAGAAGCACCCAGACACCAGGCGGCTTCTTCAATTTCATGTTCCATTTCCTGAAGCACGGGTTGCACAGTTCTCACGATAAAAGGTAGTGAGATAAATATCATTGCTACCGCTACTCCTGTGCGGGTAAAAGATACCTTTATTCCCAGTGGTGCTAGTAGCGAACCTAGCCAGCCGTTATCACTGTAAACTGTTGCCAAGGTTAGCCCTGCTACGGCAGTTGGTAGTGCAAAGGGTAAATCCACTGTGGCATCAATCAAGCGCTTGAAGGGAAAGTCGTAGCGAACCAGAACCCAAGCAATCAGAGTTCCAAATACGCCATTGAGTAAGGCAGCAAATATTGCCGTCACAAAAGTTACGTTGTATGTTGCTAGTGCGATATCACTGGTTGCGATCGCCCAAAACCTAGATGGAGGTTCTGTAGCTGCTTTCAGAAACATGGCAGCTATGGGGACAAACAACATCACCGTCAGGTATGCAATGGTGATTCGCCAAGTCCAAGGAACTCGTCCCAATCCCTTCCAGAATGGCGTTTTGCGTTCAACTTCCACAGAAGGAGATACAGATGTCATAGTGAAAAATTCAAAATTTAAAATTCACAAGGAGCTTTTTGCCAGTGTTCGTAATTGCTAATGACGCTCTCTACGAGACGCTAAAAGCGTAGCTTGCAACTCTTACAGAGTACGCGGACTCGCTACCGCTACGCTAACGTAATTCAACCACAGACCAACTATTTTTAATTCTGGAGAAAAGAAAGTTGTGGAGTCAGAATTACGAATTACGTAGCTTGCTTCTCGCAGCGAGTATTACGAATTACGAATTATTTTTTGCCTTGAATCTTGTCAAACACGCCCCCATCTGCGAAGAACTTCTGATCGATTGCTTCCCAACCGCCCAAGTCTGCAACTGTACCCAGAGTTTTCAGCTTGGGAAATTTGTCAGTGACTTCCTTGGTTTGAGCTAAAGTCTCATCCACAGGACGGAATCCTAATTTGACAAACTCTTGCTGTGCTTCTGGGCTATAGAGGTATTTCACAAAACCTTCAGCAACTTCGCGGGTTCCGTGCTTATCGACGTTTTTATCTACCACAGCGATCGGATTGTCAATGGATATATTTACATCGGGAACGACATAGTCAACCTTCTCGCCCTTTTGTTGTGCCAAAAGAACTTCGTTTTCGTAGTTGATTAAGACATCTCCCTGCCCTTGCTTGGCGAATGTATCAGTAGCTTCCCGCGCATCTTTAGGCAAGATTGGCACATTTTTGTAAACTTTAGTCACAAATTCAGTAGCTTTCGCCTCATCGCCACCTGTTTTAATTACAGAATCCCATAGTGCTAAGAAATTCCACTTAGCACCACCGGAAGTTTTGGGGTTAGCAGTAATCAATTTCACACCGTCTTTGGCTAAATCTTGCCAGTTTTTGATGCCTTTAGGATTGCCGGAACGAGTGACTATTGCTGCAACAGATTTGGAGACAATACCATTGTTGGGAACTTCTTTCTCCCATCCCGGCTGAATCAATCCAGCCTTCTCAATCTTTGTGGTGTCTCCAGCTAATGCTAAGTGAACAACATCTGCTTCCAAACCATCAATAACAGCGCGAGTTTGGGAACCAGAACCACCATAGCTTTGCTTGAAGACGACAGTTTGATTACGATCTTTTTTCCACTGTTCTACAAACTTAGGAATAATTGCTTCGTGAGCGGCTTTGGTGACAGCAAAGGAAACTAAAGTTAGTTCAACATTATCTTTGCTTGCAGCCACAGGAGTAGCATTAGCAGCAGGGGTTTCAGAGGAAGAAGTACTCCCAGTTTCTCCACCAGAGCAGGCAGCAAGGGCTACACTCAATACAGTACCTACTAAAAAGAGTGATACAAAGCTTTTGAGCGAATTTAGTCTGAACCGATACGTTCTATTGAACGCGTAGGCGTAGCCCGCCTTCGGCATCGCTTGTAACCTTTTCAGTAGGCGTTGCCACAAACTCATTCTATTTCCTCCACTAAATAATCTACAAATAACTGATGGGAATACAGTTATATAGTGTTTATCATACTGGATGATTCCATGTATCTAGTTGCAAACACCAAAAAACCTCATATTCTTTATCAAGAACATGGTGATTTTACCAGTTCTGTAAAAAATTAAAAATGCTTTTACTTTCAACTATCAAATTGCATAGGCGCGGCCCGTTGTAGGCATCGCAATCAACTATCTGGTGCATCAAGCAACTTGCTAGAGAATAGCTAATCTAGCGTAGGCGTAGTCCGCACTTCGACAAGCTCAGTGACCATCGTAGATATCGACTTCGCTCAACGCAGTGCAACAAAATCAAATAACGTCTTGAGTGCAAGAGAAATTACTGTAGTGAGAAATATACGGCGCAACCAGAGGTTACTAAGTCTGAGAGCAACCCGCGATCCAACAACTCCACCAATGAACATAGTAATACTCAGAATAATACCTAGTTGGTAATCAACTATTCCCTGTGTAAAGAAAATAATAGTGGCAATCAGTGAAGAAAAAATGTTGATAAATTTTGTGTTTGCGATCGCCTGCACAAATGTCATCCGAAATAGACTGACATAAGCTGCTGTGAGCATAGTGACATAGCCACCACTAAAAAAACCACCATAAACACCAAGCACAAAAGTTGCCACATATCCAACAATTTCTGCTATTGGTGATGGTTTCCCTATTTTTGAAACGATTCCAGCATTCCGATTGGTGATTGAAAAGACGGTAACTACAATCATCAAAATCGAGATAATCAGAGGCATCGATTTTGAAGGTACAACTAAAACAAGTAATGCACCAATAATTGAGCCTAAAAGTGTTAATAAAATCATTATTGGCAAGCGACTGCGGTCAATTACTTTTTTACCAATAAAAGGCAATGTACCACCAACACTCATAAAAGTTAATGCCAGCATATTAGTGGCAAGAGCAATACGCGGTTCAATGCTCAATTGAAACATTACAGGGACGGTAATTAAAGAAGTGCTTCCTGTAATGACACTTATAACACTTGTGAGAAAGAAAACTGCGATGAGTAAAAGTAATTGGGTAGCATTCATTAGAGATTCGATCTTTATGTTGTTATCAATACATTTTTTTACAGAATGCTTGCAGTAGATAAAAGATATCTAAAGCCTTTAGTATGAAAGGAATACAGCTTTTTGAAATTATATTAATATAAATATAATTCCGTGTAAACTTATAATTTTATACCAACATAAATGGTAGATTTTATATATTGTTAACAACTAAGTTGGGGGACTTTATATAAATTGATAAATTACAACAGTGAGCCACATCCAATACTGTGCGATCGAGGGTTATTGGTATAGATGATTGGTCTTTCAATGCGCGATAAATCGCGTCTCTACATTAGGATTTGATTGCTTGATGAACCGGATATATTGCAATATAAATAGCATCAAAAACAAAACCCATTTAGAAATTATCTAAATGGGAAAAATTGAACAAATATTTATGATTAACTGAATCCATCTTTCAGGGGTAGCCCGTCCTGAAAAACTAGTAATTCCCCTGGTTGAATTTGTGTCCAAACTTCATTGTCAGTCAGGGGTGTGGTAGCAATGACAGCGACGCGATCGCGTTCAGTAGTCACTTCCCGAAAATCTACGGTCATGTCTTGGTCAATTAAATGAGCAGCAGCAAAGGGCGCTTGGCGAATAATGTAGCTGAGATTAGTTGAGCAATAAGCAAAAAAGTGTTCTCCATCTGATAATAAGTAATTAAATATACCTACTGTCGCAATTACAGCAGTAATTTCTTGCAGCACAAAATACAATTCCTTGATATCGGGCTTACCTTTAGGAAAGCGCGATCGCAATGTTTCTAGGATCGTACAGAATGCTTTTTCACTATCGGTATCACCTACGGCTTGATAAAAGCCCAAATTTTCTGGATCGAAATCTGGCAAATTACCGTTGTGGGCAAACACCCAATACTGACCCCACAATTCTCTGCGGAAAGGATGGCAATTGTGTAGGGCAATTTCACCCTGAGTAGCTTTGCGGATATGGGCTATGACGTGGGTTGAGTGGATGGGATAACTCCGCACAAACTCCGCTACCGGAGAAGCAACAGAAGGTTGAGCGTCTAAAAACATTCGACATCCCTTTCCTTCAAAGAAAGCAATGCCCCAACCATCGCGATGGTCATCGGTTTTTCCTCCCCGTGCAGAAAACCCTTCAAAAGAAAAGCAAATATCCGTTGGAACATTGCAATTCATTCCGAGCAATTGGCACATTAGCTCTCAATTTTTGACTAAGGTCTCAGGATCAAGATACTTCAGAATACTGCATTGATTCTGGAGCGATCGCTTCAATCTTAGAATTTAAGGCTGAGATGTTCCAAACGATCTCCAAAAATAAAGAGTCTGCTTTTAGTTAGCATGATGACACTATGCCAAAAGATTGTAGCGGCGGATATCTGGTGCAGCAGTCACTAAACCTTCGAGTTTAGCTGCTGCCGCTTGGAAATGGGGTGAATCTAGATGAGTATTCAAGGCTTCATGAGAAGCCCACTCTTCTACAAAAGTAAAGTCTGTTGGATCGTATTGGTTTTGCAAAAGTTCATACTTAATCGCACCTGCCTCCTGACGGGTTGGCTCAATAAGTTCCAATAGTACAGCTTTTAGTTCTTCTACTTTGTTAGGCAAAGCAATAATACGGGCAACAATCTGAATAGTTTGGTTTGTCATTTGTCATTTGTCATTTGTCATTTGTCATTGGGCATTGGGCATTGAAAAGAGACAAGGTAGACAAGGAAGAGGGGGAAGACAAGGGAGAGATTTGTTCAATAATTCCCTCTTGTCCTCTTGTCCCCCTTGTCTCCCTCATTTTCCCTGCTGCTCTGGTATTAATATTTATTAAAACATCTGCTGTAAATATTGCTCATAGCCTAATTGTTCTAATTTTGCTTGCTTTGCAATTACTGAGTCACATAAGGTTTGGCGATATTGTTGCACTTTTTCTAACAATTCTGGTTGATGAGTTGCGAGGATTTGTATTGCTAAAAGACCAGCATTTTTGGCATTACCGATCGCTACTGTTGCCACAGGAATACCACCAGGCATCTGTAAAATAGAATACAAAGAATCTACACCTTGTAAGTTCCGAGTGGGTACAGGAACACCGATCACAGGAAGGGGAGTTAAAGACGCTACCATTCCAGGTAGATGGGCAGCACCACCGGCGCCAGCAATAATTACCTTAATACCCCGTTGGTGTGCAAGTTGAGCATATTGCACCATACGTTCTGGGGTACGGTGAGCCGAAACGATCGCTACTTCGCTCTCAATGCCAAATTCTTCACAAACTGCGATCGCATCTTTCATAGTGGGCAAATCGGAATCGCTGCCCATGATAATACCAACTAGGGGAGCCATAGAATTTTGGATTTTGGATTTTGGATTTTGGATTAATCGTCGGTTGTTTCATCTAAAATCGGAGAGATTTAGCTATCTTCTCCTCAGTGTGATGACCCAAGCAACACAAAATCCTGTAGATATTATCAATGCTAGAGTGACTGGTTACAAAGATTTGCAGATGCTCTTGGTCGATCAAGAGGGCATAATTGAGCAAATCTTGCCAATGGATACAGTCGGGAAAGACATCTGTGCATCTGCGATCGATGTTGCAGGTGACTGGATTTCATTGGGTGGCGTTGATTTACAAATTAACGGTGCGTTGGGTTTGGCATTTCCTGATTTAACGGCTGAAAATGCTCATGTACTCCAGAAAATAACGCAATTTTTGTGGGATGTCGGGGTAGATGGATTTTTACCGACACTTGTGACAACTTCAGTAGAAAAGATTCAGCGATCGCTTGCTGTGATTGCTGATATTATCCCCTGTCAACAAGCTGGTGCCAAGATTCTCGGAGTCCATTTAGAAGGCCCATGTTTGAATTACCATAAGCGCGGCGCACACCCAGCAGAGTACTTGTTACCTTTAACAATTGACGAGGTAAAGCGGGTTTTGGGAGATTATGCCCACGTCGTAAAAGTCATCACCTTAGCGCCGGAATTAGATCCCACTGGTGAAGTAATTCCATATTTGCGTTCTTTGGGAATTACCGTTAGTTTAGGACATTCTCAGGCGACATCAGCCCAAGCGCAACTTGCTTTTGAACTCGGTGCAACGATGGTAACTCATGCTTTCAATGCCATGCCGCCATTGCATCACCGCGAACCAGGATTATTAGGGGCAGCAATTACCCATTCTGATGTAATGTGTGGTTTTATTGCTGATGGCGAACACGTCTCGCCCACGATGCTGCAAATATTACTTCGCGCTAGCTATGAAGAAAAAGGGCTGTTCCTCGTCAGTGATGCCCTTTCACCTCTGGGGCTACCCGATGGCGTGTATCCTTGGGACAGTCGGGAAATTGAAGTTAAAAACGGTACGGCACGACTAGCCGATGGCACTTTATCGGGGACGACTTTACCCTTATTAGTGGGAGTGCAGAATTTGGTGAAATGGGGAATTTGTGATGTGGAGACTGCCATTTTACTAGCTACGGATGCACCTAGACGAGCGATTGGTTTATCTGGAATTGCCAAGAGTCAACCCGCTAATTTATTACGCTGGCATTGGGATGAAGCGACAAAAGAACTAACGTGGCAGCGATTATTGGGCTAAATTTCGCTTCAAGGTGATAAGGGAAGAAGCGTTAATATACTTAGTAAAAATGTACATTTCTGAGATAGACATCATAAACCAATGGATATAGCTTTACTCGTTAAATTTCTCGCTCCTTGTCTGCCATTTCTGTTGAATGTGGGCAATAAAGCTGTAGAAGGGGCATCTCAAAAAGTAGGTGAGGATGTTTGGAATAAAGCCAAAGCTATTTGGGCTAAGTTACATCCCAAAGTAGAGGCTAAGGAAGCAGCGAAGGAAGCAGCAACGGATGTGGCACAAAAGCCAGAAGATGAAGATTTACAAGCAAGTTTGCGAGTGCAACTTAAGAAGATTTTAGAAGCGGATACAGCACTTGCAGAGGAAATAGCTAAAATTTTACAAGCATCGACTGACCAACCCGGAGACAATATTCAGGTCAGTGCTAATGCTTACGACCAAAGTACGGTGAAGCAAGTTGGAAAGATTGACGCAAACCAAGTAAGTTTTTAATTAAATAGGGTGGATAGAGTACTGCCTACACTAAAAATTTTGATGTTTTGAGTTCCGAACAGAAACAGCCCAGTTCTGAACAGGAACGGCCGAGTTCTAAACAGGAAGGGCCGAGTTCTAAACAGGAACGGCCGAGTTTTAAACAGAAACGGCCGAGTTTTAAACAGAAACGGCCGAGTTCTGAACAGAAACGGCCGAGTTCTGAACAGGAACGGCCGAGTTTTAAACAGAAACGGCCGAGTTCTGAACAGAAACGGCCGAGTTCTGAACAGGAACTTCCGAGTTCACAGCCACAATATCAAGCAAAATTTTTACCTACTGTAAGCAATGGTAGAGGAACCCAGCCCCAGTAACTCGAACAACATTGAAATGAATCTCACTGCCTACGGTGACAGTAAGGTAACTCAAGTAGGACAGATAAATGCCGCCGAAGTCAAAATTATTGTTGACCGAATAGAACCAGTACTAGAGCGATTGCAACAAATCTCTCCACCAGAATCGCCAGGGGTTCTCAAAGCAGGGAATCCCGGTAAAAGTTTGGCTTACTGGCAAGGAAGAACAGCAGAAATCGCCCAAATACAGCAATGGTTAACTGATGAAAATACCTTTTTAATTGGTATAGAAGGCATCGGTGGCACAGGTAAATCGATGCTGGCTACGAAAATTTATGATGAAATTGCCGGTTTCCCCAAGCGATTTTGGGCTGATGTCAGTAATGGGGCAGGTTTTAACGATTTAGCCCGCCAAGTCCTCAGTGAATTTGGCTTTCGGGTTCCAGAACAAGAAGCGCAATTAGTGGACGCGCTGGTTAAGTGTTTGCGATCTGGGGAATATTTACTCATTATTGACAATCTGGAGAGTTTATTACAGCCAGATAGACAGTGGGAAAGTCAATTCTACGGCGACTTTTTCAATGCTTGGGTGGAATATGGCGGTAATAGTAAGGTAATAGTTACCACTAGGGAAAGACCAGAATTACCAAAATTTACATGGCTACCCCTGAAAGGTTTACAAGTCGCAGAAGGAGTAGCACTGTTAACAGAGTTAGGCATTCGCGGGGATTTAGGGGATTTTGTCGAATTGGTAGATGGGCATCCTTTGCTGTTGAGATTAGTAGCAGATTTATTAAAAGAAGAATATCCCCAAGACGCGGATTTAAGACGATTAGCAGATTTAGGTTTAGGGAATTTGCGGCAGTTGTTGACAGATCCCCAAGTGGTAGGTGTGCATCGCCTGGAAAATGTAGGGATGGTGTTGGTATTGGATGCCAGTTTTGAGCGATTGAGTGAATTGCAAAAGACTTTATTGCTGAATATTAGTGTTTATCGTGGTGCGGTTGAAAGTGCCGCAGCAGTGGCGATGTTACCGGTAAGTTCAGCAGCCGAGATTGAGAGAGAATTGAGGAATCTGGTAAAGCGTTCTTTGTTGGTAGAAAAGCTTAATGGGAAGCGGCGATTTGAATTTCAGCCCGTGGTGTTGGAGTATGTGCGGTATAAGGCTGGTAATCAGACAGAGGCGCATCAACGAGCTATTGATTATTATCGCTCATTTGCTAAACAACCCCCCTGGACAACAAAAGATGATGTTAAAGAATACTTGGAAATCTTTCATCACTTTTATCAGTTGCAAGATTATAACTCTGCTTTTGATGAGCTTTGGGTTTGCGATGATTTTTTGACCTTGCGGGGTTATTACACAGATAAAGTGGAATTATATGGGCAGTTGGTAAGTAAATGGGCAGAAAGTGGCGATAGAGAAAACTGGAATTATCGGGCTTCTCTGATTTCATTGGGCAATGCTCACTGCTACTTGGGACAGTACCAACGAGCGATTGAGTTCTACCAGCAGTCTTTGGAAACATCTAGGGAGATTGGCGATCACAACGGCGAAGGTAATTCTTTAGGCAGTTTGGGCAATACTTACTGCTACTTAGGACAGTACCAACAAGCAATTGAGTTCTACCAACAGTCTTTGGAGATATCTAGGGAAATAGGCGATCGTAGTGGTGAAGGTACTTCCTTAAACAATTTGAGCAATGCTTACAACTCTCTGGGACAGTACCAACAGGCGATTGAGTTCTTGCAGCAGTCTTTGGATATCAAAAGGGACATTGGCGATCGTAGTGGTGAAAGTACTTCTTTAATTGGTTTGGGCAATGCTTACAACTCTCTGGGAAAGTACCAACGGGCGATTGAGCTTTTCCAGCAGTCTTTGGATATCAAAAGGGAGATTGGCGATCGCTTTGGCGAAGGTAATTCCTTAATCGGTTTGGGCAATGCTTACCACTCCCTGGGACAGTACCAACGAGCGATTGAGTTCTATCAGCAGTCTTTGGATATCAAAAGGGAAATTGGCGATCGCTTTGGCGAAGGTATTTCCTTAAACAATTTGAGCAATGCTTACAACTCTCTGGGAAAGTACCAACGGGCGATAGAGTTCTTCCAGCAGTCTTTGGATATATCCAGGGAGATAGGCGATCGCAATGGCGAAGGTAGTTCCTTAATCGGTTTGGGCAATGCTTACCACTCCCTGGGACAGTACCAATGGGCGATTGAGTTCTACCAGCAGTCTTTGGAAATATCTAGGGAGATAGGCGATCGCAACAGTGAAGGTAATTCCTTAATGGGTTTGGGCAATGCTTACAACTCTCTGGGACAGCACCAACGGGCGATAGAGTTCTTCCAGCAGTCTTTGAAGATCAAAAGGGAGATAGGCAATCGCAATGGGGAAGGTAATTTATTAAATAATTTGGGCAATGCTTACAACTCCCTGGGACAGTACCAACGGGCGATTGAGTTCTGCCAGCAGTCTTTAGAAATCTCTAGGGAGATAGGCGATCGCAATAGCGAAGGCAATTCCTTAATCTGTTTAGGTAATGCTTACAACTCTCTGGAACAGTACCAAAGGGCGATTGAGTTCTTCGAGCACTCTTTGGAAATCTCTAAGGAGATAGGCGATCGCAACGGCGAAGGTGCTTCTTTAGGCAATTTGGGCAATGCTTACAACTCCCTGGGACAGTACCAACGGGCGATTGAGTTCCACCAGCAGTCTTTGGAAATATCTAGGGAGATAGGCGATCGCAATAGCCAAGGCAAAACCTTAAACAATTTGGGCAATGCTTACTTATGCTTGGGCGAATACCAACGGGCGATTGATTTCTGCCAGCAGTCTTTGGATATATTCAGCCAAATCGGCGATCGCAATGGCGAAGCGATCGCATGGTTTAATTTAGGTGAGGCATTAGAAAACCTTAATCGAGAATCAGACGCGCTGGGTGCTTATCGTAATGCCCGTGAACTTTGTCAGGCGATGGGACTCGATGCTAATCTGCAAGATTGCAACAATGCAATTGAGCGTCTTTCTCAACCACAAACGCCTGTAGTCTTCCGTCGTGATTTATGGCGTTGGTTGCGTCGGTTGTGGCGTTGGGTACGCAATTGGTTTCGGCGGTAATATTAATTTACTATCTTATGAAAAGGGAAATAGTGGGCTATTTTTCAACTATATGCTGCAAAAACCACTGGTCAGTCTGTTAACTATGGGATTGTTTGTACAACCTATTGCTACTCACTCCCAGGCTTTAATCTATAATTACAACAATGCAAATTTATCTGAGCAATCCTTACTAATAAGCCAATTTAGACCAGGGGCTAGTTGTGAAGCCAACGATAACTTAAGTTTGTTTGCTGATACTTTTATTAGTGTGTGCCGAAAAGCATCGATTAGGCGGGAGTTTCCGAGCGAGTTTCTGAACTCTTATTTAGAAGACATCAAGAAAAGCAGATCGGCTAGTGGTAAAAAAGCTTGGAAGTTATTGAATGATAATAGATTCAAAAAATAGCTAGAGATAACATGAAATGGAAACTAAAAGTGCAAATAAAGCAGAATCCTTCTATATTGCTATAATTCTCTACAAATCATCTTCAGATCAACCTGATTATCAACCTTTGTACCAAGAAAGCTTTGTTTTGATTAAAGCCACTTCTTTAGAGGAAGCAAAAGCAAAGGCTTTGAATCATGGTAAAAATGAAAGTGTCAGCTATACAAATGAAAATGAAGAAACTATTACTTGGTCTTTGCAGCAATTAGTAGACGTGAATTCAGTTTTGTATGATGACTTTGATTCATCTGAGGATATTGTTGATTTATATGCTCGACATTTTCGGAACTATGAGGCTTACCAGTCATTTGAGCCATTATTATCTCAAGAGTAACTTGGAGAATAGTTATCAAACCACGCGATCGCACACGTGTAAAAGCACTAAGACAGGATGATTTAAGTGCTGCTTACTTTGGCTCATGTGTAATAAACATCGGGCATTTCGGGCATTATTATACTTCTATTCATTGTTATATTCATTTAAAAAATGATTGTTACACACCTAGCAAACAAAAAAGCCTGCGGATACAGGCTTTCTAAATTAATTAAGTTATTGCTTTACTTACCGTTTTGCCAACTTCTTCGACATCTTCCGCAGACGAATTGATTGGGGTGTAACTTCCACCAATTCATCGGGGCCGATGTATTCCAAAGCACGCTCTAGGCTCATGTCTATTGGTGCTTGCAGTTGCACTAATTCATCGCCACCAGCAGCGCGGTGGTTGGTCAACTGCTTGGTTTTACAGATATTCAGTTCCAAATCTTGCGGACGATTGTGTTCGCCCACAATCATGCCTCTGTAAACCTTTGTACCGGGAGTAATAAAGAATGCTCCTCTATCTTCGGCGTTCCTCATGGCGTAGAAGGTAGAAACGCCTTCTTCAAATGAGATTAAAACGCCTTTGTTACGGGCTTCAATGTCGCCACTCAGTTGACGGTAATCTAAGAAGCTGTGGTTCATGATGCCTTCGCCACGCGTCATCCGCATGAATTCACCCCGGAAACCAATCAAACCACGGGCGGGAATGACAAACTCTAGCTGAGTGCGATCGCCACTACCTGGTTGCATATCTTGCATTTCGCCTTTACGTTGTCCCAGGCGTTCGATACAGCTACCCACGGCATCAACAGGAATGTCTAACACTAAGAGTTCGTAAGGTTCGCAAGGTTGACCGTTGACTTCGCGGTAAATAACCTGTGGCTGAGATACCTGAAACTCGAATCCTTCCCGGCGCATGGTTTCAATTAAGATACCCAAATGGAGTTCTCCACGACCGGAAACAAGGAATTTATCGGGAGAATCGGTTTCTTCAACGCGTAAAGCCACGTTGGTTTCAAGTTCGCGGAAAAGGCGATCGCGCACTTGTCTTGATGTCACCAACTTACCTTCTTGACCCGCAAAGGGCGAATCATTCACCCAGAAGGTCATTTGTAAGGTTGGTTCATCGACTTTAATTAGTGGTAAAGCTTGGGGTTCGTTGGGGTCAGTAATCGTTTCCCCAATGTAAGCATCAGCGAAACCAGCCACCGCCACAATATAACCTGCGGTTGCTTCTTCCATTTCCACCCGTTTCAAACCTTCAAAGCCCATCAATTTGGTAATTTTACCTTTGACGATGGTGCCATTTTCTGTGACTAAAGCCGCTTGCTGTCCTGAACGGATAGTACCATTGTGAATTCTGCCAATGATAATCCGTCCCAGATATTCAGAATAATCTAGGGTTGTGACTTGTAATTGCAGAGGTTTATTGCGATCGCCTACTGGTGATGGAACGTGTTTTAGAATCGCGTTAAATAAAGGTTGCATGTCTACCGATTCTGCTTCCAAGGTTTCCTTAGCAAAACCTCCCATCCCGGAAGCGAACAGATAAGGAAAATCACACTGGTCTTCATCTGCCCCTAATTCCAAGAACAGATCCAAGACTTTATCAACTGCAACGTGGGGGTCAGCTTGTCCGCGATCGATTTTGTTGATCACAACGATGGGACGCAGCCCTTTTTCCAAAGCTTTTTTCAGAACGAAGCGTGTTTGGGGCATGGGGCCTTCATTGGCATCGACAATCAGAAGACATCCGTCAACCATGCCGAGTACCCGTTCAACTTCGCCACCAAAGTCAGCGTGTCCAGGAGTGTCAACAATATTAATTAGTGTTTCTTTGTAGCGAACTGCTGTATTTTTGGACAGGATAGTAATACCCCGTTCCCGTTCTAGGGCGTTGGAGTCCATAACGCAATCCGGAACGTCTTCGCCTTCGCGGAAAATGCCGGATTGTTTGAGGAGTGCGTCAACCAGCGTGGTTTTGCCGTGGTCAACGTGGGCGATAATGGCGACGTTGCGAATTGGGAGCGTCATAGAAGCTTTTGGTGAACTCTAGAGGGTGTTTATAAGATTTACATTTGAATGCTAGGCTGTTTTAACAGAATTGAGAAGGATCGGCAAATTCTGTAAAGAACCTTTAATAATTCTAGCGTAATCGTCACAATTGCGGGGAGTTTTGTAAACCCCACAATCGAGATGTGTGGTAATTACGGCGTTGGTGGGATAAAAAAGCTTCTGTGACAAACAGGTGTTACCTGAAGGGCTGTATTGCTTTTGAGAATTGCGGTTGATTCGCATAGAGAAATTTAGTCATTGAAATACTTTGGTGAAAAGTGCGATCTTTGTCCCAGAGAGATGAAGTTCCTGGCTGCTAAAAGTCAGGTTATTTCGTGTTTGGGATCGATAGAGAAGCGATCGCCAAGCGTGGTTTTTATTGACTAGAATGGGGTGGGTATATCTACAAAAATATTCAGTGTACGCAAAACAATCGCAATGTAGAGCCAGGTCAATTGTTTACGAGAGTAAGAAGCGATGTCTACGACGGGCTACGCCTACGTCATTATCTATGTAGAGACTTTACAATGTAACGCTTCTAGAGAATTTAAGGTATATCCTAAAAACTAATAAAATGACAGCGATAATTATATGGTCTGCTGCCTAAATCCTAATTGCGAGAATCCCCAAAATCCTGACGGGGCAAATTTCTGCCTCAATTGTGGCACAGAGTTGGTATCGCTATTGAGAAATCGTTACCGAATCATCACACCATTAGGCAGAGGAGGGTTTGCACGCACATATATCGCCGAAGATATAGACAAGCTTAATGAACGATGTGTTGTGAAGCAGCTGGTTCTAAGTCAATTTTATGCTAGTCAGGGTAGTCAGGCACATAAAAAAGCGACTGAGTTATTTGAACGAGAGGCCAAACGTCTCAAAGAACTAGGAGAACATGTCCAAATTCCCAATTTGTATGCATATTTTAAGGAAGCTGAATATCTGTATTTAGTGCAGCAGTTTATCGAAGGACAAAATCTGTTACAAGAGTTAAAACAACAAGGGGTTTTTGATGAAGCCAAGATTCGAGATGTTTTAAAGAATTTATTATCTGTACTGATATACATACATCAACAACAAGTAATTCACCGAGATATTAAACCAGAAAATATTATTCGCCGTCAAAATGATGGGAAGTTAGTACTAATTGATTTTGGAGTGGCAAAACAAAAAACGGAACCTACAAACACTACGATCGGGACAATTATTGGTTCATTAGGTTATGCACCAGTTGAGCAAATGCAAACGGGTAAAGTTTTTCTGTCTAGTGATATCTACAGTTTAGGAATAACTTGCTTTCAACTGCTGACCAATATCTCTCCTTCGAGTTTGTGGATGAAACAAGGCTATGGTTGGACTTCTGGTTGGCGGCAGCATTTAACGCAACCCATAAGTCAAGAATTAGAGATAATTCTTAATAAGTGTCTAGAAGAAAATCACGAACAGCGTTATCAATCTGCACAGGCTGTCTTACAAGACTTAAAAAAGTTGCCACCGCTAAGGTATACATCACCTCCTACAGTTATTCCACCTACTTTACCATCAAGGACGCAACCGCAAAATCAACATCAATCAACTCGATATCTACCACAATTATCTAACAGTAGATTATTATCTGGAGCAATAATAGCTGGATCGGGTAGTTCATTTTTAGCGATCGCACTTATAAGTTTTCTCGGAACGACTTGGATTAGCTCTGGATTGTGGTTGCTCATTTTAGGAGGATTAGTCTTTATTCAATCTCGCCCCCTTCTAGAAAAAGCTTATTTAATTGTTATTGCTATCATCGCCAATTTACTCGTTGTCTTTATTTTCAGAAATCTTTTAACTAATAATCTTTTCAAAGCTGGTTTAAATGGGCTGTTACTTGTAGGATTGCTAGTTATTCTAGCAGGTATATTGACAATTATTATTGTGGGTGTATCTGAAATAATCAACAACCTGATTGCTAAATATCTTTAGTTTTTTGTATTGTTCAATTGTCATAAATCTCTTTATTTAAAATAAATTTTGTAAGTATTGGTAGTTATTCATGACAAATAAAAAAGAAAACTTGAGATTGCTTATTTCTCTTGGTCTGGCTGGGGTAATGGTAGCAGCTATTTTATGGTTAATTAACAAAGTATCTTCTACTATCGTAACAACACCATCAAACCCCACACAAACTTCATCTTCATTTACAAATAAGTCGTCATTAATGAATTTGGGTACAAGGATTTTGGTGAAAGTGCAAACATCCCCTGAAAAAACAGATGGAGTTAAAGCTTTTGCTGAAAAAGATTACATTACTGCTGTTAAAAAGTTTACTGATTCTCTGAAAAATAATCGCAACGATCCAGAAACTTTAATTTATTTAAATAATGCCAAAATAGCGCGAGATAATTCATCAGCTATAAAAGTTGCGATCGTCGCACCAATTAACTTCGACCCTAGTTTAGCAGAAGAGATTTTACGCGGTGTAGCTCAAGCTCAAAATGAAGTTAATACCCAAGGAGGAATTAATGGTAAAAAATTGCAAATTGTAATTGCAAGTGCTGATAATAGAGAAGATTCTGCACGCCTAGATAATGAATTAGTTGAAGATAAAAGCCTTGTAGCTGCTGTGGGTGTTAGACGTAACGCAGAAATATATAAAGAGAAAGGTTTGGTTTTAGTCTTGCCCGTCGAGCTACCAAATCAAACAGAAAATTCAGGAAAGTTAGATAATAATACATTAAATAGTCAGCCTAATAGTTCCACAAATAACTACTTATTTCACGTAAATCCGTTATATGATAATTTAGTAGATACTCATTCTCGCTACATTGCTCGACAAGCAAGGAATGTTGCTATTTGTGGCGATGTTCGTAATTCAAGAGATAATCCAACCTCTTCATCAAATCAGATACTTGTAGAAAAGTACACTCAAGCTATCAAAAATTATGGCAGCAACGTTATTAGTACGCCTTGCAATTTAGCAGATAAGAATTTTGACCCTAAAGCTTTTGTAGATAAAGCCATAGAAACAGAAAATGCAAGTGGCTTTTTACTAATGCCTTCAATCAGAAATATCTACTTTGCCACCAAAGTAGCACAAGAAGTTAAAGGTAGAAAGCCACTGTTTGCTTCTGAAACTATGTACAGTGCTACAACTTTGCAAAATGGCAAGGATCTCGAAGGACTGGTATTACCTGTGTATTGGCATCGTGATGCTAATAAAGATAACCCCTTTGCAAAAAATGCCTTTCAGCTTTGGAATGCTCAAGTAAATCAGAGAACAGCAGGAGCTTATGATGCACTCCAAGCAATTATTGCTGGTTTAAAAAAAGATAGTACCCGCGAAGGATTACAAAGGGTATTGTCTAATCCCAATTTTTCAACATCTGGAGCAACCGGAATGATTCAGTTTTCGGCATCCGGGGAGCGTCAAGGAGAAGCAATGCTTGTCAAAATTGAGCGTTGCGAGTCTTGCTCTAGTGGAACTGGTTACGATTTTGCCCTCTTGAATAAGAAGTAGTTTTTTTGAGCTTAATTGTCATTCTCAAGATAGAAATTGCTTTCAAATAGGTAATTTATTCAATTTGAATGTCATACTAAACTGCTTAATTTGATGGCAATCAAAAATTGAAGCGATCGCTTCGATTTTTCTCTAAGGAAAAGTTTTTTTCTCTACCCAGAGTTGTGAGCGCGATCGCTCAAAAGAAAGATGGAATCTCCCTAACCTCTGTGTCAAGGTTATATCAAGTAAGAATTATGAACGCTTTGCCGAGGAGAACACGGATGGTAACTACTTTAGATGATACGAAACGCAATGCTATTGCTGTAAAACTTGCAAGTCTAAAAGCTCTGCAACAGTTGGTCATCGAAAATGAACAATCGCTTTTGACGCAAGGGCTTGATGCTGAAATTGCCGATCGCATCCGAAATTTTATCAATGATGATGAAAAAAACCTTGGTATTTTAGAAACTGTAATTGGTCAGTATGGGATTCAGGCTGAACCCAAAGAAAATGTTACACAATTCATTGAAAAAGCTCGCGAATTGTTCAAAGGTTCTGAGTTAAGCCTGTATGAGAAAGTTTCTCAGCATGAATTGCTGAAACATCAAGTAGTAATGAGTGGCTTGATAGTTCACAAAGCTGCTCAAAAAGTTGGCGCTGATGTGTTGCTAGCGATCGGCCCATTAAATACCATTAACTTTGAAAACCGCGCTCACCAAGAGCAACTTAAAGGCATTCTGGAAATTCTGGGTGTCCGCGAACTCACTGGACAAGATGCAGATCAAGGAATTTGGGCACGTGTTCAAGATGCTATGGCCGCAGTTAGTGGTGTAGTAGGTAGTGCTGTCACCCAAAACAGCGACAAAAAGGATCTAAATATCCAAGATGTCATCCGCCTCGATCACAACAAGGTAAATACCTTATTCACCGAACTACTGCAAAGCGACGATCCGCAGAAGATCCAAGAGTACTTCGGTCAAATTTATAAGGATTTAAATGCCCACGCTGAAGCTGAAGAGGAAGTAGTCTATACAAGAGTACGTCCTTTCTACGGTCAAGATAACACCCAAGAACTGTTTGATGAACAAGCTGAAATGAAGCAGGTGTTAGACCAAATTAAGGGTATTAGCCCTTCGTCACCTGAATTCAAAGATCGAGTTACACAGCTTATGGAAGCTGTTGGCGACCATATTCGTCAAGAAGAAAGCACAATGTTTGCTGCCATTCGTAACAACTTGAGCAGCGATGAAAGCGAGCAACTGGCTACTGAATTCAAAGCCGCTAAGACCAAAATTCAAGAGAAATTAGGTGTTGTTAGCGAATCCAATGTGTAGAAGGCTTTTGAGCTTTCTATAGCTGCTAAAAAGGTTAGTTAAACAAAAACTCCCAGCATTTATCTGCTGGGAGTTTTTGTTTACAAATTTTGCTGACAATATTTATAAGCTGTGTATGCCATAGTTACAACCCCGGTGATAATAGCAGATTCATCGACTTCAAATTGGGGATGGTGTAAAGGGTGGTTAATGATTCTTTCTTTGTAGCCTACACCCAAGCGAAACATAGAACCAGGGACATGTTCTAAATAAATAGAAAAATCTTCAGAGCCAAGGGAGGGTTCGGGTAGTACTTGAACGCGATCGCTACTCCAAGCTTCTTCTGCGGCTGATTGTAACAATTGCGTCAGGGCGTAATCATTTTGGACGCTGGGTACACCTTGGCGATAATTGACTTGATACTTTGCTCCGTAGGTATGGCAAACATTAGATACAATGTTTTCAATCCAGTTTGGGAGATGGGCACGGGTTTCAGGATGGAGCGATCGCACAGTTCCCAATAACTGCACTTTATCGGCAATTACATTCGGCGCTCTGCCACCATTAAATTTCCCTATACTCAATACTACAGGACGTAAAGGATTTTGTGTCCGGCTGATAGCTTGTTGCAGTGCCGTAATCACTTGGCAACCAATCCAAATCGCATCAATCGCCTCATGAGGACGCGCCCCATGTCCAGATTCTCCCATAATCAGAATCTCTAAATCATCAGCGGCGGCTGTTAATGCCCCGTAACGCACCCCAATAGAACCTGCGGGTATAGAAGGGAAAACATGAACCCCTAATAAAGCCGAGACATTTTCCATCGCCCCATCTTTCACCATCCAGCTTGCACCTTGAGCAATTTCCTCGGCTGGCTGAAATAAAAACCGCACTTTTCCACCTAATTCCTCAGCCATTTGGGACAGCACCATCGCCGTTCCTAACCCTACAGTGGTGTGGACATCGTGACCGCAAGCGTGCATAATCCCATCTGCACGAGAGGCATATTCCAAATTAGTGCCCTCTTGAATTGGCAAGGCATCCATATCAGTGCGAATTGCCAATAAACGGTCATTTTGGCCAGTGCCTTGAAGTTCTCCAATGACACCCGTTTTGCCAACTCCTTCTTGTACGTGCAGTCCACTGGAAGACAAAACACCAGCTACAAAAGCTGCTGTTTGGTACTCGTGACCGCTGAGTTCTGGGTGAGAGTGGATGTGGCGGCGAATTTCAATTAAGCGGGGCGCTAGTTTTGCTGCTAAGTCTTTTATATGGGTAAGCATCGATTTAATTAATTTATAGGCTAGGCTTTTTTCCCATGATAAAGAACTGTTAACAAACAAAATGCTTTTGCTATACAAGGAGTGTTAAGAACAAGCAGGGGAGCAGGGGAGCAGGGGAGCAGGGGAGCAGGGGAGCAGGGGAGACAAGGGGACAAGGGGACAAGGGGGAATTATTGAACAAGTCTTTTCTTTTTTCTTGTCTACCTTGTCTCTTCCCCATGCCCCATGCCCAATGCCCAATGCCCCATGCCCCATGCCCAATGCCCCATTCCCAATGCCCAATGCCCCAGTTTATTTTGAATAGCAAGTTGTGCCTAAAGTATTTTCGGGTTTAAACTCGTTACATTCTCTGGGATTTTGACGCTCTAACGACCAGCCATAGGGTTTGTCAGAGGTGACGACACCATTAGCCAGAGTTGTTAGTCGGTAGTTAGCCCCTCGAAAATTAGTAAACTGCAATATTGCATTTTTTAAGTTTGTTGCTTCCAAATTGGCGCTGATAAAACCGGCATAAGATAAATCAGCATTTTCCAGGGATGCTGATTTCAAATTTGCTCCTGTTAAGGAAGCACCACTCAGATTTACCGAATTCAGAATCGCACCTTCTAAATTTGCACCGGTGAGATCGGCATTCGTGAGATTAGCTTGAGATAATGTAGCGCCGCTCAAGTCAGCCCCTCGCAAATTTGCTCCAGTTAGATTCAGCCTAGTTAGGTCAGCGCCACTCAAATTACACCGAGGACAGGCACTTGTTGCCTTCAACTGATCCAAGTCTAGCTGATTTAATGCAAGAGCCTGCTCTGCAAACCCTAAACAAGCTAACAGGGAGACGGTGGCAATAATCTTAAGTTTCATATTTTTTACTGATATTTACAAAAATGACAAGTTACGAACATCACGTACTGTCATCCTTACATATACTGCTTCTCTAAGGAAGTACAGGGATGAAGCATTGATTAAGAAGCTGTAAAAATACTATAAATTCTAATAGTAAGACTACTCAAACGGAAATATAGGCTATAGAATCAAATCGTAAGGAACTATACCGAACCAATTATAGACTACCAAATATGTGATCCCCCTAGCTCGATAAAAATACGACTAGGGGGATCTTGTTTTTAGGCATTGGGCATTGGGCATTGGGCATTGGTTATTAATTCTTCCCCTGCCCCCTACTCCCCTGCCCCCCTGCCTTTTTCATCGCCATCCTAAAAGGCGCAGTCCAGGGACAATTAGGTAATAACTCACTCCTAACCAGAAGCTGATAAAGAAGCCTATAGAGCCAAAAAAAATTAGAGGTAACTGTAACTCTGACCAGGCTGGTTGACTGCTAAATTGGAAAATTGGAGGTGCACCTAACTTCAAAAGAATCAAAAGTGCATAGCCGATCGCACTGCCAAAGGCCGCGAACACAGCGTACACTACATGATGGCTGCGAAGTCCTAAACTCAACGTGAGTAGGCAAACTGCCACTAAAATCACTGCCATTAAGCCCTCGCCGCTATCTTTTGGGGTGATTAATTGCAAAATTAACCACCCGAAGCCATAGCTAATTATGCCCATCAGAGAAGCCACTAAAAACCGCCGCCGTTGACCAAAACAACCAGATACTGTCAATCCCCATGCGGTTCCCCAGCCTGCGGCGACGAACACCAAAATATCTGCCCCAAAGACGGGCTGAGTATTTGGTACTAATTGATTTAGCTGACTCCCAATAAATTCTACAATCTGAGGCCCTAAGCTGGTGTGATAGGCCAAAATAAAACCAGCGATCGCACCAAAACAAGCGCCTATACTACTGAGGAGCATCGCCCAAATCGTCGCCAAACAAGCTCGGAAAATTTTGATGATTGTCTGAGCGATAAAAATAACGGTTTTGGTGAGAGCTAGGCTAAAGTTAGCTAAAACTTGTTCGATAGCTTGTGTTATCAGGGTAAATCTCTGGGAAACTTGCGTTGAGGCTTGCTTAATGTTGTCTTGCAGTTGGGCAAATAACCCTGGTGGCGGTAATGGTTGAGAAATCTTCGCCAAACGTTTTTGAATTATAGCTGCATTCGCTGGACGCGATCGCACATCCTCCTGCACCATCTCATCCAGCAAATCTGCTAGTTGCGGGTTGACATTCACCGCAGTTCGCCATTGCAATTTACCCGTTTGCCGATCTTCCAACTCTAGTGGGTACTTACCTGTTAGTAGTTCAATCATCGTTCGACCAAGAGCATAAAAATCGGCACTTGGCCCAACAATACCTCCAGTAACTTGTTCTGGTGGACTGTAGCCAGAAGAAAATAATCGCGTGGAACTAGACACAGAACGCAGCTTAGAGGCACTAAATTGTTTCGCTCCGCCAAAATCAATTAACACCAGGCGATCGCCCTCTGCTTGCCCTGGAGACGGGGTTAAAGATGACGAAGATGTACCCAGCATTAAATTAGAAGGTTTGATATCTCGGTGAAGAATCTGACGTTTGTGTAATTCTTGTAAAATCTGCACTGCTTGGGCAAACCAGTTTAAAACCAAACTCTCTGGACACCCTTGGGGAAACTTTTTTAATATTTCCTCTAAAGTTTGCCCATTGATTTTTTCCATTACCAGGCAAGGCAGTTGGTGCGGTTTGGGGTTAAACAGTTGTATCTGAAAATACCCTTCGGCATCAACTCTGGGGACACCTGGATGGTGCAAACCGGATAAAACTGCCGCCTCTTGGGTAAATAACTCCAGTGCCTTGGGCGAATCTTCTACCAATACTTTCAACACTTTCTCTGTTTGAGTTTTTTCATCCCAAACTGTGTAGATTTGAGCAAATCCTCCCGATCCCAAGGGCTGAAGTGGAACATAGCGGTTTAACAACTCTAGCGGTGCGCCACAGCTGTTGCAAAATTTGTTTCCCCAAGGCTGAGGATAAGGACGTTGACAATCAGGATTTATGCAGTGAACCGCACTCTGAGTGATGTGGGACACAACCGCTACAATACAAAGGCTGACTTGATTTTAGCGTTTCTTTAGGTTTCGTGATTTTAAAATAGACAAAAGGAAAACCCTCATAGAATCTATGAGGGAATTCATTCATATTTACAGCGAATTTCAAGGAAGGTGAAGTACACAAGCTCGCGTCTCAAAGCAAGGTATAAAGCCTGTTTGACTTCAGAATTCAGAATTCTGAATTCTGAATTCTGCTGTATCTCAGCCCTTAATTACGAAAACTTCTCTTACTTTGTCTGTGCTTGGCAACTTCTTTGCGCTTGCGTTTTTCTAAGGGTGTTTCAAAATGACGATGCTTTCTCATGTCTGGAAAAATTCCCGCCTTGGAAACTTCTCGTTTAAATCGTCGTAAGGCTGACTCAATGTGTTCATTGTCACCTACAATTACTTGGGTCATTATTTCTCCTACTAAGTTGACTTCATCAATGGCTATGCAGGCGGTAACATTACAAAAAAAAGACAGACTCTTGTTTGTCTGACCTTAAGACTCTTGGTAAGTTTTTATTTCCAAGGTTAGTATCGTCCGCCACCGCCACCGCCACCGCCGCGGTTGCCGTATCCTCCTCTGTTACCACCACCAAAGGAACCTCTATCACCTCTGTCTTCCTTGGGTTTAGCTTTATTAACTTTCAGGTCACGACCCATCCACTCAGCACCGTCGAGAGCTTCAATGGCAGCAGTTTCTTCAGCTTCAGTTCCCATTTCCACAAAAGCAAAGCCGCGCGGACGACCTGTTTCACGGTCAGTAGGTACTTGAACGCGCTTTACAGTACCATATTCTGCAAAAATACCACTTAAATCTTCTTGTGTAACGTCATAAGAGAGGTTACCTACATAAATTGACATCGATTCTCTCCAAAATCATCACTGTGTAGAGATTTTAATTTCTCTCAGAAGTCTGTAAATACTAAAAGGAAAAAGCCTTTCAATACTAAAACCAAAGACATCGCTGAATTAACTCTCATAAATCTAGGATGACATATGAGCCAACTCTTTGCATCCACTAGATAGTTAACCAGTGATGCGATCGCACCTAAGCGATCGCCCGCCCCCACATACCCTAAGTACAATCCACCGCAAAAAGGGGTTGGAAATGGAATAAAATAAATTCTGTAGGGTGATATAGAAAATCAGACATGCAGGGGCGCATCTTTAATATCCGAATTGAACGTTTGACTGCATTCACCATGAAGCATTACTTCAAGATTTTAATACGAAAGGCAAAGTCAGGCAACAAATATAAAACTATTGTGACTTGTACTCTTTGGGAAAACCTGCTATAAAAGCAACTGCGATGCTTATAGCAGCAAGCATCGCGAGTCTTTTTCTTTGGCGCTAGCCTCTTTTTTTGAAAAAGGAGAGTAAGTGGCGTAACATTCATGTTCGGCTAATTAACCAAAGTTGCAATCTTAAGTTGCCGAACATCACCTTTCCAAACAGTCTCTAATTCAGCTTTCACAAGTTGAGCGGCCTCATCTTTGCCTAGTGCCCGCAAAGTTGCCTGCAAGCCAAATAGAGAACGTCCATTATGGGGATATTTTTTTAAATCGGCACGAAAGACTTTCTCAGCTTCTCTATAGTCACCCTTAGCCAAAAGCACAGCACCCAAAGATTCCCGCGTCGGAAAGTACCAGTCTGGTGGTTCCACGTAATTGAGGGCATCTTCTGCTACTACTGCTTTTTCTAGTAATTGGATGGCAGATTCATAATCATGATTTTCTCTAGCAATTTTGGCGTCTAGAACTTTTGAGGCAATGTCTAAAATATTACTGGCAGGACTGAATCCAATAGTTGCCTCGGTGGAAATTCCCTGTTTGGCAGCTAGTAATGCCCGACTTTCACTTGCTGCATCTTCAAGTTTACCTGTGGCTGCGATCGCCATACCGCGAGCAAAATGCCAAAGTGCTGAGGTAGTGGGCAATTTAGCTGCGGGAGCAGGAGTTTTTAAGATGGCATCCCAATCACTAAAGCGTGTCTGAATCAGCATTTTGCTGCCGAGGAATCCCTCAAGCATTGGTGCATAGGGGTCAATTGCAGTAGCCTTTGCAACTAATTTATCTGCGGATTTCAGAGCATCTTCATATCTTCCTGCCATGCTGCTAGCCACCATGAGAAAATGTACGTTGTGGTTGTAGTACATCATGGGGTAAGTGCCCTGGACTTGATATTTTTTGATGTAAATATCATCTTGAGCGATCGCCTGCTCATTTGCCTGCATTGCCCCTTGATAATCTCCCACACGAAAATAAATATGACTTGGCATGTGTACCAAGTGTCCTGCTGCTGGCGCTAGAGTTCCGAGTCGGTTAGCACTGACAAGGGCCCGTTCTGGAGAAGGTGAGGCTTCTACTGCATGGATATAGTAATGATTAGCTCCTGCATGATTCGGGTTACGTTTGAGAACTGATTCTAAAACAGCCACAATTTTTTCTGTATCTGGCTGTGGCTTACCATCTTTAGTCCAGTGCTGCCAAGGATGCAGATCCATCAGGCTTTCAGCGTAAAGTGTCGCCGCATCCAAATCATCAGGATAGCGCTTGACTAGGTTTCCCATTGCTTTGGCGTAATCTACCGCTAGTTGATACAAATCAGCATCGGTATCTTGAGAGTAACGTTTTGCTAAGGCGGTAATGTAGTCCCGTTCTTGGGTGGAAGCTTGGGTAGAAAGGGCCAAAGCTTGGTGTATCGCTTGATAAGCAGCTAATTCCCGATTGGGGTCTATTGCCGAGTTAATGTTGGGCCCCAAGGCTAAAGCAACACCCCAATATGCGATCGCTAAATGCGGATCGAGTTTGGCAGCGTATTGAAAAGAACGCACTGCCTCATCATGATTGAAAGCGTAAATTAAATTTAATCCCTGATCGAAAAACTTTTGGGCTTGGGGATTAGAAGTAGAAACTGGATGGTGGATTGTGCCAAGTCCAGATATTAAGTAGTATGGCTGTTTTACTTCAGCGTCAACGTGTTGGTATAAGCTTTCATCAAGAAGCGGCTTGTTATCAGATATCGCCGCGCTAGGAGCGACTAAAGAGAATATAAGCACCCAAACTAGAAATAAGTACTTCATTATTATTTTTCTTCAAGCTCTTTTTTAATATTCAAATGCCACAGTTTCTCTAAAGAAGCAACTTGTCGGCGGAAAACAGCAGCCCGGTGTTTCTTATAGATATTAAACCCTACAAACACAATCATTGGAATCAAGATAGAATATCCGATGAAAATGTTAACAGATGAATCAGTTTGCACACTAGAGTCTATATATTGCGAGTTGGGAGTTGCTTGAGTACTAGAATTTGATTGCATAAATATCTTTATAAATCCTACAATTAAGAAGCTAGAAATAAACGTGGATAATTGTTCCTGCTGTCTTTGAGCAGAAATTATTCACAACTTTTATTAGGTAATTCAAAGTCGCTGCTGAGACTTCTCTATGCCTTTTCGCACTAGCTAAACTATTGTTCAGTTAAAACCTGAACAATTATGTTGATTTCTGCTAAATTTTGTGACAAAATCCTTATTCTGTAAGCTACTGCTCTAAAGTATTTACTGAGATTTCAACTATTTTTAGTGTCAGTTATTTCTAATACAAGCTTTAAGTAGTCAGAGTTGTAAAAGCAATATACAGCGGATTGCAAGTTAATAAGTGACTATTAAGAAAGATGTGACTAATATATAACTCAATACGCTTGCGTTAGCCCCAAAAACCTTAAACTACGTAAGTTGGGGAGTCACTGCGCCCTTGCGGTTTCCCGACTTGTATCCCTACAAAGAAGCAAGCTACGCTTTTAGCTTGGCATATTATTTTCAGTTCGTAGTGTACTCCTCCGGGGAAGCAAGCTACGCGTAGCGTCTCGCAGAGAGGACTTTAGTCCTCAAAATAAGGGCTAGAGCCGCTTACAACTACAAATCCGATTTTTTTATGACACTTGCGTAAGTCCTAAGTGATTAAAGACGAAAGTATTTTGAAGCATCTCCTCTCATTTACCCAGAAGTGAGTACACGGACTCGCTAATACTGCACTATCTACCACCAATTTGAAAGCCTGCGCACTCTGTTGACATATTTACCATATCCAGTGGTAATAAGCCAAGTTGCGGGTTATCAACATCACTATATACCTGAAGTTATAAATGATTTTGTCTAAAGATAGAACAATATAATGATACCTTTCCCTCTTTTGGATATTACCTGAATTTCCAAAGATGATTTTCAAGGTTAAATAACTATGTACAATGGACACAAATATTTGTCATAAAAACATCGTCAGATAGAAGAAGCAAAAGTTATTTAAAAGTAATCTATAGATATTGCAGCGCTTTTCAAGCAAGCAATAAATAATCAACACTTAACCTACTTTAGGAGCAAAAAAGATGAGTATCGAAGATAAAGCAAAAGCTTTTGCTAAAAACGTCGAAGGAAAAGTACAAGAAGCAATTGGCGAAGTAACTGGCGATCCTAAAGATAAAGCTGAAGGTAAAGCTAAACAAGCTGAAGCCCAAGTCCGTCACACCACTGAAAATATCAAAGATGAAGTTAAAAAGACTTTAGACTAGTACAGCGTGATAGAGGTTTTCCTCGTTGTAACAACTTGTTCAAGTAGTTAGATTTTGATGGTAATGTAATAGGTGAAATTTTATTTAGGAAGAAGGTTTAAGTTAAATAATTATTTACTGAACCTTCTGCCTTTATTAGCTCTTTTTTTTACCTTCTTTTTTCAGCCATTTTGAAAATAACGATCGCAAAGCATTTTCTCAATCTATTACTGATTTTCTCAAAGGTGCTAATTCATAATTAATATTCTATTTACCTATCTTTTAACAGACATCCCAACATCACAAGGTAATTCTATTAATTCTATTGTACTAACAGCGTTATTAGGGTAATAATTTTTTGTCGCCTACTTTTAGTTTTCGTCAGCTAAAGGTAGGCGGATAGTAAATGTACTACCCTTGCCTGGTTCAGATGTCACATCGATTGTGCCTTGATGTGCTTCGATAATACAGCGAGAAAGATATAATCCCAAGCCACTACCAGAACGTTGGTGTTTTCCTTGACGAAATCGCTCGAATAATATTGCCTGATCTGGTTTAGAAATTCCTGGCCCTGTATCTTGGATATCAATATTCACAGCGATCGGAGTCAGATAACAGTGAATATTTACAGAGCCTTTGTCTGTAAATTTGATAGCATTGCCGATAATATTTGTCAGAACTCGCCGCAGTTCTAAGCGATCGCCCATAATGGTGCTTGCAGTTTCACTTAGATCGATGTTTACAGCTAATCCTTTTTCTTCAGCTAAGGGAGTTAATTCTTGGCAAACTTCACTAACTAATTCCTGAATATTGCAGGCAGAAATTTTTAAGGTTTTACAGCCCGCTTCATGACGATAAACTTCTAATAAGGTATTTACCATTTCCAGCAGGTCTTGATTGCTGCCAATCATGGTATTAATTATTTCTTGCAATTGTGGCGAAACATCGCAAAACCTGCCTTCCAGCAATAATTTTAATACGCGGTTAGAGGCTACTAGAGGGATGCGTAAGTCGTGAGTAAAACGGGAGACAAAATCCGCCCGGAGGTTCGCCATCTGATCTCGTTCGTCGATACTATGCTTGAGGCGCAGGAGCGATCGCACCCTTGCATGTAGTTCATCAGGATCGAATGGTTTGCGAATGAAGTCATCTGCACCAGCGTCTAATCCTTCAACAACGCTAGACTCATAGTGAGCCGTAAGCAGCAGAATCGGGATAAATGGCAACGCCTGATTCTGTCGGATGCGCCGAGTGAATTCATAGCCATCTAGCTCCGGCATCATCACATCTAAGAGAATTATGTCTGGCGGTGACTCTTCAACCATAGCCAGAGCAATCTTACTATCTTCTACCAAGCTAATTTCATAGTCCTCATCTTCTAGGACTGCTTCTAAGACCAGTAGATTGTCAAAAATATCATCAACAACGAGAATTTTATCTTTTTTGACAGTTTTAGGTAAAGACATGGCTAAATAAAAAAGAAGTGCTTGGCTATCCCTAGCAAATCTAGTAATAGCTTACTTCACCAGCGCTGAGATTATTAAGGATTAACATTTTCTTTTAGAGTTTTCTGAGTTTAATACCTTTTTTCTGCGTAATTACACTGCTTTTTCTTTAAAAATATGTACTATTTGTCTTACAAAAATACTATTTTCATAAGTATATTAGTCGCCTAAATTCTCCAATTAATATGAGTGCCTGAGTGCTAGAGTGAGTTATTTTAGTCGCTTTTATGTGCATAATACCGCTCAAAGCAAGGATAACTACTTAATAATCACCTACTTTTACTTGCTATCAGATTTCTTCTGAAAATTTGTATAGCATAACACATCGGGCATTGGGTTTATGTATAAAAATATTTTTTGATTGAATTATATTGTCATATCGAAACTCTTGCCTTAGAAAAGCTTACGATATAAGGTTATCTATGTCTAATGGTAGATGAAGTTCAGGGAATAATACCAAACGCATTGCTTTTTGTATAAGATCCCGAATAGAAGAACGAGATTATTTTAATCTGTACTTTAGAAAAATAACAGTAAAGTTAAGCAACTATGAGTGAAATCAAGATCCTTGTGATTGAAGATCACAACCTGACAAGAATCGGCTTGCGGTCTGCTTTACAAACCCAGCCAGAGTTTAACATTGTTGGTGAAGCAGCCAATGCAGCTGATGGTATCAAGCTTCTGAAAACTCTCAAGCCGGATGTTGCTACTATTGACATTGGTTTGCCTGACATGGATGGTATTGAGCTAACACGCACATTTAGGCAATATCAGGCAGAAAATGAGGACTATACAACAAAGCTGCTAATTTTAACGATGCAAAATAGCGAACAAGCAGTTTTAGCAGCATTTGCAGCAGGTGCAGATTCTTATTGTATGAAGGATATAGAAACTGAGAAACTAGTAGAAGCTGTGCAAACGACTTATGCAGGTAGCTCATGGATCGATCCAGCGATCGCAGACGTTGTACTACAACAAATACGTCAAGATTTCACCGATGGCAACAAAAACGCATCTGGAAAAAGAGTTTTGATTGAAGGTATTGACCCAGATGTTGAGAAAAGTATAGTCAGCTATCCTTTAACTCATAGAGAGATGGATGTTTTAGAGTTGATTGTCGCTGGCTGTGACAATGCAGAAATTGCCAAAAGGCTCTATTTAACAGTCGGTACTGTCAAAACTCATGTTCGAGGTATTCTCAATAAACTCTGTGTTGCTGACCGGACACAAGCTGCTGTCCGTGCGTTGCGGGCCGGATTAGTACCGTAAGCAAGTAAAACCATTATCAACTGCGTACACAAGAACACTTAACAAATAAAAATATTTCTTTCCCAGTCTCCAGTAAATTGTTTTTTGGTCAAAGCAGTTAACTGGGACAAAGATTTATGAAGAAATCGTTACAAAGTTTAGTAGAATGACATAATTGACTAAATAAGTATTTTTCTATACATACATGATAGCGGATCGATTTCCCTGGCTTACCGCAATTGTCTTACTGCCACTTGTTGCTTCCCTGCTTATCCCTGTGTTGCCTGATAAAGATGGTAAACTCGTGCGGTGGTATGCACTAGGTGTAGGTATTGCAGATTTTGCATTAATGTGCTATGCATTTTGGAAGCATTACGATGCCAGCAGTGCTAGTTTTCAAATGGTGGAAAATTATGCCTGGATACCTCAGTTAGGTTTTAACTGGGCGGTATCAGTCGATGGGCTTTCAGCGCCACTTGTGCTTTTAGCCGGATTTGTCACCACACTCTCGATATTTTCAGCTTGGCAAATCGATCGCCGACCCCGTCTCTTCTATTTTTTGATGCTGGTGCTGTATTCGGCACAAGTAGGGGTGTTTGTTGCTAAAGACTTGCTGCTATTTTTCATCATGTGGGAAGTAGAACTGATTCCCGTCTACCTACTAGTCTGCATTTGGGGTGGGCAAAGGCGTCGTTATGCGGCTACGAAATTTTTGTTGTATACCGCAGCAGCTTCTATATTTATTTTAGTAGCAGCTTTGGCAATGGGGCTATATGGCGGCGGTGATATGACATTTGACATCACCGCCCTCGCCAGCAAGGAATATCCCCTGAGTCTACAACTGTTACTTTATGCAGGATTGTTGATTGCATTTGGTGTCAAGCTTGCTGTTTTCCCGATGCATACTTGGTTGCCTGATGCCCACGGCGAAGCATCATCTCCTGTATCGATGATATTAGCTGGTGTGTTGCTGAAGATGGGCGGATATGGACTGATTCGCCTGAATCTTGAGTTGCTTCCCGATGCACACATTTATTTTGCGCCAGTTCTAGCCATTCTCGGTGTTGTCAACATTATCTATGGTGCATTGAACTCCTTTGCTCAAACCAATATGAAGCGGCGTTTGGCTTATTCGTCGATTTCTCACATGGGGTTTGTACTGCTTGGGATTGCCTCCTTCACTGATTTGGGAATCAACGGCGCGATGTTGCAGATGATTTCGCATGGTTTGATTGCATCAGTGCTGTTCTTCTTAGCAGGTGTTACTTACGATCGCACCCACACAATGGTAATGAAAGATATGGGCGGTATTGGTCAAGCCATGCCCAAAGTCTTTGCCCTGTTTACAATCGGAGCGATGGCATCTCTGGCACTTCCCGGTATGAGCGGTTTTGCTGGCGAACTCTCGGTATTTGTTGGAATGACAAGCAGTGACGTTTACAGTTCAACTTTCTGCACCGTCACAGTTTTTCTCGCCGCAGTTGGAGTTATCCTCACACCGATTTATCTACTTTCCATGCTGCGAGAAGTGTTTTATGGTAAAGATGCAGCGCTGCTATGCGACATTAATAATGCAGGCTTGGAAAATCGAGAAGATGAGGGAACAGTTTGTTTTGGTACAGACTGTCTCGTACCAGAAGATGCAGTCTACGAAGATGCTAGACCTCGTGAAGTATTTATCGCCGCCTGTTTTCTGCTGATGATTATTGGTATTGGTTTCTATCCTAAAATGGCGATGCAGATGTACGATGTGAAGACTGTCGCAGTCAATGCTAATCTTCGCCAGTCTTATGCCATAGTCTCGCAAACAAATCCTCAGATTTATGCCAATGGTTTCTTGGTTCCGCAAATTTCCGAGGTTGAAGTAGCGCCCGTTTTAGGAACTTTGAAGTAACCTTGTTGACTAATAGACTTGTCGAAAAGAGCGAACTCTAGCTATCTTTCTGAGGAATAATAGAGCATTGATAGCCGCTCACTATGGGTAGGCTATCAATTTCATATTGGAGTTATATTAATGATGGCGGACTCTACACCCAACCATAGCGTTCAGTTGCTTTATTAATAAACTAAAAATCAAGCTATGAATACCACAAAAGAAAAAGTTCAATCTCTACTGAATCAATTGCCAGACGATTGCTCAATCGAAGATATCCAATACCATCTATACGTAATTGAGAAAGTTAGTCGTGGATTAGAAGCAGCCGATATAGAAGGAGTAATTACACAAGAAGAAGCTGAAGAACGTTTGAGCAAATGGCTTATCAAGTAGTTTGGTCTTCCAAAGCACTAGAAGATGTAGAAGCGATTGCCACATATATATCTCGTGATTCGACTGCTTATGCTGCGGCAGTGGTTCAGAGCATAATCGATGTAACTCGTCACTTGAGTAACTTTCCTTTATCAGGTCGAATAGTACCAGAGTTTGGCGATGATACTATTAGGGAAAAGTTTGTATACAGTTATCGAGTTATCTATCGAATTCAGGATGACACTTTAACTATTGCAGCAGTGATTCATGGAAAAAGACTATTGGATAAATTGGATGCAGATTCAGGGTAAGTCAAAGTAATTTGTAATTATTTTGATTACTTACAGACAATTAATATAATTCATGAGCAAGTCAACCCTTTACATGGGATGCTAGTTGATGATTAGTGAGTTTTGCCAATGTCTGTTGTTTCTGCCATTACTGTTACCGTTCCCGCCACAACTGCTAATTTGGGGCCTGGTTTTGATTGCATCGGTGCAGCTTTAAAGCTGTACAACGAGTTCAAGTTCACTCGGCTGGAAGAAGGTGGGTTAACTATTCATGTCACTGGTATAGAAGCTGAACGAGTCCAAACTGATGAGAGTAATCTTCTCTACCAAGCGTTTGTCAAGTTCTATCAACATATAGAGCAGACACCGCCGACTGTGAAAATAGAGATTAAGTTAGATGTCCCTTTGGCGCGGGGTTTGGGTAGTTCTGCGACAGCAATTGTTGGTGGATTAGTTGCGGCTAATCAACTTGAAGGTGCTACTCTTTCTCAGTCGCAGGTGATGGAGTTAGCGATCGCAATGGAAGGACATCCTGATAATGTAGTTCCAGCCTTGTTGGGAGGATGTCGTCTGGCTGCTACTAGTGGTGCAGGTTGGGAAATTTGTGATGTTCCCTGGCATAAAGATGTTGTGCCAATTGTGGCTATTCCTAATTTTGAACTTTCCACTTCAAAAGCGCGAGGCGTTCTGCCAACAGAAGTAAGTCGTGCGGATGCGATTTTCAATACCGCCCATTTGGGCTTATTGTTGCGCGGCTTGGAAACTGGTAACGGACAATGGTTAAAGACAGCTTTGCAAGATAAGTTGCATCAGCCCTATCGTAAAGCTTTGATTCCTGGTTATGATGCTCTCAACATTGCAGCTGTTAGTGCTGGTGCTTATGGTATGGTGATTAGTGGTGCGGGGCCGACACTGTTAGCTTTGGCGGATAAGTTACACTCAAAGGAAGTGGAGGCGGCGATGTTAGCTGCTTGGCAAGAAGAAGGAATTACAGCCGAGGTGCGATCGCTTTCTCTGGATACCCAAGGCGCAAAAAGCTTTTAATATTTTACTCAGCACTTAAAACTCGATTTATGGAGCAAACTCAGGCTGAAATAGCAGCGCTTAATTCTCAAATTCAGGCTCTTTTAGAAGAACGCGCTGCACTCACTATAAAAAATAATGTCATCTCTGGCGAGAATGATTCACCCCAGGCGATGGTGGAAGCTTACCGCCGTCAAGCCAGGGAAAATGCCCAATTATCAGTTGAACTCCAAGGCATAGATGCAGCGATCGCCGCTTTAGAAGGCAAGATAAAACAAAAACAAGGTAAGTTAGTGCGTTGGCAAGGTGAATCCAAACAACTTATCCAACAGCAGCAGCTAGAGGAAGCGAAAGAAGTAGCTCAGGCTCATGCTGAACGCATTAATCAACTAGCAAGTGAACTGGCCGCAGAAGTCCGTTTTCTTAAGGCTTGTGCCAATCAACTGAGTCCAATGTATTGGCAGATTTATTACAAGCCCTTCATCACTGGCTTTAAGACAATCTCCGTTCCCTATGTCCGCTCTGATGGAGAAGTGTGGACAATTGTCAACCGGATTGTTTAATACTTTAGTTTTTTCGGTTGTATGCAATATATTGACTTCTCTCTTTTTAGGCTATCCATAACCCAAATCTTTCTCAACAAAAATATAACTTATATCATGTCCGGATGATCGCTTACGATAAAGCTAGGAAGTAAAAATATGACT
>NZ_JAVRCC020000048.1:0-53869 GCF_034530975.2 Nostoc sp. DedQUE07 | reverse complement strand
ACATCCTCGATATCTTCAAGGATAAATCCGTTGACTCAATTGTTCGTTACGGTGCAGCATCGGCATTGGGAAATCTGGGGGAGGCTGCCAAACCCTACGTCAAAGACATCCTCGACATCCTCAAGGATAAATCCGTTGAGTCTTATGTTCGTTCCAGTACAGCATCAGCATTGGGAAATCTGGGGGAGGCTGCCAAACCCTACGTCAAAGACATCGCTGACATCCTCAAGGATAAAACCGTTGATAAAGATGTTCGTTCCGGTGCAGCAAAGGCATTGGGAAATCTGGGGGAGGCTGCCAAACCCTACGTCAAAGACATCGCTGACATCCCCAAGGATAAAACCGTTGATAAAGATGTTCGTTCCGGTGCAGCAGAGGCATTGGGAAATCTGGGGGAGGCTGCCCAACCCTACGTCAAAGACATCGCTGACATCCTCAAGGATAAAACCGTTGATAAAGATGTTCGTTCCGGTGCAGCAGTGGGATTGGGAAATCTGGGGGAGGCTGCCAAACCCTACATCAAAGACATCCTCGACTTCCTCAAGGATAAAACCGTTGACAATAGTGGTCGTTCCGGTGCAGCATCGGCATTGGGAAAGATAGAACAACTCAACCTGAATAATATTGTTGTAATTCTGGATAGCATCTATTACGCAGGTCAATCAGAATTTGAACAGTGGCGATTTTTGACATATTTTCTGAGTGGCGGCACTGATGAAATCAAAACACTGCTTACATGGCTGGGTTTTCCTGAGCCTAAAACAATTCCTGTTTCATTAAGCCACGATCGCGGTGATAAAACTCTCAAAATCTTTGCTCAAGTCTGGGAACCTAGCCAAGGTTTAGCACGATTACGGGAAGACTTAGCAAAGCAAATTGCTGTAGTTGCGAGAAAAGTCCATTGGCAACCGCAAGATATTGTGATTTTAGAAACTCACTACAATAACCTCAAAAACGCTGGCTACAACGAAGCTGATTCGCTGCAATCAGTAATAGTTAACCTCAAAACTTGGCAGTGGTTTCTCAACGCCAGAACTACTATTTTGATTCATGCTGCCTTTTGGCTTGCCCTCATCTTCGCTTATCCCAAATTTCCCCAAGTTCAAGCCATCTTCTTCTGGAATCCTTGGGTGAGGCGCATTCTCGGTGTCGGCTACGTCGGCTTAATTCTCACCTGGGTTCCCTTTTTCCGCGAAAAGTTATTTGAACCTTTCAAGCCTTCCCTACTAGCCGATGCCGGGTTAGATAATTTTAACCCCGAAGCTTATTTCCCAAATTCTAAAGTGAAAGTTCCCGGTGTAGAGGAACCCGTACCAATTACCCAAGTGCTACCTAGCATCAAAGGACAAGTCATCTTGGAAGGTGATTCTGGCTTGGGTAAGTCGATGTTTCTGCGTTATTTGGTAAAAACTTCTGGGCGGCTTGTGGTTTATCTACCTGCACACAAGTGTGACAAAGGGGTAATTGAGGCAATTCAAGCCAAGCTGCACGGACAAGCACAAGATGCTAATTTTCTCAAGAATTTAATTTACAGTGGTGCATTAGATATTTGCATTGACGGACTCAATGAAGTTACCGCCGACACCAGGGCAAAAATCTGTCAGTTTGCCGAAAGCTATTTTCGGGGTAACATCATCATGACCACCCAACCCCTAGAGTGGACACCACCCTCAACAGCCAAAATATATAAATTGCTCCCCCTTGAAGAACCACAAATTCAGCAATTTCTGATTTCCCGTCAGCCACGATTGCCCAAAAATGCCAAAGTTCAAGGTACTAATTATGAGCAAGCCACTGCTAGTTTTTTAACCAAAGCCCTCACTAATCAGCAATCACCCCAGGAATTAAGCGCGATTGAGAAAGTTCTCTCTAATCCAATGGATTTAACTGTGGTAGCCCTGATGTTATCCCAAGGTGAATACCCCGATTTGTTTCACTTGCAACAACATCAATATAATTTGATGGCAGCCGAATATTTGCAAGAGTGGAATCAAGAATTTCCCCTGAAAAAATTCTCCGATGCTGTCTATCAAATGCGGCTGAACGATAAACAGGCGTTACCTGCGGATGAATTTTACCAGGTATTACAGTCTTTAGAAGACGATAAATATAAAATGGTTGTCAGCCGTCAGTGGCAAGACGAAAAAGGCGAAGCCAAGAGAGAATGGTACTTTCGCCACGACAAGATTATGGATTTCTTTTTAGTGCAGAACTTTCTCGGCGAGAGTGAGGAAGCTAAAAACCGTCTCCTTGACCACATGGACGACCCCCGTTTTCGTGGTGTCTACTTTTTGCTAGCAACACTACTACCGTTAGATGCAGCGAAAGAACTGAAGGAAAAATTAGTTCAATACGCTGCTGATACCAAAGACCATACTGTGAGTGATACCTTTGTGCAATTGTTGCGACCAAGGGCGTGAGATTAATTCGTAATTGGTAATGGGCTACACGCTGCTACGCTAACGTAATTCGTAATTAAGAAAGAGACTTATAGGCTGAGGGGAAATTTTTGATTTCATTAAAATGAGTCTTTTAGCTCCATTAATGAGCCTTTGAACTCCATTAAAGAGCCTTTTAGCTCCATTAATGAGCCTTTGAACTCCATTAAAGAGCCTTTTACCTCCATTAATGAGTCTTTGAACTCCATTAAAGAGCCTTTTACCTCCATTAATGAGTCTTTGAACTCCATTAAAGAGCCTTTTACCTCCATTAATGAGCTTTTGAACTCCATTAATGAGTCTAGCACTAAGGGTAAATTCTTAATTTAATAAAAATCTGACCTTTCACATCGTGTAGAATAGCTAACGCTAAACCTAATCCCTGAGCAAGTTTCCTTACTAGGGAATAGAAGCGAGGTTTTCTAGATAAGAGTGAAAAGTCAGATATTGGAATGATATTATGTCCGCATAGTTAGTTATGATTCCCATAGTCATTGCACCCCACCCCCAACCCCTCCCCGCCTGCGGGGAGGGGAGATAAAACGCAGGTTTAGCGGGGTGGGGTTTTTTGGGTTTAATAAGCAATCAAGCGGACATGATATGACTGGAATAAAGAGATTGTGTTTGTCCTACTGCCAAGTAGAATCAATGCTCAGTTTACTTGGAACTAAGCTTAATACGTAGGCACAATGATTCTACGTTCCCAGCCGCGATCGCGCTCATAGCGACGGTTATTATCAATGTTGCGAAGGTCATTATCGCGGTCATATCGGCGGTTATTTTCGCGCTCATAACGGCGGTTATTTTCGCGCTCATAACGGCGATGATTTTCACGCTCATAACGGCGATTATTTTCGCGCTCATAGCGGCGATTATTTTCGCGCTCATAGCGGCGATTATTTTCGCGCTCATAGCGGCGGTTATTGTCGCGGTCATAGCGGCGATCGTCACGAATGTTGCGAAGGTCATTGTGGCGGTCATAATCACCATTTCTGTAGTGACGACTATGACGTTCGTAGTTAGCATCATTGTTGTGTTCATAGCCGTAGCTATCAAACTCAGCAAGATAAGACGCTGGTGTATTAGCCTCAGCTTTTGGAGAAATAGCCAAAGCTGATGCAGATGCTATCAAGCCAGCCAGCAAAATAGAGGTAAAGCGGTTCATCATGTTAGTCAAAAATTATTGACATTAATTTATGCAAGTCCAGTCTGTTTACGAAGAGCAGATTCCACAAGTCTTTAAATCAATCCTATCAGTCTTAAATAACTTGAAAAGTTTTCTTGAGTGCGGTGATTGAGAAAACTTTTGTTGTCTGTGATACTTTATGCTCTTCCAAATCTCATGAAAAGTTAAAATTAAAATGAGTATTTGAACTGGATGAATCCACCTTTGATCTTTGTTAACAAGTCTTTGAACTCCATTAATGAGCCTTTAATAATTAAATACGTTACGATCGCACCTTCCCAAAACCTACCAGCTAGACAAAACGCACACCAATATATGATTAGTGTGCGCTTGCGGTTAGATTTTAGAAATTCTCGAACTTAGCGATCGCATCTTTCATCTTATCTACCACCTCATCTACAGCTATAACTCCCAATTCCCCAGAGGCGCGGGTACGGATACTTAAGGTGTTAGTTTCCACTTCCTTAGCTCCTACCACTGCCATCACGGGTATTTTTTCTTTCTCTGCATTGCGAATTTGTTTACCCAAGCGATCGCCACTGGTATCAACTTCTGCACGGATGCCTAATGCACGCATCTTCGCCACCACATCTTTCGCAAAGTCTAACTGTGTATCACCCACTGGCAGTAATCTAGCTTGCACTGGCGCTAACCACAAAGGAAAATCACCTGCATATTCTTCAATTAAGATCCCAATCAACCTTTCCAGCGATCCAAAAGGCGCACGGTGAATCATCACTGGACGTTTGCGAACACCATCTTCGGCGACGTATTCCAACTCAAAGCGTTCAGGCAAATTGTAATCTACTTGTACAGTTCCTAATTGCCACTCGCGATCTAGGGCATCACTAAAGATAAAGTCAAGTTTTGGCCCATAGAATGCCGCTTCTCCAATCCCTTCAAAGTGTTCCATTCCCAAGGTTTCAACTGCACGGCGAATTGCACCTTCGGCTTTGTCCCAAACTTCATCTGAACCGATGTACTTATCACTAGCAGGATCGCGGAAACTCAGTCTAGCTTTAAAGTTCTTCAGTTGCAGCTTATTGAACACCGACAAAATCAAATCCACTACACTGAGGAATTCGCTATCTAGCTGTTCTGGAGTGACAAACAGGTGAGAATCATCCACAGTAAAACCGCGCACCCGTGTTAAACCGCCCAATTCCCCTGATTGTTCGTAGCGGTAAACAGTACCAAATTCCGCCAGTCGCATCGGTAGTTCCCGATAAGAGCGCAACTCACTCTTATATATTTGGATATGGAAGGGGCAATTCATCGGCTTCATCACGAAGCCCTGTTCCTGTGCAGCAGCTTCCTGATCGTCTGCCATCAAGGGGAACATATCTTCTTTATACTTCTGCCAATGTCCAGAAGTTTTAAATAAATCTACTCTGGCAATATGGGGTGTTACTACAGATAAGTAACCCCGTTTTACCTGTTCTTGCTTGAGGAAATCTTCTAAAGTACTCCGCAACAAAGTGCCTTTGGGTGTCCACAAAGGTAAACCCGGCCCTACTAGATCGGAAAATATAAATAATCCCAGTTCCTTACCCAGTTTCCGGTGATCTCGCCGTAGCGCTTCTTCTTTGCGTCGCTTATATTCAGCGAGTTGTTCTGGACTTTCCCAAGCGGTGGCGTAGATGCGTTGTAATTGGGCTTTAGTTTCATCCCCACGCCAATAAGCGCCAGCAACGCTTTCTAGTTCAACTGCTTTCGGGTTTAATTCACTAGTATTTTCCAGATGAGGCCCCGCACACAAATCCCACCATTCATTCCCCAGGTGGTAAATTGTGATTGGCTCCTCTTTGATATCTCCCAGGATTTCTAGCTTGTAAGGTTCATTAATTCCTTGAATCCGGCGTTCGGCTTCTTCGCGGCTGACTTCTTCCCGAATTACTGGCAATTTGCGATTGATAATCTTCGCCATCTCTTTCTTGATGGCTTTGAGATCGTTTTCGCTAAATGGTTCTGGACTGTCGAAGTCATAGTAAAAACCGTTTTCTATCCAAGGGCCGATTGTAACTTGCGCCTTGGGAAACAGCTTTTGTACCGCCATTGCCATAACATGGGAAGCAGTGTGGCGAATCTTTTTTAAGTTCTCCGATTCGCTGGTACGCGGTAAATAGATTTTTTCAACTTGTTCTGACTGTTGTGACTGATTTGATGAATTTGGCGACATTGGCTGCTGAACCGTTGGCGAGGTGATTACAAAAGGTGATTTATCTGAATCTGTAGGCTTATTCAACTATAACGACTTTGGTTAATTAGTCATTTGTCATTTGTCCGTTGTCATTTGTCCGTTACGAATAACTAATGACTAATGACTAATGACTAATAGCTAATGACTTTGCGTAGCGGTTTGATTCTGAGTCTTGAATTTTGACTTCTGAATTCTTCTTCAATCCAAAAATAAAGATAAATTTTTGATTTGTTACCGTGAGTTTCAAATTCAGGATTGCCCGCGTAGGCATAGCCCGTCGTAGACATCGCTAAATTATCTTATGAATTGCAACTCGCTGTCATATATGCCTATAGATGCCTGTCCAAAGGCACTGTACAAACCAGAGATCGAGACTATATAATAAATTTTGTGCCCTTTGTTACAAAATTTTACATTAAGTAATTATGAGAGAAATCTAAAAAGTATTAAGAAACGTAAATAACGTTAATATTAGTAAGCAAGTTTGAAATATCCCTCTTATTTATGTCAGACTCAAATTTACCAGGGCCTGAGTTGTTTAAAACGGTTTTAGATCCGCTGCTGGAAGATTTTCAGCATTGGTTTACGCGATCGCGCCATTTACTCGAAACTGAGGAACTCTCATTTATGAGTCACCAAGAGCAATCTGACTTGCTCTTGCGGGTTAAGCAAGCGCAGGATGAACTAAATACGGCGAAGATGCTATTTAATGCAACTGATAAACAAGTCGGAATTGATATGGCAACGTTAATGCCTTGGCATGAATTAGTAACAGAATGCTGGAATGTCGCAATGCGCTTTCGTCAAGGACGTGAAGTCTAAGCGCGCTAAATTTCGGCAGACAACTTAGCGATGTCTCAAGACTTACCAAGGAAGCGTCTACGCAAGATGGTAAATCAGTCGTTAAAAAAATAGTAGAAAATTCTTAACAATTTCTTAACATTAACTGGATTAGCAAAATAATGTATCCTATGCTACCGTAAGTGGAATAACGGTTGACAAATAGCTTCATATAAATGTAAGCGCCTGAAAAGTGCGTAGAATATTCGTCTTAACTGTGAGTACAGTATCGGCGAAACAAAGCGTTACAAAATAAAGTTTTAAAAATTGCTGTTCTGGAGGAAAATCCAATGTTACATCTGCTTTACATTCTTGCTTTTACAATCCTTGCATTTATAGCTGTTGGCAACTTAATTCGTAACCTGATTATGTTCAGTTTCGATCGGGAGCGAACTTACCCAACGAATTCCTCGCCAATGAATAACCAACGTAACTCTGGTTATTATTCATCAAAAAAACAGTTTGTACCCCATCCAGAGTTGTTAGATAGCGCGGGGAATTTAATTAAAGAGCCACTTTTGATAATGCGTTCAATTAACGTTGAAGATGCGCGTCAACATCTCGATGCACTTTACGAAGCATCCCCAGGACATAAAAGAGATAATTCAGAAGAAGCATAATGTAGAGACGCGATTAATCGCGTCTGTTAGCAATTTGGGTGTAAATGGTTGTTGTTTTTACATCCTTAATTTTTTTCTGAGTAAAAATTTATTTCCATATCAATCCAGTCAATGTAACTTTTTTACATTTTGTTAAAAATACTCAATTGGTGGACAACTCCACTCATCTTGCAAAGACTGCGATCGCAGGCGTATACAATTTTCATTCTATTTAGCTAGCGAATTTCCAATTCTTTTTTAGCACTTTTCAACTGTCTCCAGAGGATGTGAATTTGTTTGTAAGCCTCTTGTGGTGAAAGTTTACCACTAGTTTGGAGGCTGCAAATGTAGTTTACCCGTTGAGAAAAATCTTGAAGATTAGCGTTAAATACTAGATACTCTGGTTTAAATTGCCCATAATATGGACTACGAGGATATAAAAAATCGCATAGTTCCGATAGCAAATCAGATTGTCTGTTCATAAGTATTTAGAGTATTACGGATTAGAAATTATCTAATTAGAAAATTTTAATAAAGCTTTTGCCGACCCTTTTGACAAGCATTACAAAAAGAAGTTTGAGGTTCAAAGTCAAGACAGCCAAACGCTTCCTCAGAACAAGCTTTAGTTGGATGTACAGTACACTTAAGGCGATAGTCGTTAGTGAAATATTCACAAGCATGACAAGGAATTTGATGTAGCTTTTTTAAATGATTTATCCCTTGTTTTAAGGTAAACCCGATACTCAAAATAAAGAAAATAAAAGTGGCCCAAGCAAATGAAGCGCAAAAAATTGTAGCTAGCATAAGTCATCCTCCTAAAGATTAGAAAAAAGTGCCCGCAGTCAACTGCTTTTAACCGCAGGCATGAAATATTATTTAGCTAGTGTTGAGTGAAACTAAATTAACTGAGTCAGTAGGTAGACATAAATCAAAAGGAATGAGGCGAGTGTGAGCAATTTAAGTCTTGCTCTAATTTATTGTAAAGACGTAGCATTCTACGTCTTTACATGATGAGTATTAAATCACTAGATGATTAAATCGAGTTGATTGCGATCGCACCGAATAAAGCAATACTAGTCAATAGCAGATAAGCGAAGATTGCTCCACCAATTCCACCAATCAAAAAGCCCTCGGTAAATTGACTCCATTCGGCGACAGTATTGATGCTCTGTGGTACTTTGGCAACAGTTGCAACCGAAACCGATCGTGAATAGATTTCTTGCTGTCTTTCGTAGCTAGTAGTGCCATAAAGCGAAAAACCAATTGTCAGGATGATAATCAAACTGCCTGTGGCTAATAAACCAACCAAGCTGCCGACATTAGAATTGCGTAATAAACCCAATGAACCTAATGTTGCAAAGGGGCCAACTAGCCAGTAACCATGAGCCATGCCAATTTCTAATCCCCGCCACAAAGGAGATATACCGGGGCGGTAAATTGGTAAGTATTTGAGAAACTTCAGCGTCAGATCGGAAGAATTGACTGCGCTTACCTGATTACTCGTTTGGCGCTCTACACGTGGAGGCTGAACCATATCACCATTTTTAAAATCAAACCCGCCTGCGATCGCACGAGCGCGGAGAGCGTGCCAAATGTGACCTAACAGAAACATGAGCGCTAGGACAAAATGGAAAGTTACCAACCAACCACGAGCAGAAACTATACCAGTAGAAGTTTCTATAGCTTTAACTGGGCCATAAAAAACTTCCGGATAGACAGTGTTATTGACTGATGCAAAATATGCTGCTAAAAAGCCCATGTATGCTACAGCACCAATGCTGTAAGATAAATACGCTTCCCCTGAGTAAATCAAAACTCGGCGTGCCCAAGCAAATGGCTTAGTCAAGATGTGGAAAATACCACCACCAATTAACATCAAACCAACCCAGATGTGACCGCCAACAACATCTTCCAAGTTATCAACAGCAGCCAATCCCTCTGGCCCCCAAACCCCAAATAGGTAGCCAAAGATGCGCAATGGGTTAAGTGTCGGATGATTGATTACCCTGACATCTCCACCGCCAGCAGCCCAAGGGTCAAACAGTCCACCCCAAAACACCGCCTTAGCAACTAAAGCCAAAGCACCTAAACCTAAAAGCGTGAGGTGAATGCCCAAGATGGTTGTCATCTTGTCCTTATCTTTCCAGTCATAGCCAAAAAATCCAGCCCAAGTAGGATTATCTTGTAACACTTCTGGACCCAGCAGGGAGTGATAAATACCACCAGCTGCCAGAATCACTGAAGGTATCAGATGTAAGACACTGATTACAAAGTAGGGATAGGTGCTAATAACTTGCCCACCAGTACCGACACCCAAACCGAGAGTTGCTAGATGAGGTAGCAAAATTAAGCCTTGCTCATACATTGGCTCATTAGGGTTGAAGCGCGACAATTCAAACAGCGTCATCCCTCCAGCCCATAACAAAATCAATGCAGAATGGGCAATATGAGCGCCTAGTAATTTTCCCGATAAATTAGTGAGACGAAAGTTACCAGCCCACCAACCAACATCAGGTATCTGTTGCTTATATGGGCTATCTTCAATTACTGCTGTCATTTCCAAAACTCCTTGAGAATATTTAGCAATATTGTTGAGCTTATGATTCCAGACAATTGCAAATTTATTGCATTAAATGCATTAAATTGAATTTAGCTAATTGGTTGCGGAATCACCGCCTCCTGACTCACCCTACCTTTGCGAAAATCGAACCCACGCGCCCGCAAGGCGTGCCAGATATGACCTTGGAGAAAGAAGAAAGCTAACCAAAAATGGGCATTAGCTAACCAAGTCCGAGCAGTTACAAGGTCAGGGTCAGGTGATGAAAAGTACGGCACGATATTCTGTCTAACTACAAGCGCCGGACCATAAAAAACTTCAGGATAAACAGTGGTGTTTACTGATACAAAGAGAGTTGCAATAAAACCCATCAGTGCCAAAGCGCCCAGACTGTATGAGAGATAAGCTTCTCCAGACCAAACAAATAGTGGATGCGTCCAACTAAAGGGCTTAGTAGCTATGTGGAAAAGTCCACCAATAATCAACATTGCACCAACCCAAATATGTCCACCAACCACGTCTTCTAGGTTGTCAACGCCAGCAATCCAAAATTTACTAATTGCGCCAAACAGATAACCAAAAATGACGGCTGGGTTTAATGTCGGATTTGTAATTACCCGCACATTTTCAACATTTGGGTCGTACAAACCCCCAAAGTACATTGCTTTGGCGACTAACAAGAATGCACCACAACCCAGTAAAACCAGATGTATACCAAGGATTGTGGTCATTTTACCCGTGTCTGACCAGTCGTAGCCAAAGAAAGGAACTTTACCCTCCAATTTTTCCGGGCCACGCAGGGAATGAAAGATTCCTCCAAAACCCAAAAAAGCTGAGGAAATTAGATGTAAAGCTCCAATTACAAAGTAGGGATAAGTATCGACGACTGCACCATTTGCACTAACACTCCAACCTTGAGTAGCTAGATGAGGTAGCAAAATTAAGCCTTGCGAATACATTGGTTCTGCTGGATTAAAGTGGGCTAGCTCAAATAAAGTCATAGCTCCTGCCCAGAAAACGATCAGACCAGAATGAGCGACGTGAGCGCCTAGTAGTTTCCCCGATAAGCTGGTGAGTCTGGCGTTACCAGCCCACCAAGGCGAGTCAGTAAGGTCTTGCTCCACCGACAGCGGACTTGTAGAAGTTGTCATTTTACCCTCTAACTTATTGATTAATTTTCTCAATAGTTGTCAAAAAAGAGTCTACAATAAAATTCAAATTAATGAAAGTAAATCTCATTAATGAGATTGTAAACTTTTACAAAAAAGCGTATTGACAACGTAAATACATCTTGCCTAAACTATGTAGGGATAGATGTGTTTTCGTGCTTAATGGCATCACCTTTATTTGGAACGAGGAGAAAGCTTGGATTAATCGCAGCAATGATGACGGCATAACATTTCAACAAGCCGTAGAAGCTTTCTTCGATCCGTTTCTGGTGGCGGTTGATGCAAGCCGCAATGGGAGCGGGATGCTGTGATTGGCTTGGACAAACGATAGAATCTTCTCTACGTCGTCTACATTGAGCGTGAAAACGACATGATTCGGATTATCTCGGCTCGGAAAGCGACGCGTAAGGAAGGTGAATACTATGAAAGCTGAAGTCTTAAAAAAGCGACTTGATAAAAATCGTCCAATGACGACAGTCACAATTCGCATTCCCGAAGATGTGATTGAGGATTTGAAACGAGTAGCACCATTGTTAGGGTTTTCTGGTTATCAGCCATTAGTTCGCGCTTACATCGGACAAGGACTTCGAGCCGATCTTGAGCGACTTGAAGGAAATACTGTTTCGACATTGATTGCCAGCTTGAAACGGCATGGTGTCAGTGATGAGATAATTCGTGAAGCACTCAGCGAAGCGACTGGGGGGTAGTTTTAAATTCTCTGTTCGCAGTTAGACAAGACAAGGTTCTGGCACACATCAAGATTCAGGTCTGAATTATAACTGTATAACATCTCATTTGAGCAGATATACGAAATACACTGGTAAATATAAGATATGGGAATAGAGGGAAACTTCAAACAAATATCCACATCTATTTTAGCGAAACAAGATTTGTATGTGTTGGACTTGTATCTTCATGCAAAAGAAGCCCTAGAAACCAAAGCAGTTCAACATCTACCTACCTACTTAAAAAAAAGGAATAAATAATAACTTGAACGCTCTTATTGCTGAAGAGCAATGGAAAATTGGAAGACTAGATATTGATTCATATTGGCACGCAATTCACTACTTGCTAACTGAAGACATATCTCCGTGGGAAGAATGTCAGATACCTTATTACTTAGTAAAGCAATTAGCAACTGAAGGTGTAATTTCAAAATCTGAGTATCAGTTACTAATGAATGCACTCCCATTACGTAATTCTATTGCTCATGGCTTCAAAACTACACAAATTACGCAAAATTCTGTATCTGAATTGATCGAGCTTACAGAACAACTCTTGAGAACTGTACATACTGACGATGAAGCAGGCTAACACTGCGTTGGTTGGAGTGGATGGCACTGCGCGATGTCTACGACGGGCTATGCGCTACGCACCAAGTATATCAGCCTAAAATAGGGAGTGGTGAATTTCCTACTCCCTACTCTCTTCCTATGCTTCAATAACTACTCGAAGATTACCCCGTTTTTTAGCAACGCGACAAGCAGTCGTAGTCCCAGAACGCTCGAATTCCAAATCGAGGATGGTGGGGCCTACTTGTAAATTATGAAATGACAAGCGATTAATCGATTCTGGTAAAGCGGGGTCGATGATTCGCAAGCAGTTATTTTGAGCATCAGGCACTAAGTTGACCATCATTTGCAGTAGTTGGAAAATACTACCCGTAGCCCAAGCTTGGGGAGTGCAAGCAACCGGATACTGCACAGGAGCATTATCACCGTTCCGTTCGTAGCCGCAGAAAAGTTCTGGAGGACGTTGATAGGGTTGCTGCTGAGTCATGTCAAATAAACCTTGGAATATTTCTAAAGCTTGATCGATAAGACCGAGCGATCGCAATCCCATTGCAATCAGAGCGTTATCATGGGGCCAAACCGAACCAATGTGATAACCCATCGGATTATAAGCGGGTGACAAACTACTTAGAGTCCGAATGCCCCAACCATTAAACATATCTGGTGCCCGCAACCGTTCTGCAACACTATGAGCTTTTTCGTCTGTGAAAAGTCCCAAATGCAGACAATGACCGGGATTTGAGGTAATACTGTCTACTGGCTTACCTTCTCCATCCAAAGCCAGGGCGCAGAAATCTTGGTCTTCTACCCAAAAATCTTGATTAAACCGAACCTTAAGATTTCTGGCCTCCTCTTGCCAACGATCTGCCAAATCAAGCCGCTTCTTCATCCTAGCTATTTCTGCTAGGCGAATTTTTGCAGCATAAACGTAAGCTTGTACCTCACACAGAGCAATTGGGCCGTTGGCTAATTCTCCCTTGCGGTCTACAATACAGTCGCCAGAATCTTTCCAACCTTGGTTAACAAGACCGCGTTTGGATCTACGGAAGTAGCTGAGGTAAGTGGTTTCTTTGGTATTGCGATCGATCCACTCCATTGCCGCTAGAGCATTGGGCCAAAGTTGCTCTAAGAGTTCTCGATCGTGAGTCCAAGCATAATGTTCGGCATAGAGCAGCAGCCACAAGGGAGTGGCATCAACTGTACCGTAGTAAGGTGTATGGGGAATTTCTTCACAACGAGCCATTTCTCCCAAACGTAACTCGTGCAAAATCTTACCCGGTTCTTCTTCGCGCCATTCGTCGTCAATTTTACCTTGGTATGTTGCCAGTAATATCAGAGTTTCCTTGGCGATTTGCGAGTTTAACATCAGGCTTTGAGAAGCTGTAATCAACGAATCTCGCCCAAATAATGTCGAAAACCAAGGTACTCCAGCGGAAACAGTCTTATGCTTACCAAAAGACTGGCGCAACAAATACATATCTTGTTCAGCCCGCTCAATCACTCGATTGAAGGTACTCTTATCTGAGCTAATGCGAGTAATTTGTTGTACCCAGTGCTGCTCCTCCATCCACTCAGCAGCTTTCGCCTGTCCTAAAGTGGTGGCGGCGCTCACGGTTGAACTGGACTGGTTGTTTCTCAACATATTCACTCGGTAGCCCAGCTTTTGAGTTTCGTGAGAAGCCAACTCTAGCTGCCAAACCGCAGTGTAACCCTTGAAATTGTCTGGTTGCCGATGCTGGAATAAAATTCGGGATTCCATCACCGAGCCATCCAGGCCTTGATAGGCGAGTGTTAAGGATTCTTCTCTATAGGCAGATGGCTCTTTAGGTACAGGTGCAACACCATCGACGCGATCGGATGTTCCTTCCTCAGTCGTCGGTTCTACTAGGCGTAAAAGCCGACCTCGTTTTTCTCTGTCATAGCCACGGACTTCAAATAAATCAACAAAATCCGCATCAAAACTGATACTTAGTTCAAAATTGACAGTGGTTGTGCTGTAGTTAGATACTTCTATTTCTTCAAATAGTGCCCCATTCAGCACGATTTCCCGGCGAATTCCGATAGTCTCGGCTTTTAGGCGTTCGTCGATTCTGGGATTGGTACACAAAACTGAGAGTGCAAAACCTTTTTCGGCAGTACTACTGAGGAGTACAGGCGATCGCCCTTCAATTTGCAACTCCAAGCGATTGAGAAATCTCGTATCACAACAAAACAGTCCCAGACTGAGATTACCATCGTTGAGGGAACAGCCAGAAATATTACCGATAGTATCTGTCACAAAAAATAAATCATCATCTTTAACCGTTAGTGTCGGTTGCGATCTTTCAGCCACAACACAAGGCCACTCCGGAATCGGTAATTGTTCGGCAGGAATAAAAGTTTTTCCATCCAGAAAAATTTTTTCTGGGGTGATTAGCGTATCCGGTGTCATTAGACAAAGTTCCGTGTACAGGTCTATATTTTTGTGGTCTTTTGAGTATAAGTCTCTTCCCCAAGAGGCAGAAGGAAAGAATAAATACCTTTTGCTTTGAGACAGAGCAACTAAATTTATTTAGGTCGATAAAAGAAAGATTTGTGTCTCGACACATAGTTTAAACAAAAAACAGCGTATTGTAGAGAGACACAAGATTTTAAATAATCTTTGATATTTGATTAGACTAATTTATGATAATTAATTGATTAAGTTTAATCAACATTAGTGATTAAGTTATGTAAATATCGCAGTCATGATTTTTGGCTAAGAAAACTTATTTAGCAAGCAGAAATCAACGTCGGCGAAGTAGGCAATGTCTACGACAGGCGATTTTGCCAACGCATGGACTAGAAATCGAGCGTCCGTGGTTATTAGCGAACACAGTAGTTAAAACCATACAATAATTAATGTTTTAGTACTTATTCCTGAAAAAATTTACCTGTACAAGCAAAAGCATCAGTTGCCCTGAATGTATATTGGGCGTAATAGGTTGTCAATCAGCAAATCAAGTGTACCCACGCCCCTTATTTGGTAACAAAGTGTTGCGACTAGCTTTGGCGAAAAGCGCTTTTTAGCGTTCTTTACATATTGCAACTATCTATTTAACTTGAGAGTCCCTTGGAATTTGTACAATGCAGCTGTGACGTGGATCTGATCGAGGTTGAGCGTTTAACAATAATTCATGAGCATTTCGACTTCTGTGCTGAGTGATCTGCTAAAGTCCCTACCCAACTTGCGGCCCCAGCTATATTTTAAGGCTTCACTAACGGCGCTCTCCCACGCGATGGAAGATCAAGTTTTGGCTGCGACTTTAGCGAAACCCCTTGTAATTGCTAGTTTCCAGCGAGAGCGATTCTACCGCCAAGAAGCTCATCGCTACCTGCGACTTGCCTTGCGGAGTAACCAAATATACGTATTAGCTGCTCCAGAAACGGATTTCGCCAACAGTTCGGAACACTACGAAAAGATAGCTTTTGAGGCAACGGATGGCTTAAGTCAGGAGTGGCATTTGGTAGTGATTGCTGACAATTATGCTACTTGTCTGGTTTGCCGAGAAAACCTTGGTTCTCTTGCCAAAAATAACCAACTACCGGAACTAAGCCCTAATTTGGATATAGACACAGCCCGAAGATTTGAGGGAATTTGGACATCAGAAAGGGGAGTTAGCCTGAAAGCCGCTGAATTGTTGTTAGATCGGGTTTTGGTTTACAGACCAGAACTGACAAGTAAAATTCAACAGGCACGTCAGAGGTTTGGCATTGGCGAACCGCGAAACTACTTTGGAGCCGAACAAGTAAACGAGTATGCCTGTGACATTGATACAGATCCCTTTGTGCAGCGCTTAGTAACTTATTTGCAAGCTAGTCAGTACAAATTGCACAAAGCTTACCGTTCTATTGCTGCTCAAGCACGAAAAGAGCGATTAGTCAACTCAATTAGTACTGCGATTCGGCGATCGCTCGATCCTCATGAAGTTCTCCAGGTGGCGGCACAAGAATTAGGGCAACACCTAGAAGCTTGTCGCTGTTTAATTTACCGCGCTCAAGCTACGGATAGCCAAGCGATAATTGAACACGAGTTTTTGACTCCCGGTATTTTATCTGTTTGCGGACAAACCTGGGAGTTAGAGAAAAATTCTCTATTTCGGGACATCGTAGAACTTGGCGAAGGTGTTTGTGTCAGCGATACGCTCAGTGACCCCCGCGTTACCAAATCGCCAGGGCTTTCCACGATCGCCAAAAAGTTTGCCATTCGTTCTTGGCTGATGGAACCAGTTTTCTATCAGGGGCGATTATTGGGGATTGTAGAGTTACATTACTGCCGGATGCCACCCCACGAGTGCCAACCTGGAGAATTGGATTTGGTAGAAGCGATCGCTACCCAAGTAGGAGCAGCTCTCATCCAAGCGGAAGCTTACGCTAACCTAGAAGAACTTAACCAGCAGCTAGAAGCCCTAGACCGCACCCGCAGCAACCTCATAGCCATCACCGGACACGAACTGCGTACTCCCCTATCTACAATTCAAGTGTGCCTGGAAAGTCTTGCTAGCGAACCGGATATGCCCTTGGAGTTGCAGCAGGTCATGCTCAACACTGCTCTTTCCGACTCGGAACGGATGCGAAAACTGGTACAAGATTTCCTCACACTTTCCAACTTGGAAAGCGGCCGGGTGGAATGGCATCCAGAATCCCTCAGCTTACAAGAATGTGTCGATTTAGCACTCAGCCGAAATCGCACGCGTTCCTCAACGGAAAAGCTGCCCCAAATCAAGACTCAAATTGCCGAAAATCTACCTTTAGTAAGAGCTGACGGTGATTGGCTAGTCGAGGTGCTGGCAAAACTTATGGACAATGCTTTGAAATTTACGCCGCCCCAAGGAGAAATCACGATTAAAGCGATTTACAACAGCCGTCAAATGGTCGAAGTGACTGTAGCTGACACTGGACGCGGCATTGAACCAAATCGTTTAGAAGTAGTTTTTGACCGCTTCTATCAAGAAGAAGGAGCGCTGCGCCGCACCACTGGCGGGACTGGACTTGGTTTAGCAATTTGCCGTCAAATTGTTAATGGCTGGGGTGGGAAAATTTGGGCAGAGTCAGCTGGCAAAGACCAGGGCAGTCAGTTTCACTTCACTATCCCAATTGTTCGGAGTAGCCAAGAGGAAAAGCGGACAAAAGTCAAGAGTAAATAGATATTTAGTCCTTTGTCATTAGTCATTGGGCATGGGGCATGGGGCATGGGGCATGGGGCATGGGGCATGGGGCATTGGTTTTTAACAAATGACAAAGGACAAATGACAAATGACAAAGAACAAATGACTAAAAACTGTTACAGTCTATGACGCGATCGCAATATGATCCTGGTTGCGATGTTAGGATTCCCTAAAAACGTTGAGAGAACAGACTTTATGGCAGAAACACTCTCTGGACAAACCCCGCTATTTGCTGGCAGCACTGGTGGCTTGCTCAACAAAGCAGCAGTTGAAGAAAAGTACGCGATCACTTGGACTAGCCCGAAAGAGCAAGTTTTTGAATTGCCTACAGGTGGTGCTGCTGTTATGCGCAAAGGTGAAAACCTGCTGTATATAGCTCGTAAAGAATATGGCATCTTTTTGGGCGGTCAGCAACTTCGTAAACTCAAAATCACAGATTACAAAGTTTACCGGGTTTTACCCAACGGAGAAACCACTTTACTTCACCCAGCTGATGGTAACTTCCCTGAAAAGGTAACTGAAGGTCGTGACAAAGTGCGTTATGTAGACCGTCGTATCGGACAAAACCCCAGCCCCTCTAAAGTTAAGTTTAGCGGTGTTACTACCTACGACGCTCCGTAAGTAGCTGTTAGTCGCTAATGGGTAATTAGTAATGGGTAATTGGTAAATAAAAACCCATTACCCATTACCAATTACCAATTACCTTTGAAAAATAATGATGTTTCCGGATTTCTCCCAGTTTTCCACCCTAGCGCAACAAGGCAACTTCGTCCCTGTATATCAAGAATGGGTAGCGGACTTAGATACGCCCGTATCTGCTTGGTATAAAGTCTGTGCAGGTCAGCCTTATAGCTTTTTGTTGGAATCCATCGAAGGTGGGGAAAAACTGGGACGCTATAGTTTAGTTGGTTGCGATCCGGTGTGGGTTTTGGAAGCAAGGGGCGATCGCACGACTCAGAAAAACCGCGATGGTTCGCAGGTGGTTTTTGCTGGCGACCCTTTTACAGCTTTAGCCGAATGTTTAGCACCTTATCACCCAGTAAAATTACCACAGTTACCGCCGGGAATTGGCGGTTTATTTGGGTTTTGGGGCTATGAATTGATTCAGTGGATTGAGCCGCGTGTACCCATTTATCCACCAGATGAGCGGAATATCCCTGATGGGTTGTGGATGCAGGTAGACCACTTGTTGATTTTTGACCAGGTGAAGCGGAAAATTTGGGCGATCGCTTATGCTGATTTACGCGACCCGAATGTAGATTTGAAAGCAGTATATCAACAAGCGGGCGATCGCGTCACCCAAATGCTCGAAAAGCTATCTTTGCCCCTATCGCCAGAAAAAACTCGATTGGAATGGAATCCGCCAGGGAGCAGAAAAGCAGAGGAGCAGGGGAGCAGAGAAGCAGAGGAGTATCAGAGTAATTTTACCCGCCCTGATTTTTGTGCCAGCGTTGAGAAGGCGAAAGATTACATTAAAGCAGGTGATATTTTTCAAGTAGTAATTTCCCAGCGACTATCAACAACATACACAGGCGATCCTTTTGCCCTTTATCGGTCGCTACGTCAGATAAATCCTTCGCCTTACATGGCTTACTTTAACTTCCAAGATTGGCAAATCATTGGTTCCAGTCCTGAAGTGATGGTGAAAGCCGAAAGCGATTCTGATGGTGGAGTAATAGCAACGGTACGCCCAATTGCTGGGACGCGTCCGCGAGGTAAAACTACTAAGGAAGATGCAGCCTTGGCTGAAGATTTACTCCAAGACCCCAAGGAAATTGCCGAACACGTGATGCTTGTCGATTTAGGGCGGAATGATTTGGGGCGTGTTTGTCAAAGTGGTAGCGTCAAAGTCGATGAATTAATGATGGTTGAACGCTACTCCCATGTAATGCACATTGTTAGCAATGTTGTGGGTAAATTAGCTATTGGTAAAACAGCATGGGATTTACTGAAAGCTTCCTTCCCAGCAGGTACGGTAAGCGGCGCACCCAAGATTAGAGCGATGGAAATTATCCACGAGCTAGAGTCTAGCCGTCGGGGTGTTTATTCCGGTGTGTATGGGTATTACGATTTTGAAGGACAATTAAATACTGCGATCGCAATTCGCACAATGGTAGTGCATGATAATACCGTGAGCGTACAAGCCGGTGCAGGTTTGGTAGCTGATTCTGAGCCAGAAAAAGAATACGAAGAGACGCTCAATAAAGCTAGAGGTCTATTAGAAGCTATTCGTTGTTTGCGTTGAAATGAGGACTGAAGAAGGGAATAGAATACGGGTTAGAGGGTACAGATTATTACCTGTCACCTGTAAACTCTCCTTTAACCCCAATCCTTTTTACTACTTGTATGGTTTCTCTTGCATACAATTAATTGCACACTGGTTTTTGTTGCTTAATTGTAAAACCGGGCTTGATATAAGTACAGTAACAGTTCGATCTGCGGTATGAGCATCCAGACCAGACTTTAAAAGTTGATGTACCAATACTCTTCTATTTTGAATTACATAGGTTTTACTTTGAACAGCAAGATGTTTGGAGACAATTTGTGCTACTTCTAAGCCCACGTATCCACAATACCGCGACAAATTAGGAAGCTTTATAAATCCAATCAACATCAAACTTTTTCCAAAGCTAAATAGAATTTTTAAACTTATTGAAAATTTCAAATAAGTCCTGGTAAGCTAAACCACATCTAGTTTGCATAATCTGAAATTGTACATTTCTTGTGGGGTGGGCGTCTCGCCCGCCCAATATATGCAACTTTTATGTGGAACAGCTTATCCAAATCCAAGACCTCTGTTGAAGTTACTACACACTAGAAATGAACAAACTTACTCATCCTAATTAGTTGAAGTAAATCGCCCAAAGAATTCCAGTTACTTTAATGGCAATTAAAAGGTTAGTGAAAAATCTGTCGAACTCAATTTATTCTCCCAATCCTTTGTCATCTTGACCAGCAGTAAAAAATAATTACCAGACTTGATTGACATTGATAGTCTCAAAGTTGTTGAAATCATGTCTAAAAACAACGGGTTCAATTAAATCCTTTTTGGGATAATCAAAATCAGTTTTCATAAGTAAGTTTGACTCTAAATTGCTTTATTCGTCAAGTAAAGAAAATTAAGAAATCTCAAAGTCTCTTCTTTAAAGGCTGGTTAGCCATCCAAGCAAACCGTGTCCGGTGATAACTTCTACAGCTATAAGTGAAACAAAAGCAATCATTGCCAAACGCCCATTAACTTTTTCAGCATATTTGGTGAATCCTATCTGTGGAATTTCATCAACATAAACTTTGGGTTCAATCGCAAATCTGTTGAATTTACTGCGTTCGTTAATGCTAAAGCCTTTACTTGCCATTTTTGACTCTTTGTTTTTGCTTTCTGTAAAGGAATATTCAATATTGTAAATATTTTTTGCAAATACTTGACATAGAAATAAAAGTAGTAATCACCGTACTAAGTGAGTAGGGTATTTCGGATATGTACGAGAACTAGGCAATAGACCTCTTGCAAAAGTCCCTAACACCCCTCCCCGCTCTTCGGGCTACGGTGTATACACAAGTCGGAAAAAGCTCGATTTCCCATTGTTCTCTCGCTTCTCGTTCCCAGTCTGAGACTGGGAATGGCTTATTAGAGGCTCTGCCTCCAGCCAGACATTGAGTCAGAGACTCAATGAATGCATTCCCAGTCTGAGACTGGGAACGAGGAAAGTCTTATTAAGGCTAGGTTTTTAAGACTTGTGTATACACCGTAGGCTCTTCGGGAGGGGATGACAAAGCGTAGCTTTGGCGGGGTGGGGTTCTTTCTTATTTTTGATTTATGCAAGAGGTCTAATGTCTACGACAGGTGGTTCCTGAGTGCAGCCGTACTCCTTCAAAGAAGGGTTACACCTACGCTCTTGGAGGGGAATTCATACAAAAGTACCAATTGCATGAAATTAAACATCAGGAAAACTTATTTTTTAGATAAACACAAATTATCAATATATAACTGAGAAAGTATTGCTTATTTGTAACGAAATTGTTATATTTCTTTACATAAAGATACACAGACAGCATCAATGCGTTAAACCACGGTTAATCAAGGCTTTCTAAATAACTATTCAGTTGAGCCTGCAATGTGCTTTGCCAAGTATCTAAACTCAATGGCAACAGCATCACTATGCCTTTATTAGAGCTATCTATGTCTACAACAGGCTTTCTAGTGATGTCAAAACTATTGAGTGCCTTTATTAACACTTAAACGCATTTCTCATCGGTTTTTGCACATTTGATTTTTCACATTCGGTAGAACTGTAATTTTCTTTTTGGAATTTCTGCTATGTCTTTTACCATCCAGTCGGCTCAAAGTATTTTTCCCGGCACCCTAGTTGCTGACGTTGTTCCAACCGTCGTCGAATCATTCTCTAAGCTCAATGCTGAAGATCAACTAGCATTACTTTGGTTTGCTTATACCGAGAGGGTAGAAGTATCACAGTTGCGGCTCCTGGAGCAGCAAACATGATCCTTGCACAAGGCTTACTCGAACAAATTAAGCAGATGCCTTTTGAGGCTCAAACGCAAGTCATGTACGATTTGGCTAACCGTGCTGATACTCCTCTGTGCCGTTCTTATGCATCCTTCACGGTGAATATCAAGTTGGGCTTTTGGTATCAGTTAGGAGAATGGATGGCTCAGGGAATCGTTGCTCCCATCCCACCAGGTTACAAGCTTTCTTCTAAAGCTGCCGATGTGTTACAAGCCATCCGCAATGCAGATTCAGGTCAACAAATTACCATCTTACGTAATACCGTAATTAGCATGGGATTCGATCCGAATGCTCCTGGTAGTTACAAAAAAGTCTCAGAGCCGGTAGCTCCTCCCACTGCACCAGCATTTCGGACTAAAGTCACCATTGAGGGCATCAACAATCCTACGGTACTTGGCTATATCAACAACATGAATGCCAATGACTTTGATGCTGCGGTTTCTCTGTTTACTTCCGAAGGTGCTTTGCAACCTCCCTTTGAAAGACCAATTGTTGGTCAAGATGCAATTCGTGCTTATATGCGTGAAGAATGTCAGGGATTGAAGATGCTCCCAGAGCGCGGTGTATCTGAGCCTGTGGAAGATGGCTATACCCAAGTTAAAGTTACAGGCAAAGTCCAAACCCCTTGGTTCGGTGCCAGCGTGGGTATGAATATTGCATGGCGCTTTTTGCTAGATCCCCAAGGCAAAATCTTCTTTGTAGCGATTGACTTGTTGGCTTCTCCAAAAGAACTGCTGAATCTAGTACGTAAATAGAGGGCTAGATTAGTTACTGCTTAAGCGTGGATAAGGCGTAGCCCGTCGTAGACATCGCCACGCTTAAGCAAAAGAAAGTTATAGCGCTTTATTTGGTATTTTGATGTTGCGATCGCTATTGAAAACAACCGATTTTATCAAGAAAGGCAGGAGGCAGAGGGCAGTTCTTGCTTGAGCAAAACTGCCCAGTTGTTGAGCGTAGTCGAAACACTGTTTCCTACGTGACCAAAGGGAACTCTTTACTTGTTTATATTTAAATAACAATATATCTTTGGATAGAGTAATAATTTATTCATCTACCAAGGGTAATAGATTATCAATGACTTTTTTCAATTCCTCTGAGCCGCTCCTGCGTGAAAAACAGCAAGAGCTAGATTTTCAAGATATTCAAGGTCTAGTCTGTCTCAACTACCAAATTGGAAATTTCACTCTCTTTTCCAAGTTTTATACTCGCGTCGATCAAGCATTTATTCTCTGGGGACTAATTTCATCTGGAATTTTCGTAACCGCCCAGTTTCTACCCATTAGCTGGAGTAGCCAAGCAATTTTGTGGTCAGTGCTTACCTTATTCGGTGCAGTTGGCATGGTAAGTTTAACTTGGTTTTGGGCAACTGTAGAACAGTTACGCTGGGTTGTTTATAACTGGGCGATTTTAATCTTAATGGGTTTAATCTTGACCGATCTGAGCATTTTTTTGGGATGGGGAGAGGTGTTGATCCGTTTGTGTCCACTGTGGTTAGGATTAAGTGCGATCGGCTACTTTTGCACCGGGGTAGGAATGCGTTCGCGCACATTTATTTTGATGGGGTTTATTCATTTGCTGGGAATTTTAGTTTTGCCATACTGCGGTGTTATGCAGTTTCTCTCAACGGGGCTAATTATGACCGTTAGTTTACTGTTACTAGCAGAATTACAATGGGATATGCAATCTTCAAGTGATTACAGCCAATTAACACCACAACAAAAGCAGTTTAACCAAGCACAGTCCCAACGGCGTCAAATGACTAACTAAAGTTATAAAGAATTAAAATCTTACTTTAGACAAGTTTATATAAACAATATAGCTATATCTCTTGACTAGGTGGTGTTTATACTTGAGAGAGAGAGGTTTTCACCCAACTGTTAGCTATTCTAGTTTATGAAAACAAACAACACTGTATGGGTGTTATGCCGCTGTGGCCCAGTATCAAACATCGAAGGAGAGCGATCGCAGATGTTTGAACAGTGTAAATTAAATACGTTGACGGTGTGGAGTTTTTGTCGCTTCCTCCACCTTGTTATCACCAAGGGAAGGTTAAATTCTTTATCAGAGCGGTCTGAGGTGATAAACGTCTTGTGTTTTTTAGATTACAACTTAATTTTGACACTCCAATCTTCTTAGTTCATTTTGAGCTAAGGAGATTTGACTATCACGACTAGTGTAACTATTTGTTAGTTGGCGTTTGTGTGTCAAAATATTCACGCCAACGACTAATTTGATTATCCTTAAAATCTACAACAATTACGTCATCAGCTTTATTACGACGACCTGTTGCCTTTTCTGTATCTTCATAGTACCACTCTACTGCTGCCTGATTTGCTCCAATGATAATCCGGTGGATGTCTATTTTGACATCTGAATACTGTTCTTTAAAATTGGCAAGTCCTTCTCGAATTCTTTCTTGCCCCCGCCAGCATTGACCAGGCACGATTAGTTCTCCATCAATCGTAAACAATTGTGCAATAGCGTCAATATCTTGAGCAACCCATGCATCTTTAGCTTTTTCTATTAATATCTGGATATCTTGTTGGTTCATAGACTGACTGGCAACTAAAGGTGTGCTAAAAGTTAAGCTAACAAATATAGTTCCTAACACTAGCCATTGAGATAACCAAAGCATCTAAATTTTTCTACCTTCTAAAGTATCAAGCTTATAGAGCATTAGTAACATTTAACCAGAAGTTGTTTGGATTGCGATCGCACCTGCGCAAAGTCGGTTTTGATGAATGCAGAATGTCTGTAGCGTTGATTTTAATTCTACAACCAAAACTGGCGATCGCCTTCCACTATACCTGGAGCAATTCCTTGTAACCGTCGATAAGCTATTTTGTCAGAACCGTATAATGGGACGGGTAAGCGAGGTTCTTTCAAAGCTCCGTGATGTAGCAATGTCAGTTTAAGTGTAGCTTCTATTAAACTTTCAATTGATACTTGCTGTTCGTGTTCAGGATCGGGAATAACCTTTAAACGCAGAGGATAAGGTAAACCCATTTTCTCAGATTTTACTTCAGTAGTGATTAAAATTACTTCATACGACGATAAGCGAAGAGCTAACCCTTTAGTTGGTGCTGTCACTACAGACTGCTGAAATTTATATAGTCGTGGAATCTGAGATTTTACACACTCTACCAAAATAAACTTTGAACCAATAACTTTTGATCTTTCTCTTAAATTCTTTATTTCATCACCACAAAAACGTCCATCACGGTAAATTAGTACAGTTTTTTGTCTTAATTCAGCAGATGGTAGAAATCTTTCTAGTGTTCGTTTATCAATTGTTTCACCCTCGGTTAAAGCATCTTCCAGTCGGTAACGAATAAACTCCCCTCGCTTGTCATAGAGACGCACACTCGCACAGACATTTCTACTTCCGATTCCCTTATTTTTAGAAATTCGGGAAACATCAAAGCCGATAAAATAATCAGCAATTTCTAGAGGTTCAGCTAAAATAAAGGGTAAGTTTCCTAATTTTGCGAGAATTCCTGGAATTACCTGATGAAGGATATTACCATAATTACTAGTATTTTTTAATGTCTCTTCATAAATTACTTGACTAGCAATTTCTCGCCGAAGTAAACGTGAAGAAATAAAAGAATAAAAGCTACCATCATCACTATTATCAGCATGGCGATCGCTCTGAGGTAAAAATGTCAAAACAATATCAGTAGGAATCGCCATTAATTCATTAATAGCTTCTTTAAATTTTTCTCTATCTTCAGGAACTGCCATTAGTTTATCAACAGCTTCTTCAACTTTTTCTCTATCTTCAGGTATACTTGAACTACTTACTGATACACCAACTCGATGAACAATTATGCTTTCAAAACCATAGTATTTTAGACGTTTCTGAACTTCCCTGATAAAAGGATCTACCTTCAAATCACAAAGCTTCAAAGCTGTGATACGAATCGGTGTTAATTTATTTTCATATTGAGATTGACGATGATAAACGCCTCCTTGTGATAATCCTTTGAGGACATCTCCTCTCCTACTTATAAAATTTTGACCAGATTTATCCTTTCCAAATAGAAGTGGAGTATCTTCAAGCTTAAATTCTAGTGGCAAGAATAATTCAGAACAATTGCCGCCTTTTCTACTGTTAATACAGTTTTCGGATAACACAAACCCATAAAGACTTAGAGCTAGTGCAGCTTCTTTTTTGTATGAAGCCAAACTATTTTGTCGTTCTTGATAAGGAATCTTAGCTTCTTTGAGTAAATCTCCATAGTTTACATCAAATCGTTTGGCAGTTTCTTCTGTAATACAAGGAACAAGAGCAGCCATTGCATAAGGATAGCGTTTTTTCTTCTTACCAAATTGAACAATTACAACAGGTTGATCTCTTGGTGCTTCACGAATAGCGATTTCACTGGTTGATGCAGGCTTATAGTTGAGTAATTCTTCTTCACGCTCACCAATAGTTCCTTCTATATCTACAATAGTAGCTGAACTATTCTTTTCAATATCTCGAACATTTAAACCAATTAATAAATCTTTTGAATTTTGTCTATAAGGATGATTCTCGTAAAATTCAGACAATTTCCCTTTAAAGGCGAAAGAACTACGAACAGTTATAGCAATAGCTGGGTGTGAAATATTTTGAATTTCAATTGGTTCTGCCCAAAATTTGGCTTCTCGTCTAACTTCAACCTTATTAAATGGAATACTAAAATATGAAAATGGTCGTCTGATTTTTAATATTCTTATAGCTAGTTCAGAAAGAATATCAGCAGATATTTGTGGTTGGCTTACCCATTGAATTGAATAATAGCGATCGCCAATATCTTTTTTCAATTCTTCTTGAATTCCTGTTAAAGCTTTTCGCCATTCATCTAAACTTGGCATTACTTGATCGGGTTTAGCTAAAACCCAGAAATTACCATCTGCAAAGATGGTCATAATATCAGGAAATTTCTGACTAAACCGCCAACTTAAGCGATTTCCTATTTCAGTATCTAATCTGGGAGTCAGTCGAAAGCAGATTAAGTTAGGTTGAGGAATATTGAGTAAAAATATTTCAGCCAAAAATATTGGGGATATATTAGTTTTTAAGGGAGATTGAAGCACACCAGCAGTCATGTAGAAACCTCTGATATAGTAAATTCACAAATTGAGTTAAACGAACAGTAGCGACAACTTACACCCGGATTTTGGGGAAATATTTGACTGAAATCAGCAGAATTTTTCCGGTAGCGTCTCAATTCCTCTTGATGTCGTTGAGCTATTAAAGCGAGTTCTATCTGAAAGGCCTTAAGAGTGTTAGGTGTTGCGCTGATAGGTTCTGACCAGTTACCATTTTCTAAGTTATAAAAAGACGCTACTGCTTTTTGCTGGGGGTATCGGTAACTAGCAGCTAGTAAATAAATATACCCTTGTCGCCGATCAAAATCAGAGTGGCCAGTTTTGAAATCTAAAATGTGCAAAGTATCATCTTCTTCGGCAAAAATACAGTCAATCGCAGCAAAGAAGTTAAAAGACTGATTGCCCTGCTTAATCAGAATTGGTTCTGGAAAACCCTCATCACCTCGGCTAAGTTGAATAATTTTCTTCTCAGCAAGAATTGGATTTTGCTGGTAGTTTGTCAGTATTTGAAGTACTCGCTGCTGAACCAAATCTGACTCTTTCCGCAATTCCAGAATCTCTATTATTTGTTCTACAGCATCTTCTTGATGTAACATCGGGGAGTTTTCATGAAACTCATAAACCCCCCTTTGTGCAAGTAATCCAATTCGCTGAGGAGTGCTATCACTTACCAAGATTGCTGCAACCGCAGGTTCTCGCGATCGCGCTTTGGTAAAACCTCGTTTCATGTCACAGTGTAAGTGTTCTTTCCCTATGGGTGGAGAATACTGCAACCATAGGTTGTAGCTGGCAAATGGTAGCCAATTTTGGCTCATTGATGTCAAACCCCAGAATTTAGCAGAGAAAAAAGTTTTACTTGGTTAGGATTTCGTAGATTGCTGTATATACACCAATCTCGGTTGCCATTTCCAAGGTACGCAAGCCTTCTAGCATCTGTTCTGCAGCCTTTATGAGTTGTGGATTGCGGCTTGATTTTTGAATTTCTTCAAGCAGAACTGGTAGAGGTCTACCAATAGAAAAGGATAATTGTTCAGGGTTCAACGATTGTTTATTCATACTTTTGCTCAGGTGTAACGAAATATAACTCAACGAACATCAGTACAGCCGCCTGAATTGCCATATAATTTCAACAAGGCAAGATATCAGTTGTTCAGTATTGAACCATACTATTCAACTTGTACAATTTTTGTCAACTATTTAATCTATGCAAATTAAGTGTTGAATTTTTATTTTAATACAGGTATTATCTATTTATGAGTAATTCAAAGGCTAAAAATTTTGGGTAACTTATAGCCCACCGACTCCTGAAAAGCTTTGTAAAATAAGGCTTTTAGCCTACTATGGCTCAAACCGATACAAGGTTTATTATTATGTATACTTCAGGAAATACGTTAGGCAGTTGAATGTGATTATGGATAAACAAGAGAGTCAGAGTTTTGGCAGGTGTATTTGGCAAGCTCGTAGAAAGAAGGGATTGAGTCAGCGTGAGCTAGCAGCAAAGGTAGGGGTGGACTCTACGTACTTGTCAAAACTAGAAAACGACCACGTTGAGCCAAGCGAGAAGGTTATCCGCTCGTTAGCAGAACATCTCAGTTTGAATGCTTTAGAGCTAATCTACCTAGCTGGACGCATGACTCAACATGACTCAGAAGCTCTTGAGGAATTAGTTAAAGCTAACTACAAGGAGATGCCTGCTTTATTCCGTCGAGTACGGGAAAATCCAGGTATTGATTCATTGGTAAAGGCACGAGATGAGCGAATTGCAAGATTGCAAAAAGAAAATGCTGAACTGAAAGCTAAAGTTTCATCTCTGGAAAAAGAACTCCAGATTTATAAGTTTTATTCAAAAGAGGAAATTGAACGTGTTGCTAATAATACTTTAAAGCTTATGCATAAAAACAATTTTCCTCCAAGATGGCCTATGGACGCCTCTCGTGTAGCTGATTCTTTAGATATAGCGATCTCTTTTGCCAAAATAGTTCCTGATGAGCAAGGGCCAATAGTAGCTAAAATTTTACCGATGGAACGTGAAATTATACTCAATCAAGATATTCAAGAATTACAAGGAAAACTTCACGAATCTACAATAGCCCATGAAATTGGTCACTGGTTAATGCACGTAACGCAATATGAAGCGGAAAATCTGAGAAAAGAGATAAATAATAATCTAGAGGTTGAAGAAACTCAAAATATATTTTTTTGTCGGAGTATTATTGAACAACTTGATACATATAAAGTTAATATTAAACATGATCATATCGAATGGCAAGCTGAATATTTTGCCAGTTGCTTATTGATGCCAACATTTAAACTAGAAGAAGTACGAAGAGGACGTGATTTAACAAACTGGCGTCATCTTTATGCTATGCAAGATGACCTTGGTGTAACAATCTCTAATCTCATCAATCGTTTGCAAGACCTTGGTTGGATTTATATTCCTGAAGGTTCTAAGCAAATCTATCCTAGAAAAATAGAATCAGTAGAATTTTAAGAAAGAATGTGCTTGTTATGAATAAAGAAGGTGAGGAGTAAAAAGTGAACATCTTCAGAAAATATCAATTTTATAGCAAAGAACAAATTGAGTTAAAAGCTAATGAAGTTTTAAGAATTATGGAGGTTGAGAATTTTCCTCCAAAGTGGCCTTTTGAGGCTAGTCGTGCTGCTGATGCTTTGGCAATAATGATTGACTGGCAAAGCATACCTCCTGATACTCAGGGGCTTATAGTAGCAAAGATTCTTCCATTGCAAAGAAAGATTGTACTTAATGAATCTATTGCACAACTAAGTGGAGGATTTGAACAATCTACAATCGCCCATGAAATTGGACACTGGGTACTTCATGTCAATCAAGATGAAGCGGATGGTCTTACAGAACAGTTAGAATTAAATCTAGGACTAGAAGATGTCACAAAATATTTTTTGTGCCGCACTGTAGACGCTAAAACTAGCCAGATAAATATGAATAGCCAGTTAGAGAATATTGAATGGCAAGCTCAGTTTTTTGCAAGTTGTCTGTTAATGCCTTTACACATTCTAGACGCTACACGGAAAGGACGTGATTTAACTAACTGGAAACATCTTTATGCTATGCAAGAGGAACTTGGTGTAACCATATCTAATCTTGTTTATCGTCTACAAGACCTTGGTTGGATTTCTATTCCCAAGGGTTCTAAGCAAATATATCTTGGTAAAGCTGCACCGAATGGGTAGACAAATTTATTTAATAGGTAAAGTGTGATCGCACTCCATCATCTCATCATGCGATCGCTTGAAACTACTAAAATAGAAACTAAGATGCTCACAATAGCCTATGAACGCTAAGACAACCACCTTCCCTTCTACACTCAAATTGAAAGTTGACTTGACTGATGAGCAATTTTTCCAGATGTGCCAGAAAAACCGCGATTATCGATTTGAGCGCACAGCATCAGGGGAATTATTAATTATGCCACCTACAGGTAGTGATACTGGCAACCGTAACTTTGATATGGTTGTTGAATTAGGAATCTGGAATAAACAGACTAAATTAGGCAAAGGTTTTGATTCTTCAACTGGCTTTACCCTACCCAATGGTGCAAAACGTTCTCCTGATGTTTCTTGGGTGAAAATTGAGCGATGGAATGCTTTAACACCTGAACAACAAGAAAAATTTGCCCCTATTTGTCCTGATTTTGTAGTAGAGTTGCGTTCTCGTACTGATTCTTTGAAAGAATTGCAAGAGAAAATGCAGGAGGATATCGAAAATGGCACTCAATTAGGCTGGTTAATTGACTGCAAAAACAAGCGCGTGGAAATTTATCGTCCAGGTAAAAATGTAGAGATATTAGACAATCCTACTAATTTATCAGGAGAAAATGTATTGCCTGGGTTTGTGTTGGATTTACAGCAGATTATGTAGTTTTATTGATTAGGATAAATATAGCGCATTTCAAAGCGGCTTTGTTCCCAAATTGGTATTAAAGCCTGTTTAGCAGCATTTAACTGAGCTTGTGAAAAAGATATTTTACCATTTTTTATAATCCAAATAAATATCCGAGTGATTAAATCTGCTTTGAAACTATTCTCGTATTCACTATTATTTATTCTTATTACTTGCCGATCTAAGCAATCTATAGCATATTTAAAAGTCAAGTTTTTCCAGTCTGTGGAATTGCTATAATTTTCTTCTAGCGTATTTTTCCACTCAACTCTTTGCAAATTTCCAAAAATATAGTCTATGCCTGTTATGGAAGAATCTGTGTTACGCACTAAATTTGTATAGGCTTGGTAATATGGCTTCAATAGCGAAGCCGCAATATTTTCCACATAGATATGTAGCCAAGATTGGATGTCACGAAGATAAGGTACTAAATCTTTAATATTATCAATTTCTTTAATCAGCACACGTTCATTTCTGTAATTTGTTATTTTTGCTAGCAATTCAGATTCAGATAATTGAGATTTGTTAGAGTAATAAGTAATAACTTTGGGAATATATTTATCTAATAACCATTGTTTGGTATATCTAGCTGTCCAAGTTCCTCTTACTCCAATATCTTGCTGCCAGAAGCTAAATTTAGCTTTTTCTATAGATTGTAAATTAATATCATTTATCTCGTAGATTATATCAATTTGATTACTAGGTAATAAAGAGAAATCTCTGTTAAATTTGGGAAAAATAAATGCACGATCGCGAATTCCTTTACTCACTCGAATTGAGATATTTTTTCTATGAAATAGATGCCATTCTGACTTGCCTTTATTATAATCAAATTCTTTAAAAAACTGCCGCATTAACTCCCATAATTCTTGCCTAACAGAAAAAAGTATAAAACCACGAACTTCTGAAAATTTGATGAATTCAAAATCCCATGTTTCTAAAGCATTCTCAAATTCAATTATTGAGTTTTTATATTTTTGGCAAATTTCATCAATACACAAACACAAGTCTATTGCTTCTAAGTTTGATAAAATGACTGTTATTTGACCCAAATTTACTATAAAACTATCTTTATCTATCTGTTTTAAAAAACGACGACATCCCCAATCTGGTTGAGTGTGCAATCCAGTCATTAAGTTACCTAAAATATCTTGATGATTTAAGTGAATTTTTAAACCTTTAAAAAGAATACTACTGAATTCTATTTGACAATTACCTTCTCCAAAAGCTTTGGGTAAATTACAGGCGATCGCTACTTTTGGTTTAACAACAACTAAGTGGCAGCCTTCTAATGTTATAGAAGGCTCAAAATCACATTTTTCTAAAAAATACTGTAAATCTGGATGGCGTATAATTAATTTTTCTATTAAGTTACATTTAGAATATGTCAAAATATCGGCTATATTTTTATCAATATTTTTAACTACATCAAAATTGAGTTTATTATAAAACTTTGAGACGATATCGTTATTTTTAAAGGCATCTATATTTAGATCGAATACTAATTCTTCTCGATTATAATCTAGGCGCTGGAAAACCTTAATTTCATATCCATTAGTGACAATAAAAAATAGTGTATTAAAATGATTACTATAAAATTTAGCTTGCTCAATAGCTTTATTTAACTTAGTTTTATGCGGTTCTATCGTTTTTACAAAAATGAGTGATGTATCTGTATTTTGTTTTTTAACATCATCTGTGGCAAAATATATCTGAGCAATTTCTGGATTTTTGGTGTGTGTTTCTGATTGATATGTTTTCAAAGAGTATTGACGATGACATATCTCTGGATAGTAGAGATAGCGGAACATGGGCAAAATTAACTTTTCTTTTACGTCATCTTCATTGTGTAAAACACGACGATCAAAACCTTGTATCCATGTAATGAATTTTTTAATTGACTCTGGAATAGTCATCAGATAATCTACCTGCTTGTATAAATTTGCTATGCCTTATTTTGTTCGTGTAATTAGCAATTTATCAAGTCAGTTTGGATTATGTCGTGATTCTAGATACTAGAATGGAAGCATTCGGCTGAAACTTAACCTTAGCAAAACCTACATTAATAAAACGTGAGTTCGATGAACCTCTCCCGGACAACCTCCCTCTCCCACGGAGAAAGGGAGGAGCAACGAGAAATTAGGGTTTTGGCTCCCCTCTGGGTGTCCAAGCTACGGTGTATACACAAGTTATCGAATCGCTACTAGTCCTCGAATTACCCCACCCTAACCCTCCCCGTATGTATTGGGGAGGGAACTAGATTTTCCGGTTTCCTCCCAATACATCGGGGGGATTAAGGGGGGTAATTCGACTTGTGTATCACGGTAGGGGTGTCTAAGAGGGGTTGAGGGAGAGGTCAAAAAAGGGCTTGTCGAACTCACGTTAATAAAAGTTACTGCTGTTAGAATTAAATATTTGGTGAAAATTAGCTAGGCAAAATTAATGAATTGTGTATAACAAGGATTTTGGACAACGCATAATTGCTAGAGATGTTTATTAGACAAGAAGGAGTTAGGAGTCAGAATATAGAATTTTCCTGACTCTCTGAACTTCTGATGCCTAATATATCTATTTACTCTCTTTGGGTAGCGATCGCTAATTTAGCTCCCGGAACCTGACGTACCCGATCCATTACCGCTACCACCCGGCCATAATCAACTTTTTCATCAGCATTAATAATCACTAATACTTCCGGGTTAGAACCAACTAAAGTCCGCACTTGCGCTGTTAAATCATCAACTGCAATTGGTTTACGGTTCAGGCTTACCTGTTCTTTTTCATCTACCGTAATGGTAATTTTAGTGGGAACTTGCTGTTGTTTAGCTGTGGCGGCCTTCGGTAAATTGACTGGCAAACCTTCCGAACGTGTTAAAAACAGAGTTGACATGATGAAAAATGTCAAAATTGCAAAAATCACGTCAATCATCGGCACGATGTTGATCTGGAGCGGAAGTTCTGGTTCATCTGGTAGACGCATAGGTTTTTTCTCCTCGTTCATAGCGACGGCGGTAAAGTAATTCTAGCTGTCCCCCATACTCCTGAATTAGTGCAATTTGCCGTTGGTACAATCCCCGGAAGGTATTGGCAAACATGAGTATGAATATAGCAACGATCAATCCTGATGCAGTTGATACTAGAGCCTCACTAATCCCAGCCGTAACACTTGCCGTTTTGCTACCTCCCACATCACCAAGATTTAGGGAAGCAAAAGAAGCTATCAATCCTAATACTGTGCCGAGAAGACCTAACAGTGGTGCCAGACTAATGATTGTCTCAAAAAGGTTTTGGAAACGTTTTAACACAGGTATTTCAGCCTGTGATTCGCTTTCTAACGCCAAACGAAACTCCTCCGGGTTTGGCTCTTCTAATTCTAAAGCCGCCAGAAAAATCCGAGCGAGTGGCAAATCTGCGTTTTTCTGAAGTTTATCCATTGCACCGACAATATTATCGAGACGGTAGAGATTCAAAACATCTCGCACCACCCGGTTTTGACGCTGATTGATTCTTACCCAAAATCTAATCCGCTCGACAATCAGTGCCACACCTACTACCGAAAACGCCAACAGGGGCCACATGACGATACCACCTGCTGCAAATAAATTCTGAATTTCCATGTAGTGCCTCTATAACGTCATCCACAATACAAAATTAGACTACCAGAATCTAGAGAAAAGATGAAACTTATTCTCAACAAAATATAAGATATAATGAGAAATTTTTCAAATGAAACGATCATGATTTTTATTTACTTGTTCGTTTGTTTTACATAAATTAATTTAATTTAATTGCAATAAAAGTTAATTTTGTCCAAAAAGCATGATATTGGTGGTTTAAAAAGATGTTTATCCTAGTCCAGGATTCTGTAAAGCGATCGCAATTAATTTGAATTTTTACTTGATATTTGTAACCTTGCATTCTAAGATAGCTAAATTAGTGAGAATAGGTAGCAATAGCTATGAGCTTTTCTGGCATTACTGTCGAGCAACGTTCCAAAGAAGTTGAGGCTCTCAAGTCTTTTCTGACTTACAGTCTGATAGGTTCACTGGCGCTGCATATCGGCGTACTGTCTTCTGGCATAAGTAATTATTTGACCAGAGTACCTACAGGAGAAGAAGAACCAATAGAGTTGGCGCTCGTGGATGCTCCGACTGCGGAACCAGAAAAACCAATTGCAGAGATTCCAAAAGAAATAAATAAAGAACCAGAAGTTGTCCAAAAACAGCCTATAGAAACTCCACCAGTAGAAAAATTTGAACAGATTACAGCAGTCCCTCAGAAGCCACAGCCGATAGATACGCCGCCAAAAGCAATTCCGATCGAGCCAAAAGTTGCTGTGAAATCTGCACCTATTCCACGAGCGGTACCAGAAGTACCTGTGAAATCTGCATCATCCATTCCCCAATCAGCTCCGTCTGAAGATTCCAAAGCAAGTTCACCAGGTGGTGGCGGTGGCGGTGGCGGTGGCGGCGGATCTGGTGTTGGTTTAGGCTCAGGTAGTGGTATTGCTGTAGGTACAAATAGCGGTACTGGCCCTGGCGGAGGTACTGGCACAGGCAGTGGCGGTGGCATTGGCAGTGGAACTGGTACTGGTACTGGTAGCGGCATTGGTAGTGGCACAGGCAGTGGCATCGGTAGTGGAATTGGTAGTGGCAGAGGCAGTGGCATCGGTAGCGGCACTGGTAGCGGCATCGGTAGCGGCACTGGTAGTGGCATCGGTAGTGGCACTGGTAGTGGAATTGGTAGTGGAACAGGAAACCGTCCCACAGTAGCAACAGCGCCTACAACTCCAAAAATTAACAGTTCAGGTAATGGTAATGGTCGTGCAGCCTGCCGCGAATGTAATGCCAAATATCCAGAGGCAGCAAGACGGCGAGGAGTTGAAGGCAGAGTAGAAGTAGCTGTAGATACTGATGCACAAGGTAATGTTACTAATGTGCGGATTGCTCGCTCTAGTGGAAACCGCGACTTGGATGAAGAAACCAAGAGACAAGCGCGTGACTGGAAATTAAAACCCACAGAAGGTGGTAGACAAGGAGTATCTATAGCCACTGAATATGCCATCAAAGGCTCACGGCGATCGCGCCAAGTTCAAGAACGGAGAACACAAAGACAAGCACAAGAGACACAGAGAAGCCAGCAAACAACGGCTGCTAACTCTACACAGGAAACTCCAAGACGTAGGCGCAGAGAGTTGGCACCCCCATCAAGACCAGCAATATCTGGATTTAGTCGGCGACTGGAACCTCAAAGAGCAGAAAGTCCTGCGAGAAACTCATCATCTGAAGCTAGAACAACTCGTACTCAAGGAACTGCAAGAGAGTCCCTACGCCGCATCCAGCGCGAGCAAACGACTACCGATTCATCACAAAAGCCACAAACAACCACAAATCGGCGGCGGCGAAGAGATAACGCTAGCCAGAATAAATTGCGGGACTCTTTGCGTCGTTTACGCCAACAACCTCAATCACAACCTGCTACTCCCAGTCAGCAGTAGTCTGTTAAGTTGAAATTCATGGGTTAATAATAAGCGCTTGAGCGCTTAACAAAGGGCTAAAGCTCTGACTACAAAGTTATTGACCCCGTGAAGTTGACTTGACATACTACTAATAGAGGGATCAAACTTATTGGAATCATACTTTGATTAACAACGATCGCCGCCTCCTAAACAGGAGGCGGTTGTTCTTTAGACAGGAATGGCTTCATTAAGCATTACCCATCTAGCATGAAGAAGAGGGGTTAGGAGTGCGGTAATTTTATGATGGGCTATTAGAGACACTGGCGATCGCGCCCTTTGCCAATCAATAGTACTGGAAGTAAATAATCCTGGACTTTCCCGATCCATTTTTCTAATCGGGGCAATGGCAATGTAAATTGCTGCGCCTAAAGAATGATAGTAGTGTTTGCTCATCACCAATTATATGCTGAGAGATATAGTCAACGGCTAAATCTCAAATTGCTCATTTGCACTTTATGTCTAGATGTCAAATTCACTGATTTGAATAAAACTTCTACATAAACACACACTGATGCGGTTTGATTTGCTTGAATAGCTATATTGATAGGACATTGATAACGTCGGCAATTCACAATTCCTGATTATGGCAAGTAAATTCATTGATGTTAGAGAATATACTGTCAGGGCGCACAAAAGACAGATTCATACTCGTGTTTTCCAGTTTGTCTGTAAAGAGTGTAACGATCTGACAAAACGCGAGACTTTCGGCCCTCGACCTTTATATTGTGAGAGATGTCGCCCTCCCCAACCGCCTAAGAAATCCCAACCTGCATCTCACAAGGCAAAACCCAGAGCAATGTCTTATAAAAGTGACATCGATTTAAATTGATTAAAGCCCTATGACTCAAAATGGACAATTAGAACCGCCTCCAGAAACCTTTTTCTCACCACTGTTGGAATTACGAGACTATTATGCTCGCCTTACAGAAGAGTATGAACGCCTCTTTGTGCAGGCGCGATCGCAGCTAGATCATGTAGAAGCGTTGTTGTCTAACTGGTCTTCTTCTGATACCAACAAGCAGATATCAAGATTAACGGCGGCTGATGAAACCTCAAATCTTTCTGGGGAAAGTTCTCTGCGGTTTTTATCACCCCTTGATGACATCGACAAAATCAACTTGGTGGAGTCTTTAGAGTTAGTAGAAAAAGACTCAGATCGGGTTGAGATAAATAATTCTTTTTCTGCTGTTGATACAAAAGAGAGTCAATCTCAAACGACATCAACAGATCCAAAGATCGCTCCAGAGAACAACGATAGTTCAACGAAGGTAGTGGAAATTCCGATGCTACCTCAGTATCAGCACGCTATCTCGCGAATGGAAGCCATAAAACAGCTATTGCAAGAACAGATAGGTACTGTTTGTCATATCGATTTTATCGTGCGATCGCTTTATGGAGAGTTAGATTCCAATCTATTCAAAGTAGTTAAAGGTAGAGTGCAATCTTCCCTCACCCAAGGCAGAGAAAGGAATTACTGGGTAACTATTCCCGATGAGCCAGGTTGTTATACTTTGGATTTAAGTTTAGTAGCCCCAAGTAATCGCAATGGTGCTTCTAGGAATATCAAGAACAAAAATAAGAAGCCTTTCGTTCCTCCGACAAAAACAGTACCGATGCTCAAAGCCTTTGAGGGCCAATTTTTAATTGATGCCCTCACCTCTCTGTTAAAACAAAATCCAGGTAAAATTTTCAGCGTGGCTGAAGTCATCACCGGAATTTATGGAGAACTAGATTCTCAGCAAATTAGAGAGATCAAAAATAAGGTGCTGAATGAACTATCTAGAGGCTATCGTACAGGTAGATTTGCTAGGGTTCCTAATCAAATCGGCTTCTATACTTGGGACTCAAATCTGATATTGAAGGGGAGTTCTCGTTAAATTGGGGATTGGGGATTGGGGATTGGGGATTGGGCATTGGGCATTGTTATACTGCCCCTCTGCTCCTCTGCCCCTCTGCCTGTTCCCCACCTATCCCAAAAACAGCTTGTATGCCGGATTCTTATTCTCATCCCAATAGCGATAGCCCAGGTTATCGAGAAAAGCTTGCCACTCTTGCATTTCGTGGGGGGGAACCTGGATACCAACAACGATTCGTCCGTAGTCTGAGCCGTTGTTGCGGTAGTGAAAAAGACTAATATTCCAGTCGGGACTCATGGAAGTAACAAATTTCATCAATGCGCCGGGACGTTCGGGAAACTCAAAACGGTAGAGCAATTCATTGTTAGCCAGGGGAGAGTGTCCACCCACCATGTGCCGCAGATGTAGTTTAGTTAGCTCATCGTCCGTTAAATCAAGGGTTTCAAATCCATGAGCTTCAAAGATTTCTACCATCTTGACAGCATCAGCACGGTTTTGAATTTGCACGCCGACAAAAATATGGGCTGTTTTTTCGTCGGCAATGCGATAATTAAACTCCGTTAGATTGCGGTTGCCGATACATTCACAAAACTGGCGAATACTTCCCCGTTCCTCTGGAATTGTGACTGCAAAGATTGCTTCGCGGCGTTCGCCTAACTCTGCGCGTTCTGCGACAAAGCGGAGGCGATCGAAATTCATGTTTGCACCACAGGCAACAGCAATTAAAGTTTGTCCCTCGATTTGTTCTCTTTCGGCGTAGGCTTTGGCGGCTGCGATCGCTAATGCACCAGCTGGTTCTAAAATGGATCGCGTATCCTCAAACACGTCTTTGATCGCAGCGCAAGTATCATCTGTACCCACCAAAATAATTTCATCTACATACTGCTGACATAAACGGAAGGTTTCTTCACCTACTTCCCGCACCGCTACGCCATCAGCAAATAACCCCACTTGGGACAAGCGTACCCGATGTCCAGCTTTAAGTGATTGGGACATCGCATCAGCATCTACTGGTTCAACACCAATAATTTTGATTTCGGGACGCAACCGTTTTACATAAGCCCCGATACCAGAAATTAATCCGCCGCCGCCAATTGCCACAAAAATTGCATGGATGGGTTGCTGATATTGCCGTAAAATTTCCATCCCAATTGTTCCTTGTCCAGCAATTACATGGGGATCGTCAAAGGGATGAATAAAAGTCAATCCTTTTTCTATTTCTAATTCACGGGCATAGCTATAAGCATCGTCATAAGTGTTTCCATGTAACACCACTGCTGTGCCCCTCATTCTCACCGCATCTACCTTCACTTGGGGTGTGGTTACTGGCATGACGATAATCGCTCTGGTTCCCAAACGATTGGCTGCCAGGGCGACTCCCTGAGCATGGTTTCCCGCAGATGCGGCAATTACACCCTGCGCCAATATATCTGGGGGCAGTTGCACCATTTTGTTATAAGCACCCCGCAGTTTAAAGGAAAATACTGACTGCATATCCTCACGTTTCAACAGGAGTTGATTATTCAGCCGCGCAGACAAATTTTGAGCATAATCGAGTGGTGTTTCCTGGGCAACATCATATACACGGGCAGTCAGGATTTGGATGAGGTAGTCGCAAAACATGGGCGTCAAGGTGTTAGCAAATGTTGGATGGAAACTAATTTTACGTTACAAGCGATCGCACTGGTTTTATTGATTTGTTCTCTCTCGAAATTTTGAGCGAACAAAATCTAAAAATTATCAATTAATATTCTTTGAAGATAAATTAAGTTCAGTAATGAAAATTTTTTGATTGCTGCATATTTCATGCGATCGTTGCTAGGTTGATTTGAAACTAGTTTTGCCAACTATCTGAGTACTTAGATCGACAGATTAAGTATAGTGTTACTTAAAAACATAACTTCTCCATTTATGTTAAAGTATGCATGGAAGATGAAATTCGGCTGTACAGTTTGTTTTTATATATATTTGTATTACAGACCTCTCCGGATCTAAATCTCTACACCCTCTGATTCTGGAGACATTCTATGTCAATTTACGTCGGCAATCTATCTTATGAGGTTAAAGAAGATGACCTCCGGCAAGTCTTTGCAGAATATGGAACTGTAAAAAATGTTCAATTGCCTGTCGATCGAGAAACAGGTCGGATGAGAGGTTTCGGGTTTGTGGAATTGGAATCAGACGCACAAGAACAAGCGGCAATTGATGCCCTTGATAAAGCTGAATGGATGGGTCGAAGCTTAAAAGTTAATAAAGCCAAACCCAAAACAGAGGGCGGTTCCTCTGGTGGTAGACGAGGAAACTATGGTGGTGGTGGTGGTGGCCGCTATTAAGGTCTAAAACCAAAAATTTAACTCTCAGGTCTTAAGGGGCAGACAAGGAGTCTGCCTTTTTTGTGCTTCGGTTAAACGAAGAAAAACAGAGAGAAAAATTATTTTCTACAACCTCCTGCCTCCGACCTCCTACTTCCAACCTCCTGCCCCCTGCCCCCTGCCTCCTGCCTTTCTTTAATAAATGATTTCTGCTATATATGCCTGATAATTAATAAGACAATCTACAAATAGCAAAGATGCAGACTCTCCAAAAACTCTCACTCCCAAGCATGGGCTGCGGTACTTGGGCTTGGGGCAACCAACTGCTTTGGGGATATGACGAAAGTATGGATGAGCAGTTGCAAGCCGTCTTTAACCTTTGTGTAAGCAACGGTGTAACTTTATTTGATACAGGTGATTCTTACGGAACGGGGAAATTGAATGGTCGCAGCGAGTTGCTTCTGGGACGATTCAACCGAGAATATGTAGGTTCAGGCAAAGAAAATATTTGTATTGCGACTAAGCTTGCTGCTTATCCGTGGAGATGGACGCGTCAATCAATGGTAAAGGCTTGCCAGTCATCTGCTCAACGCCTGGGAAAAAATGTTGATTTGGTACAGATGCATTGGTCAACAGCAAACTATGCTCCTTGGCAAGAAGAAGGACTTTTAGATGGTCTTGCCGATTTGTATGAGCAAAGACTGGTTAAGGGCGTGGGATTATCCAATTATGGGCCGAAACGGCTGATGCGAGTGCAGAAAAAATTCGCCCAACGAGGCGTTCCGATTACAAGTTTGCAAGTTCAATACTCTCTGTTGTCTACCTATCCTGTCACCCAACTCCAGCTCAAAGACCTTTGTGATGAATTGGATATTAAATTGATTGCCTACAGCCCTCTAGCTTTGGGACTACTAACAGGAAAATACTCTGAGCAAGGCCCTTTGCCTAAAGGCATTCGAGGTCTGTTATTTAAGCAAATATTATCAGGAATGGCAAGAGGCAAAGCGGCTTCTGCTGGTAAATCGCTTTTGGAATGTTTGCAAGAGGTGGCACAATTCAGAAACAAAACTATGTCACAAGTAGCAATTAATTGGTGCATCTGTAAAGGAACTATTCCCATCCCTGGAGCAAAGAGCGTGGAACAAGCGAAAGAGAATCTTGGGGCGTTGGGTTGGCAATTAAACGCTGGTGAGATTGCAGAGTTGGATAAGGCGGCGGCGAATGCAGACAAAAAAATGGTACAAAATATCTTTCAAACGAAGTGAAATTTCAATGTCGCTGAATTTGAAAAGTCTTAAATGTAACGATAGCGCCAGCAATATCAACGAAAATCGTAGTGGTGGTAACTAAACTCGTTATTTTACTAACAAATTGGTAATATTGTAACAAAAATAATCATGTTTGTCACAAAAATCGTAGTGGTGGTAACTAAACTGGTTATTTAAGTAACTTAAAGCGCGATGTTAGTAGCGATGTTTAGTAACGGCAACTGATTTCAATTCCAAAAACTTAGATATCACAGGCAATAAATTGAGAAAGTAATGCTCTTTAATAAAATACACATACTTAAGACAGGATTATGATACTTGAAACTGCGGCGATCGCTGTTGGCACTATAATAGCTACCAAAGCCTTAGAAAAAACCACTGAAAAGCTAACAGAAACTTTAGTGGATAAGACTGGCAAGTTTATCGTCACCCTCAAAAAGCAGTCTCCCCAGACTGTAGTTGCTATAGAGAAAGCATCAGAGGAACCACTTGATTATGGCAAGGCTGTACTAGAGGTTGAATCGGCTGCTAAAGCTAATCCGGAAGTGGCTCAAGCTATGCAGGAATTGGCCGCAGCAGCTAAAGCAGAACCAAATCCTAAATTGGCTGAAATTCTGGCTATGCCTAACCTGGAAAAATTAGCAGATAAAATTGGTCAGGTAGTAATGCCAGGTGGGACAGGAAATATTCAAAATCAATCCTTTTAAGTCATTTATCGTGTTACCTAACCCCAGCCCCTTCCCTACAAGGAAAGGGGAGCAAAATTCAAAGCCTCTCAACCTTTCCGAGAGAAGTTTGGAGAGAGGTCTTTCAGTTTTTGTGAACAGTAAGATTTAACTATGTATGCCTGAAGACTCTGGCAAGTTTGCCGACAAAGTTGGCGCTTTCGCCGCCCCTGGTTCTCAAGTTAACATTGGCACTCAAATTATTGAGGGACAGAAACAGCTAACTCCCACAAAATATATTCCTTATCGCGGTTCTCTTCATTTCGTCGGGCGAGAAACGGAACTGACAATACTGCATGAAGACTTGCAGCGAGGATATTATGTAGCATTAGCGGGAATGGGTGGCGTGGGCAAAACTGAATTAGCTACCCAATACGCCAGACGATACGAACAAGATTATGGCGGGATTGCCTGGTTTAACGACAGAGAAACCAATCTCGCCGCCGAAGTTTTAGAGTTTTTTCAGTTGCAGTTTGGTTTGGAGATTCCCCAAGAATTAGGAGGAAGACTTTTAAGCCTTAAAGAACAAGTCGCCTGGTGTTGGTCTAAATATCCTAACTCTGAGTTACCGATTTTAATCGTCTTCGATGACGTAACTGATTTAGACAACCTCCGCCAAGTTGTTCCTGATGATAACCGCTTCCAAGTCTTAATTACTACTCGACTGCGACATTTAGATCCAAATTTTATTCAAGAGATTTCCTTAGATGTTCTCTCGCCCCAAAAAGAACCAGGCAAAGCCTTAGAACTGTTAAAACGACTTTTGGGGGAAAAAGATAAGCGAGTTGAAAACCAACCACAAACTGCAACAAGTATATGTGAATGTCTGGAATATTTGCCTTTGGGGATAGAGTTAGTTGGAGGTTATTTGGTACGCGACCCGGAAATATCTTTAGATATCATGTTTGGGCGATTGCAAAAACGTAAATTAGCAGAGTCAGCTTTACAAAACCGGGAAACTCTCAACTCGACTCAACTGGGAGTCAGAGCCGCCTTTGCTTTAACTTGGGAAGAACTCGACCCACTAGCGCAACAACTAGGAAAATTTTTGAGTTTATTTTCTCCTGCACTGATTCTTTGGGATTTAGTTATTTGGGTGGCGACAGGAGGTCGAGGGGAAGCAGAAAATCAGGAACAAAGACAGCTAACTTGGTCAGAAGATGAATTAAACAAAGCTAAAAAGCAACTCTACGGGCGCAACTTGCTGCAACTGGTAGAAGAAAGAGAAAGATATTATAAAATTCATGCCTTAGTGCGGTGGTTTTTGCAAGAGCAGTTAGTAAATACTGGCAAAACCAAATCAGTTTTAGAAACAACCTTCGCCAGTGCGATGATAGCCGTTGCCCAAATACTTACCGATTCACCAACTTCTGAAGAGATTGGATTTTTCAGTTATTTTGTTTCCCATCTTGAAGACCTGGGAGAACGTTTAATTGCAGAGATAAAGGAAGCAGAAGAGGCACAGTTAATTACTCTAGCATCAGTCTCCAATGATGAGGTAATTTGGGTATTTGTAGGGATAGGAAGATTTTACAAAGGACAAGGATTATATAAATTAGCAGAACCCTGGTATAAACAATGCGTAAATGTTTGCCAAGCTTTATTTGTTGGCGACCATACTAATATGGCTACTAGCTTAAACAATTTAGCAGCATTTTATAAAAGCCAAGGACAGTACAGCCAAGCCGAACTCTTCTACACTCAAGCCTTGGAGATGAGAAAGCGGCTGTTTCAGGACGACCATCCTGATGTGGCACAAAGCTTGAATAATTTAGCAGGACTCTACTATAGCCAAGGGCGCTACAGGGAAACTGAACCCCTCTACACTCAAGCCTTAGAGATGAGAAAGCGGCTGTTTCATGACGATCATCCCGATGTGGCACAAAGCTTGAATAATTTAGCAGCATTCTATAAAAGCCAAGGGCGGTACAAGGAAACTGAACCCCTCTACACTCAAGCCTTAGAAATGAGAAAGCGGCTGTTTAATGATGACCATCCCGATGTGGCTAATAGCTTGAATAATTTAGCAGGATTTTACTATAGTCAAGAGCGGTACAGGGAAACCGAACCCCTCTACACCCAAGCCTTAGAAATGAGAAAGCGGCTGTTTAATGGCGATCATCCCGATGTAGCTACTAGCTTGAACAATTTAGCAGCACTCTACGATATCCAAAGGCAGTACAGCGAAGCCGAACCTCTCTACATTAAAGCCCTGGAAATGTGCGATCGCATTTTAGGCGTTAATCATCCTTTGACAGCAACAATTCGAAAAAATCTAACAATCCTGCAACGCCAGTCTACTCCCCGTGCTATCTGGAAACGTCAGTTAGGTCAGTTTGTCCAAATCTTAAAAGCAATATTAATTTTACCCTTTTCTCTGTTGTGGCGATTGACTAAAAAATTAATTCGTAATTAAAAGAGCGAGTCCAGGCGATAGAGTTTGCTGCAATCTAGTAGTTTTGAGCGTTCGTCGTACCCCTTCGAGGAAGCAAGCTACGCGTAGCGTCTCGTAGAGAAGACATTGCCGTTGGTAAAGCCTCTCGTTCGCGTTAGCGTCTCTGAAAGAGAAGAGAAGGCATCACTATTTTCTCATCAACACAAATAAATGTGTGAACATAGACTGTGGTAAGCGATCGCCTTTTACAATTGGAGTATTAATTGTATTTACATATATGAACTTTCCTCCCCAACTCCAACAAAAGATTGAAAAATGGGCAAGTAATCAGGGAATTTCGACTGAGCAGTTGATTTTGCAAGCTATTACAGAAAAAATTGATACGCTGAGTCAACAAATCACTGAAGAACATACTCAACAAAACTCTGAGATAGCTAATATACTGCCCCTTAACCAACCAAACATTTATCGAAAAGAAGGGATTTTAGTTGTAGAGGCAGAATTACCAGAAAACTTTGATGTTAATGCTTTTATAGATGAGTTGAGAGAAGAACGCATTCAAAATCAAATCTTCTAAGTTCTACGTTTCTATCTCAGATACATTCAAACCTGTTAATCTCGCTACCTGTTCTATTGGCATCCCAGACTCAAGTAAGTTGCGTGCAGTTTGCAATAACTGCGATTCTGCTTTGTCTGCCCTTTGGCGTTCCTTTTCTTCAGGAGTTGGTAGTAATTCTCCTGCCACATTTGCCCAGCGTAACCAAGTAGCATCAATACCTTTATAACTTCCCTGCCACAACTGCAATCCTAACCCTAAAGATTGGCTCACTAACTGATTTTGAGCATTGACTGCAATAGGTTGATAAGCTCCTTTTTCATTAGAGAAACCAGCCAAATCATCAGGGTTAAAAGGGTCATACCAGAAATATTCTGGTACACGCATTTTATTTTGATAAATCAGCTTTTTCTCATTTTTATCTGCTTGGGCTGTGCTGTCAGAAAGCAATTCAATGACTACATCTGGTGCTTTCTCCTCTTCCCAAACCACCCAACTGCGACGTTCTCCTTTCGGGACTCCCAACACAGCAAAAAAGTCTGGCCCTTTAAAGTCTTTGTTTCGTACTTGGGCCAGACTGTAGTAAACAAACATATTACCGCCGATAAACCCATCCTCTCGTTCTTCTAACCAAGGTATCAGAGCATCTATCAGCAAATCCATCTGGGTTTTGTGTCGTGCGCTTTCCATCGGGATACCGTCATCGTATGGTAATTCTGCTTGGGTGGGTGGGAGTTGAATATCTGGTGCAGCTAGGGTGGTTTCTGACATAGCTTTTCACCTTGGGGGTAAGCGTAGCGGGTATTTTTATGTTAAGCGATCGCAGAAATTTCAGTTAATTTGCGTTCGACAGTTTTTTAATTTGCCCAGTAAAGTATGCTTCTTCATGTTTGAGTTGTTGCGCCAGTTTTAACCCTTGTTGAAAAGCTGTTAATGCTTGAGGAAATTCTTTGCGTTCTAGATACAATTGCCCAATTTGGTCATAAGCTTGCATCATTCCGTAAAAGTTGGCGGCTTGCGCCTGTATCTGCACCAGAATTTCGCTAGCCTGCAAAGCCTCTTCTGTTTGTCCTTGGGAACGATACAACGCAATTAACTTTTGCAAAGCATCAGCAGCCCGAACGTATTCTTTTAATTGCCAAGCAGTGGTATAAGCTTCTTGATAATTATTAAAAGCTTCTAGCAGTAAATTAGGATCTTTCTTAGCTAGAGATTCGTAATCTGAAGCGATCGCTAGCTTTAATTCTAGTATTTCTGTAAGCTTATTTTCATTGGCATAAATTTCTACTAGTTTGTTAAGTACATTTAATGACTGCTGCGGTTGGTTTGTCTGCTCGTAAATATAAGCCAATTGTTGCAGATATGTTACTTCATTTACGCGATCGCCAAGGGATGTAGCGAAACTCAACAATTCCTCATAGATTGGTGCAGCTTTGCGATAATCAAACCAACTCAAATGCAGTTCTCCAATTGTTTTGAGGGTTTCTAATACTGCTGTCTGGTCTTGTTGTTGTCGCACTACTAGCAAAACTTGGTTGTAAGCTTCTATAGCTAGTTTAGACAATCGCACATTTTTGTAAGCTTCACCTAGCGCTCGCCACAATTCTAGATCGATTGGGGCAGCTTTTTTCTGAGATTGGGCTTGTTTTTGAATTGCTTGCAATCGTTCCGTTATATATTGTACTTCTTGTCCGTCGTTTAGCTTCCAAGCGATCGCGCCAACTCTTGATAATGCTTGCACTTCTGCTAATGAACCTAAAAAGCGCCGCAAACGTAATTCTCGGTTCCAAATTTCAAACGCCGCCACCTGTTCGCCTGCTTGCAGTTTCGCCGCCGCTTCTTGATTTAGGGCATCTAACGCTGGTTCTAACTTTTGCCGTTCTTGGGGAGTTAACGGCTGTTTATCCTTGGGCGATCGCGGTGACAGTGGATCGGGTGTGGTAATCTCTAGAGGGCTGGGAGGAAATTCATCGGGTGGTTTCGGCGGTTTACTCGCTGCCAGTGTTAAAGAATTGCTAAAGAGTATAGTGGCAGTAGCGATCGCAATTAAGTGCCTGAGCATGAGTACTTTACTTTGCCTTGAGTGATTTGCATGAGATAATTAACAATTATCCCCATGCCTATTATTGACTAACTATTCTCCTGCTTTTCTCCAGGTTTACAAGAAAAGCCTACCTAAGAGCAATCTGGCTTCACCACACAGAGAAAAGATAGTGTGCGGATTTTGCCAAAATAAATGCTTAACGAGTTCTAGTTATTAGGTACAAGATGTAAAGTTTCACTTGTACTGAAGCAGCTAATTTTCTCCAATCAGAGCACCTATCCTAGATATATTTTAAAAATTACGATAAAAATTGCGATCGCAGCCAGGATTTTTGAGCCAGGGGAGTGTCAAAATAATCCTAGATCGTATTTAAGTAACTAGTCAATCGTTTTGTAATGACTCATTCTACTGATATCGCCACCTTAGCTCGCTGGATGGCAGCTGACTTTAGCAATCAAGAACAAGCTTTTGAAAATCCGCCTTTTTATGCTCATATCCGCGTCTGTATACGTCCCCTTCCCTTAGAATTGTTCTCAGGGGTAAGTTTGTTTCTCGAACAAGCTTATGATTTTGCGCTCAATCAACCCTACCGGATGCGGGTAATGAAGTTAATTCCGGCAGAAAACCACATTGCGATTGAACACTACACCGTTAAACAAGAAGAGAAATTTTACGGTGCATCTCGCGAACCCGAACGCCTCAAAGAGTTGTCTCTTGACCAATTGGAAAAAATGCCAGGTTGCAACATGATTGTAGAGTGGACAGGTAAAAGCTTCAAAGGCAGAGTTGAACCTGGTAAAGGCTGCATAGTGTTTCGCGACGGCAAAAATACTTATCTGGATAACGAATTTGAGATTGACGCTAAAGAATTTTTCAGCCTCGACAGGGGAAGAGATTTAGACACCGATGAACGTCTCTGGGGTTCTATCGCTGGGCCATTTCACTTTCTGCGCTGGGGTAATTTTGCCGATGAAGTAAAGGTGTAACAAGTTAGGAGTGAGGAGTTACAAATCTCTTTAATCAGCTAAGATTTGTTTGTGCTGCGATCGACTTACAATCAAAATTTTCTCGCGATCGCCTAAAGCCTACCAAAAACATCCAGTTAACCTACTATCTCTAGCTCAAAATCCTATGCTATCATGGTTTAACTAGCGTCCTATGACTGCTAAATAGCTGCTAAGATACCTTAGCAACATAAAAGTAGTTCAGGGAATCTTGCTGTGGCGGCATAGCCAAGTGGTAAGGCAGAGGTCTGCAAAACCTCCACCCCCGGTTCAAATCCGGGTGCCGCCTTTAAAGAAATATAAGCATTACAGGGTTTTCAAGCCCTTTTTTATTGGGCGTTAAAAGCTTGTTTTCAAAGCCTTTAGAGATTTTTGGGGTTATTTTGGGTAGTTTGGGTAAAGAACTGGGGTAAAAATGTAAGGTAGAGGTTTTTACCCCAATAAGTATTTCTGGGGTAAAACTGGGGTAAAGCGAAAGGATAAAGGTCTTTACCCCAGTTAATTACCCTTATGGAATCTCAAAAATCTCAAAGTATTGCCCGTCGGGGTTCAGTATAGATTAAGAACTCTAACGGCAGCCTCCAATTAGTTTTTTATCGTCCTATTATTACTCCGACTGGAGAGCTAAAAACCAAGCGTTTCTATCTTTCAACAAGGCACGACGATACACCTTTTGGAAGACATCAAGCATCGGCTTTGGCGACAAAAATCCAGAGAGATATTGACTATGGAGAGTTTGATGCCAGTTTAGTTAAGTACAAACCAGCAGCGTCATTAAGCACCGTTACCCCAATTACACCTTCACCTAAACCCCAACCAGACTTGGGAGAATTATGGGAAAAATACACTGAATTTAAAAAACCACAGGTTAGTCCTTCTACTTATGCAGTTGACTACCGCAAGTATCGCAATCACATTGCTAAGTTAGCAACTAAAACTTTAGATGATGCGATCGCAATTCGAGACTATTTACTTGCAAATCTCAGTGCTAATGCAGCTAAACGTACTTTGACAAATATAAATGCTTGCTGTGATTGGGCACTTAAAAGTCAGCTAATTGAATCCAATCCCTTTCAAAGTATGGCAAAAGATATTCAAATGCCGAAGTCGGAATCGGCAGAATATGAAATCAATCCCTTTACTAAGGAAGAACGGGATAGCATAATTCAAGCGTTCGAGGAGAGTAAACTCTACAGCTACTATGCTCCTTTAGTAAAATTATTATTTTTTACTGGGTGCAGACCATCAGAAGCGATCGCTCTACAATGGAAGCATATCAGTGATAAATACTAAAAAGTCGAATCCGCAAAAAACTGGAGCAGTTTGATTGTTTACGAGACGCCATTGAAGATGTCTTGCATTTTGCGTCCTAACCATCTTGGCGCTTGCTATAGTATCCTTGGAAAGGATATAGTATTAATTAAGACTAATCAATTACTAGTACAGCACGGCAGAAATAAACATACCCTTCGGGTGACGCTCCTGCGTCGCTAACGCTACGCTAACACCAGTCGCCTGCGGAGGAAACCCTCCCGCAGCGCTGGTTTACCATTTCAAATAGCGCAAAAGCGCAAAGATAAGAGTTTTAAACAGCGCTAAAAACTCTTTTTCTTATACCCTAATACCCATTTTCAAGCGAAATGAACAATTTTCATCAATATGGAAAAGGAGATGCAACTCATAACAGCGAGAATCAGCAATACACCTCCTTAGTAGAACAACTTGATTTGATGATTCGGGCACGGTATCCCTTACTGTATGTGATTTCCGTTGAAGAAGAACCTGTGGAAGAAGTGTTGCAGCAAGTTGCATTGCGTTCTGTGCCCAAACGACAGCTTTTATTTTGGGATATTGTCCGGGGTTGGAGTGATAATGGTGCAGATAAAGGTTCGGTGATGGCGGCGTTAGGGCGAATTGGCAAAGCTGATGCCCAAACACCTGCGATGTTTGTACTGCGGGATTTGCATCCATTTGTGAAAAATCCGACGACTGAGAAAAATGCCCCAATTGTGCGAGAGTTGCGAAACTTGACGCGGGAGTTAAAGCGATCGCGTAAAATTATCATCACTACTAGCCATACTTTAGAACTTCCCGACGAGTTACTGCAAGAAGTGACAGTAGTCGATTTTCCCTTACCTAGCGTTAGCGAAATAGATAATTTAATCCAACAGTTAGTAGTACCAGATAAATTAAATGTTTCTGGTTTGGCGCGAGAACAGTTAGTTAAAGCCTGTCAAGGTTTAAGCCGCACCCGAATTTCGAGAGTATTGGCAAAAGCTTTAGCTGCCAAACAGCAAGTAAATGAGTCTGATATTGACGGCGTATTAGAAGAGAAAAAGCAAGCAATCCGGCAAACTGGAATTCTAGAATTTTTCACACCACAAGAATCACTCAAACGAGTTGGTGGATTAGATCAACTCAAACAATGGGTACTCATGCGCCAAGATGCTTTTACCGAAGAAGCCAGACGCTACGGTATTCCTAACCCGAAAGGGATGTTACTTGTGGGCATTCAAGGAACAGGTAAATCTCTCTCAGCCAAGACAATTGCCCATGAATGGCGCTTACCTTTATTAAGATTAGATTCTGGGCGTTTATTTGGTGGGATTGTCGGCGAAAGTGAAAGCCGGGTACGCCAAATGATTCAGTTAACTGAAGCAATGGCACCCTGCGTTTTGTGGATTGATGAAATCGATAAAGCCTTTGGCAATATTACCAGTAGCATTGACGGAGATTCGGGGACATCCCGCCGCGTGTTTGGCAGTTTGATTACCTGGATGCAGGAGAAAACTGCGAGTGTGTTTATTGTCGCCACGGCAAATAATGTCAAAATATTACCAGCCGAGTTGTTGCGAAAAGGAAGATTTGATGAAATTTTCTTTTTGAATTTACCTACAGAAACCGAACGCCAAGAGATTTTTAAAGTGCATTTGCAACGGTTACGCCCGAATCGGCTGCGAGAATTTAACTTAGCTTTGTTAGCTAAACAGAGTCTCAATTTTAGCGGTGCGGAAATTGAGCAGGTAATCGTTGATGCCATGCACCAAGCATTTTCCACAAGAATTGAGGGACAGCGCCGAGACTTTAATACAGAGGATATTTTACAGGCTGTAGCGCAGACAGTGCCACTAGCTGCGATCGCGCATGAACAAATTGAAGCATTAAAGCAATGGGCAGCACAAGCCGGTGCCAGAACCGCCTCCAATGATGTGCTGTTAGTAGAAGAATTAAAACAATACTCAGCCGAACAAGGAATAGGCCCTTTAGAAGTCGATTAAAATAGAAAAAATACGTGTTTCCTACGCCTCGTTTTTTAATCCAAAATCGTTCGACTGAGCGAAGTCGAAGTCCAAAATCTCAAATCCAAAATTGGTATTATGTCTCATTTCACAACTATCAAAGTCCAAATCAAACACGGTGAAATTCTGCATCAAGTTTTGCAAGAATTAAACTATCAAGTTGAATGCAACACGAATGTACGCGGATATCGAGGCGATACGACTCAAGCCGAGTATGTAATTCGCCAGAACAATGGTTATGATTTAGGTTTTCGCCGCAGTGGTGAAAATTACGAAATAGTTGCAGACTTTTGGGGAGCAAAAATTAATCAACAGCAGTTTGTTAACTCCATCAGCCAAAAATATGCTCATAAAACCTTGATGGCAACAGTGCAAGAACAAGGCTTTAATGTGGAGGACGAAGAAGTTTTAGAAGATGGAACAGTGCGAGTATTGGTAGGGCGTTGGGTGTAAATAAGTGCCTGGGCTGGGCATCTTTCCCAGCCTAGATATTTAACCTCTTGCAAAAGTCCTAATTACGAATTATGAATTACGAATTAGTATTAGTCTGGCATACTCCAAATTTTAATAGTTTTATCGATACTCGCGCTAACAACAGTTTTTCCATCAGGACTCACAGCAATAGACATAACATTAGCTGAATGCCCTTCTAAGTCCTGAATTTCTTCACCTGTAAGCAAATTCCAAATTTTAATAATGCCATTATTTAAAGCTCCAAAGAAAGCTTCACCATCTTTGCTAACAGATATTGAGTGAATCTTATTATTTGCTTCTAGAGTAAGTGTATAAATTTTCTCTCTTTTTTCTATATCCCAAACATCAACCTGATTTTCTCCTCCAGCAATAGCAATTGTTCCATCTGGACTGATAGCAACACAAGAAAGTCCTGGTACATAATTATTTAAACCCAATGTTTCGTTTCCTAGAGTTGTAATTTGTTGTCTTTGCTTCCAATTCCAAATTTTGATTGCCCTATCAATAGCACTACCACTAATCAAAATCTTCTCATCAATACTAAGGGAAACCTTAACAGTATTCATTCCCCAAACGTAACAAGGATGCTCTCCCAAAACATCATATTTTCCTGAATGGGGTTGTTCCCAAACATAAATCAATTTATCTTGACTACCACTAATTAAAGTGCCATCAGGAGCAACAGCAAGAGATAAAACAGCATCAAAATGCCCTTTAAGTATACGAATCTCTTGCTTTTTTTGTAAATCCCAAATTTTTATTTCATTCCAATTATTGCTATACAAAGTTTTTCCATCTGGACTGAACGCAAGGGCATAAGGAGATGATAAATCTTCACCTAATGTGGAAATTAATTGGCTGGTTTGAAGATTCCATAATTTGATAGTTTTATCATGGCTTCCACTAGCTATAGTTTCTCCATCGGGACTAAATGCTATTCCATATACATCAGATGTATGTCCTGTTAAAGTAGTTAAACATTCAAAAAACTTATAATGGTATGGATTGAAAGCTCCAATAACCTGTTCAAGACCAGCTTCTTTTCTTTTATGTAATAACTTATATGCTACCGCTTTTAACTGCACTGATTCATTCTGTAAACTTTGAATGACTAACTCTAAGCCTGTATCACCATAGTTGATAGCTTCAGTAAGTGCAGCCATTTTTGCTTCTAAATTATTACTTAAAAGACGACGCTTAACGCCTTCGATTCCGCCTAGAACTACACCGGAAACTGGAGGTGGTGCTTGTCCACCAAGTACAGCATCATATTCTCGTGGTTGATTGGGATTCTCTAACATCATTCTCTTCCTCGACACTAATACCAGTGTTCCCAATTAAGGAAATGCGATCGCACTTACAGCATATTCGGAGCTTATGAGGTACAGTAGCAGCAATTTGTAAACCAATTTT
>NZ_JAVRCC020000047.1:0-55316 GCF_034530975.2 Nostoc sp. DedQUE07 | reverse complement strand
GATACTCATTAATGAGTCTTTGAACTCCTTTAATGAGCCTTTGATACTCATTAATGAGGCTTTGAACTCCTTTAATGAGGCTTTGAACTCCTTTAATGAGCCTTTGATACTCATTAATGAGTCTTTGAACTCCTTTAATGAGCCTTTGATACTTGCAGACGTAGCTTGGAACTTTTCCCCCTGTCCCCTGCCCCCTGCTCCTCATTCCCCAATGCCCAATTCAATTATGAAGAAGTGCTTCGGGAGAATTTACTGTATCTTCCGGTATGGAAGTTTCGCCTTCCAAGCCATTGATTCGACGGTAAAAATCTTGGAGGTAATTTAAATCTTGGGAAAAAAAGTTTTCCACGATTGCAGGAGTAACCTCTGATAAAGCACCCAAGTGGGTAATCACTCGTGACAAGATAATAATTGTGGCATAAACGGGATTTGCTTTAACGCGAGGGTCACGCAAGGGTGCAATTTCGTCTATCGCCGTTGATAACCGCATTACACCTTTGCGATGGAGGTTGCCTTCAGAGTCTAGATACCCCTTTGGCAGTGTAAATTCAAACTCTGTGGGAAACATAATTCTCCTAATTATTTCACGCGTTTAAATTCCTCAAAAGCAACCTCCACCTCCTCAATTTCGATGTCATGGCTGCGGGCGTTGACATCGGCAATCTTGTAACTTGCAGGCCAAGCACCGGCTAATTCAAATCTAGCTACTTCTTGATTTGCCTGATTATAAATAGACAAAGCAACAAGTCTACGTTGCTGTGACCAATTACCCTTTTCGACTTTTTCAAACCACTTCCAAAAATCCATAGAGTTAGTGGTTCCTCTACGCAGAATGAGATTACCACTCTTGGGATTGCTAGGAAGCTTAGTTCTCACCACCTGACCTTTTGATTGCCCTTTTGTACCCCAGGTTTGAGAAGTGACTTCAGTAATTTCAATAACCTCTTGTGTTCTTTTAAAGCCTTGACACTCCAAAAAGAAACAATTGGCATCGTTTTGACCTTCTAATGTCAGTTCTAAATAGAACCGATGGGCTGTCAAAACTTCTGGAATTCGGCTTGCGGATTGTACCACTGTTAAATAATTCGTAATTCGTAATTCGTAATTCGTAATTACGTTTTGTGACGGAGATTTAGCGCAAAGTGCGGTCTTCTCCCAAGGGGAGACGCTAAAAGCGATGGGGTCTCCCAAGAGGAGCAACTTTGCAAAACAGACTCCGACACAAAGCGTTCTGCCTGTAGAGGCTATGCAACTTAAACTCCCAAACCTTAATTACTGCATAAGCTAATTATTTGATTCGTTTAATTCCTTCGTGAACCAATTCAACAGTCTCATTTGCCATATCACCACCAGAGGCTGTTAAGGTAGGCCCGGTGTATTTACAGGGATAACAATTGACAATGTTCCACCGTGCTTTTTCTGAGCCTTGTTGGTCATAAGCAACCACCGAACCAGTCTTACGATTCTGTGCCCACTTGCGAGGGTCTCCCATGTCTTCGTTACAGTCTTGATACCATTTATAAAGGTCTATATCATCAGTGGCAATGACTTTTACTGTAATGTTGGTAAATTTCACAACAGTTGGTGTAGCTTGACGCATGAGTTTAGCGCCCTTAGATGAACCGTGAACTTCTTGCGCTGGTGTATTTTCAACGCCTAGTCCGCTAATTTCTTTGATGAATTTATCAGTAATTCCGTCAGCCTCGAAGTAAAACTTACAAGAGGTTAAAAATTCGCCTGCCATACTTTTAGACTCCTTTGTGTGTAATTAATTTTGAAATGGGGAACAAGAATTTTAGATTTTAGATATTGGATTTTAGATTGAAATTTAATCCAAAATCCGCAATCCAAAATCCAAAATTGAATTGCCCTATTCGCTATCTTCAATGCCATTCCATTGGCTGATGCGGAAAACAACAAATTCAGCCGGTCTTACGGGACAAACTCCGACTTCAATATATAAACGTCCTAAAATTCTGGTTTCTGGTGGGTTCAATTCTTCGTCGCACTTGACATAGAATGCTTGGGCTGGAGATGCCCCAAATAATGCACCTTCACGCCAGATACGTTCTAAGAAGTTACTGACAGTACGGGTTACACGCGCCCATAAATCTTGGTCGTTCGGTTCAAAAACTACCCACTGAGTCCCCAGTTCTAGGGATTTTTCGATATAACTAATTAATCTACGCACACTGATGTAACGCCACTCTGTTTTATCTGGCTCAACTAAAGTGCGTGCGCCCCAAATGCGGATACCTCGATTGGGGAAGCTGCGAATACAATTTATCCCCAAGGGATTTAATAGTTCTTGTTCGCGGAAGTTGGTGTCATAGCCCAAACCAATTACGCCTCTGGGAACTTCATTTGCTGGGGCTTTGTAAACTCCTCTGGTTTCGTCGGTGCGGGCCCAAACACCCATCACATGACCACAAGGAGGTACTAAAATTGGATTACCGCGATCGCGTGGATTAGGTACTTTAATCCAAGGATAATAAAGGGCCGCAAACATCGAACGACGGTTAAATCTATTCAACCATTCCACTACTTGCTGCGGTTTGACGGCATCCGGTGGCGCATCAAGTACAACCATGCGGTTGGGCGGATTGGGAATATCGCCACTGGCAGAACCCTCGCACATACTAATCATCAGTTCGATGATGCCGTGGACTTGATCTAAATTAAGTATCTGCTCTTGATAAGCCCGCATCACATCAGGACAGGCCAGCATTGTGATTTCATCAACTTCAAAGATACCGCGTACCCCGGTGCGATCGTCTCGAACCCCTTCTAAATTTTGCGAAAATCTATCAGGTGTGGCAGCAACAATGGGTGGCGCTAGTTCATATTGACCATTGACCGGACGACGAGCTAAAGGCTGTCCGCTTTGAGTTATGTCTTCTACGGTGATGTACATCGAATTTCTCAATGCCGTCACCGCATAAGTCGCTGCTTGAGCAGCAGGTTCGCGGTTCATTGTCAAGTTCTCGTATTCCTCTAGAAGCTCATCTCCCCGACGAATTTGGATGGTGAAATACTCGCCCGTATTTGGAGGTGCTTCTCCTTCAGTACCTTCAGGTAGGGCACGCGGTGAACCATCAATAATTACAAGATTTACTAATCCGCCTGATGCTTGTTCAGCACGCAAAGTAAAGCGGAGGGCTGGACGATTACCTCTAGAGTTGATTCTGAGGGTAGCCGGTTCTGGAGTTGCGGGTCTGGGTGCGTTTGGTAACTGAGTCCCAATGCTTGTTACCCAGCAGCGACCGCCACCATTCATAAAGTAGCCGTAGACTGAAAAGGGTAAATAGGCGTTGAAGTCGGTGAAGCCATCAGAGTTGAGACGGGCAAAGTAGTTTAAGTATTGCGTCCAAGTGGTTACTAGCATGGGCTTGTATAACTCAGCCCCACCGCGAACGTCTTCTGTAAAGCCTACAAATCCGGCAACTGCTGTGCTAACACCTTCAATTGGTCGGCTACCCCGGTCAATTTCTTCGATGTAAACACCAGGAGCAAAGTAATCAAGTCTAGCCATGAAAGTCTCTCCAAGTCAGTAAAAATCTAATTATTCAGGAGTTAGAAATATTTCTTTGAAAGTATTACTTTGGTTATCTACCAATGCATTGACGTTTTGGGGTAAATAGCCAGGATGATTCAGAGTCAAAACATAATTACCTAAATGAAGGTCTTCAAAGAAGAACAGCCCTTCTTTGGTGGTTAATATGGATTTTTCAGTTCCCCTCACAGCCACTTCTGTCGCTACCAGCGGCAAATTTGTCATCGCACTTTTGACAATACCTGCGATCGCAACTCGTCTGGTTAATACTAAACTGTCACTATCGCGAGACAATTGATTTCGCAAATTGAAAATTCGCTCCCAAACCAAAGGTACTGGAGTAGGTTGTGGCTCGAAGGGTATTGTAACTGTCAAATATAAGGCTGAACGCAATGGCACATTGAGAGCGCTCCATAAAGAGCCAATCTCAATTGGCGGCTCTAAGGCAACTGTCATGTTCAAATTACCATAGCCCCGCAATTCAGGAACCAAAAACTCCTCTTCCAAGGTGCGATGGCGCAACAGCACAGTCAACGCCTCACTAATAAAGTGATGCTCACCTAAAGCTGTTCTATCCCAGGCTGTTAATAGCAGCGAAACATCAAACCAAGCGGGTGCCCAATTTACAGTAGCAGGTTGTAGAGCGCGTGTTAGCTTGCGTTCTACTTGCCTGCCAGAATGTTGTACCTGCTTACTCTCACGTATATCAAAAATATATAAATTGAGAGTCGGGCCTGCTCCCTCTTCCCTACGATTACCAGGATGGCTAAAGTCAATTTGCTCTGTACTGGTAAGTGAGGTTCCTCCAGCGAGAATTTCGGCTAAAGTTTGAAGAACGAAGATAAGCATGAAGGTGTTCTGCTGGTAGCTAATCCAGATGCCTCTACAGTATATGTATCGGGCTTCTAAAGTTAATTAGACTTTTGTCGATATTTTTTAAATCGGGTATTGGGTCAAGAATCCGTAAAGTCGCAACTTCAGTTTGTAGATTAATCTGGAGCAGTTCTTAATTGAACGCACTACATACATTTTTTCTTGTGGGTGGGTTGAAAAGCATTGGTGTCAAGTTAGCCCAAATGTCAAAGGTATATTCATCGAATTCGGGCAGTTGTTTATTGAATTCGGGCAGCCGTTCATCGAATTCGGGGTGTTGTTTATTGAATTCGGGCAGCCGTTCATCGAATTTGGGGTGTTGTTTATTGAATTCGGGCAGCCGTTAATTGAATTCGGGCAGCCGTTTATTGAATTCAGGCAGCCGATTATTATTTTTGTTCAATTTTAATTTGAGGAGGATAAAACCTAAAGACAAAAAGACTTTTCATCCAGTCCCCAGCGATGCACTGCGCCGCCCTGAGCGTAGTCGAAGGGAGCTTGCCGAAGTGTCCCTAGCTATACTAATTGACCCCAGTGATTTCATCTTAACTTGAGACTAATGGCTGAAAAGACATCCTAAGTAGTCTATTAAGCTAACGAAAGCTTAGGTAAGTAGTAAGCATTTCAGTGCTTAACATCAGGACTAAAGTCCTTACTACAAACTTCTTTACACAGCAAAGTTAGCTTGATATACGTGTGAATACAAACCTTAATAATTATTTGGATGAATTATCCCAAAAGATAACTTAACAAAAAAATAAACATTGCTGAGACTGCATAATTTTATACTGGTCAGCAGAAGATTAAAAACATTTGGTTGCAAAAAGCGAGTGAAGCTATGACACTAGGCTTTTCTGTACAAAAACTAGACAATGGCTCTAATTATTTGACTTCCTCAGACATCCAAAGCTTTTGTCAGCTTGAGTCTGAGCAATTAACTAGTCAATATCCAATTTTATTTGCTCGTATTGTCTATCACGATCCATTATTGAGAACTAATCAAGAAGTTATAAATTATGGTCAAGACCAAACTCCTTTTTCTCCAAAAACTTTAGCTTATTTGCGTTCGGAAGCATGGCTGACAGATTTTCCGCCTGTTTTGAATTTACATGAATTTAAGCTTAAGGACTTTTCATCTATTTCTTACATTTGCCCCATATCTTATAGAAATCAGAAAATTGAATATATTCAAATCATTACTCATGAAGCTCTCTCACCGAGTTTACAACTATATGTAAAACGCTCTGCTATGCTGCTGAGTAAGTATGTAGATATTTCCTTGGACTATGGCAGACAAAAAACTGAAATTAAACTTTTAGAAGATATCCTACATAGAGTCGGTCATCAATTGCGTAACTCTTTAGGACTTATAGGATTGTATGCACATAATTTATGCTTAGGTTTAGAGGATAGCCCTTGGCAAGAGCAAGCAAAAATCATCGGCGAAAGTATACAAGACTTAGATACTAATTTAAATGAACTGATTGATTGCGGTCAAAGTGCAAAATTAAGGGTAACACTTCAAGATTTAAGAAGTTTAGTGGTTGAAAGTATCACAAATTTACAACCTATAATTAATCAAAAAAAACTTAAAATATCGATTCCCGATACATCGACAATATTGAAAATAGACAAATTACAAATGAAACAAGTTTTTGATAACATCCTCAGTAATGCCGCTCATTTCAGCCCTCATTCAGGAACTATTACCTGTAGCTGGCAAATTTTTCAAGATGAAGTTTTAATTAAAATCTCCGATCGAGGGCCAGGATTGTCTCAAGAAGACTTACAAAAAATATTTACTCCATTTTATTCCCGACGTAAAGGAGGTACAGGACTGGGTTTAACTATTGCTAAAAAAATTATTTTGGATCATCAAGGAAGTATCTGGGCACAAATTTTATCAGAAAGTGGGGCACAATTTTCGCTGATTTTACCTCGACCAAGGAGCGTAAATTAATTTATAATTCGTAATTCGTAATTCGTAATTAAAGATATGGCTAATGATAATAATAAACTTTCGGTTTTACTTGTAGATGATGAAGAACGCTTTCGTCAAGGGTTACGTACTCTCCTAAATTTTTATAGTATTAATTCTGCGTTACCTGTAGAAGTTATTGGCGATGCAGATTCTGTTGAGCAGGTTTTAAAGTTTACAACTCAGAAGTGTCCAGATTTAATTTTGCTGGATATGCAATTGAAAGGATGTGATGGAATTACAGTTCTGGCACGTCTTAAAGAAGCTGCTTACAGTGGCAAAATTTTAGTATTGTCGGCTCATCAAGAAGACGACTGGATTTTTAGAGCGATGCAGGGAGGAGCCGCAGGTTATGTGTTTAAAAATCGTGTGGCAACCCAATTATGTGAAGCTATTGACACTGTAACTAGGTCAGAAATTTATCTACCTTCAGAAGTTGCTAGTCGATTTTTCCGGTTTTTTCAAGCTTATTCAGATTCTTGTGTAAAAGCATGTCATGAGGTGCATTTAACTGAAAGAGAGCAAGAGGTTTTATATTGGTTAACTCAAGGTGCTTCTAATGAAGAAATCGCTAAACATTTATATGTAACAGTTGCTACTGTTAAGGCGCATCTCACCAGTATTTTTGAAAAATTGAAGGTTACTAGCCGGACTCAAGCGATTGTGACTGCCCTCAAGCTAGGATTAGTTCATGCTTGAGCGCGACTGAAATAGTCGGCGCAATTCACGAAACTTTTTGTATATGGCTTCATTTGAATCTTTTTATCAAGAATACCCCTGCTCGTACAATTCTCCCTTAAGTTGCGATCGCCCCTTCCAAACGGCGCAGCAAATCAAGGGTGCTAAGTTTTGCTTGGAATGTGGTTTTCCAGCGACTTTACCACAGGAGGGTGAGATTAAAGGAAGTCAGGGAACTTATCAAATAACTAGTTTTGTCGGTGTGCGGGGTTTAGGCCGCTTATACTCAGGTGTTCAACTTAAAGACAAACAACCTGTAATCATCAAAGAATATTTGCTCCCCAATCGTTCTTTTAATGAAAGTGAGACTCAAAAGCGAAAAGAGACTTTTAAACGTGTAGGTGGGATAAGTTTAGCCGATAGTCGAATTCAAAACTTCCGTCTGGTGGAAACGAAAGAAGCGATCGCAGATGAAAAAGGAGAACGCTGTTATTTAATTACTCAAGGCATAGAGTCATCCCAAACTTTAGGTAAATATCTCATAGAAAAGGGAGCAATGACATCTCTTGAGGTGCGTGAAGTCTTAAATCAAGGTTTACAAACTCTCCAGTTTCTCCACACTCAAAAGCTACGTTTTCCCTCCAATCAAACACAACTGGGTATTACTCACGGTAATATCAATTTAGATAGTACTTTAATTAAAGTAGAAAATAATCAAAAATTTTCTATATATTTTTGTGATTTAGCTATCTGGGAAAACTTATTTATCCCACCGATTATTCCTCAACCTGCTGCCGCCAGACCTGAGCAAGATTTGGAATCATTAGGATTATTAGCCTTTTATTTATGGGTAGGTCGGACAACTAATTTTTCATCTAACCAGCCTCTCGACCCTAGAGATAATCAACAATGGCCGGATACCGATAGCAATTTAAAGCAATTTATTTATCGTTTAATTGGGCTGGAAACTCCCTTTGAAAGTGCAGAAGCGGCTCGTAAAGCACTACTAGAACTTCCTCAAGAAGATCGTGCTAAAAATTCAAATTCAGTGCGATCGCCAGGTTCTCAAGAACTAAAAAAGCCTTTGCCAACGCCCTTAATCTTGTTATTAATCCTATTTCTATTACTACTTGGCGGGGGAATTTGGTATTGGCTTTGGGGTAGGAAGACAGATAATCCTAATCAATATATCCAATGGTCTAGACTTGTGCGGAATTTTTCCGAAGTCCCTAACGTTCCTTCTGGACAATTTACTTATACAGGAGAAAAAGATAGTACATGGAGTTTTGTTTTAACGCAATTAGTGGACAACAGCCGTTTAGGAGATTTATTGACCAGACCAAAGCCAGATGCAACAGCAACATTTGACTATAAATCTGTTTTGTCATCAAATATAAATAATCCGATTAAAAGTATCGAAGAAGTTCAAACAAACAAGAAAGATTTTGCCGTTACTAGTTTGGTAGACAATATTACAGATAAACTTGCGAAAAAACCAGTAGCCTATGATGGTTTACTTGTTTTTGTCGCATTTAATAAAAGAGACTCAAATCTTGCCAATGCTCTTGGGGGACAAATCAATCTTGAGCAATTGCGTCAAATTTATACAGGCAAAATTACTAATTGGCAGCAGATTAATCCTAAACTTCCAAATCTGCCTGTGAAACCTTTTGCCCCAACTGAACCGGAAGCAATCAGTAAATTTCAACAAATAGTTCTGCAAAATGCTCCTCAAGACGAAGCTTTATTTGCAGCGAAAGTTACTAAACTTGATACAACAAAAACCCAAAACCTGATACGCAGTGAAACTTTAGATGGGCGAACTACTGGTATTATCAGTTTTGGGATTATCAGTAAAACTTCGAGTCAGTGTACTGGCTATCCTTTAGCGATCGCAGATGCTAAAAAGTCCGCTATTCAACCTCTGTTTCAAAAGCGCGATCGCCGCTCAATTAATCCCTCAGATGATTTGTGTCAACATGATGATTATTATGTTGATGTCACAACTTTCCAAAGCTACCCCTTGGGATACCCTATTTTTGTGGTGTACCCTAAAGACAGCAATCGCCTACCTGGTGGTTCTACATTTGCCCAGATGCTAACTACTCGTCAGGGTCAGTGTTTACTTAGTAAAGTAGGTCTTGTAGCTTTACAACCTATGCCTGATGATATAAAGTCTTATGCCTGCAAATCGGTGCCCTAATCCTAGTTGCGAATATTTTAACCGCGCCCTGCCGAACAATGCTAAGGTTTGTCCCTGGTGTTCTACCCCTGTGGGTAATGTAGTTTCTTCTACACCACAACCACCTAGTCAACCTCCACCTATTCAACAACAGCCTAGTCAACCACCTGTTCAGTATCAGCGGCCGCCTACAGACCAACCTAACTACCAAGCTCCCCAACAAGCCCCAATAGATTATTCAACAGTCTATCAGCCACGAGTTTCCTATCAACCAACACCACCTGTTTATACCCCTCCACCTCAAAGAGCGCCAGCCTTAAAGCTGATTCATAGCACTGGCAGAGAATTTCACCTCATTGGGGAAGGAGGTTATATTGGTCGCCGCAGTCAGAGTCCAGGAATAGCGCCGCCAGAAATTGACTTGACCGGCATTCCCAGTGAGGGAATAGTCTCACGTCGTCATGCGCGAGTCGATTGGGACTGGTCGCAAAATTCCTATATGATTGTTGATATGAGTACAAATGGTATTTATTTAAACAACAATCCTTTAACTCCTGGGATGCAGTATCGCCTACTGAACGGCGATTCCCTGCGATTTGGTCAGGATAATCTAGTTAATTTCACTGTATATGTTGTGTAGTAAAAACCTGATTTATAACTTTAAATTAACAAGACTTGGGGCTTAACAACAAGCTTAAGCCCTTTGTTAAAGGTAGACAAATTTTTGGGCTAAATAATTTAGTAAACCTGCTGTTGACGACTCATTTTTACCTTCTTACAGCGATTTTCAGGTAAATGAACCACAAATAGGCCTCACTTCCATTCCTCTCTCCTAAAAGGAGAGAGGCTTTGATTTTCTCCCCAACGCTAGTAGGGAAGGGGCTGGGGGTTAGGTCTCATAATTGTGGTCTAAATACATGAAAACTGCTGTAAATCCATAATTCGGTCATTAGCCATTTTCGGTTATTCACGGACAATGGACAAATGACAGTGGACAAAGGACGAAGGACAAAGGAAAAATGAGCAATGTATTTCGGGAATTTCTGCAAAAAGTAGGCAGCGGAAACCACACATCTAAGAATTTAACTCGTATTGAAGCAGCCACCGCTACTAAAATGATGCTGCTGGGTGAAGCGACACCAGCCCAAATTGGAGCCTTTTTGATTGCTCACCGAATCAAGCGTCCTACGGGAGAAGAGTTAGCCGGAATGTTGGATGCTTATGAGGAACTAGGGCCAAAACTGCAACCCATAGCCTCTGGGCGACCAGCGATCGCTCTTGGCATCCCTTATGATGGTAGGACACGTACAGCACCAATTAGTCCCGTCACAGCTTTACTACTCGCCGCAGTGGGACAACCAGTGGTAATGCATGGTGGCGATCGCCTACCCACGAAGTACGGCTTACCTCTGATAAATATTTGGCAGGGTTTAGGAGTCGATTGGACTACTTTACCCCTAGCCCAAACTCAACAAGTGTTTGAGCAAACGGGAATCGGCTTTATTTATCTACCTCAGCATTTTCCCTTAACTACAAGTCTTTGGGAGTACCGCGACCAACTTGGCAAACGTCCGCCGTTGGCGACAATGGAGCTAATTTGGTGTCCTTATGCTGGGGATGCTCACGTAATTGCTGGGTTTGTCCATCCACCGACAGAAGGGATGTTTCAGATAGCTCTAGGACTGCGAGGAGTGACAAAATTTACATTAGTCAAAGGATTGGAAGGTAGTTGCGACTTACCGCGCGATCGCACTGCAATCATCAGCTTATCTTCATCCGTAGCACCCCAAGAGGTAGAACGATTGCACCTCGTACCGCGCGATTACGGCTTTACTACCAAGAACGTACCCCTTGGAACTACTGAAGAACTGGTGGCGGATATTCAAGAGGTTTTGGCAGGTAAACCAGGTGAATTGATGCAAACAGCCTTGTGGAATGGCGGATTTTATCTATGGCGCAGTGGTATTTGTTCAGATATGGCAGAGGGTTTAGCTAAAGCAGAAGAATTATTAACCAATGGTGTAGTAGCAGCTAAACTCCAAGAACTGAGCCAGGTAGTAAATTCAGTATCAGCAGATATACCTTTTAGGGTGTCAACGACTTCTCCAAAATAGATTTTTGTTCCAACCAATCTTTACCTACTTGGATACTGATATCCGATGCAAGGTTGCCAGTGCTTTCCACCCGCACTTCTCCAAATCCCAAAGTGCCGCGAATTGACTCGGCACTGTCACCATCTCCCTGTTGGGCGACAATATGAGTTACATCTAGAGGTTCACCCCATGCCTTGGCCACATAGATATTGCGATATCCAGATTTTTCTAAGGCTCTAATTAACGGTTGCAGGTTAGAGCGATCGCCACCTGTACTATCTTGAATTGCTACACGCAAAGAGCGGGGGTTAGTTGTAGTTGCCAGCTGTTCCTGTTCTGACTCCAAACCAAAGTGTTGAGCCATCAGTTTCGCAATTCCATCTTTGTTGGGCAACCAATAGCTAGCATCAAATTCATTCTTTTCGCTAAAGCGACCTGGCAGCATTAACATTTGCATATTAGAGCGATTTGTCCGCACCCCAAAACCCATTAGCGCTACTAACTCTTCAACCGTCAAGTTAGTATCAATGTGGTCTTTCACGACATCAAGAACTTTCGGTAATTGAGCAACAGTAGCCGGGTTGAGTGTTTGCTCCATCAAAGCACGCATGACCATTTGCTGGCGCTGAATCCGACCAATATCACCGAGTTCGTCATGGCGAAAACGCAGTAATTGCAATGTTTGCTCGCCATTGAGGTGCTGCTTACCAGCCTTCAAATTGATGTACAAATGCTGAGAATCATCTTGATATTTCATATCTTTAGGAACGTAGACAGTCACGCCACCCAAAGCATCAATTAGCTTGGCAACTCCCAAAACGTTAATTCGGACATAGCGATCGATTCCTGCTCCTCCTAAGAGATTACTAACAGTTCTGGCAGTCAAAGCTGGCCCACCGTCAACATTGGCAGCATTAATTTTTTTCACTCCATACCCCTCTATTTCCGTGCGGGTATCTCTGGGAATGGAGAGCATATTTATTTTTTTCGTCTCTGGATCGAATTTGACCAAGAGCATCACATCAGAAAGACCATCAAAAGAGTTGACTTGGGGCAGGTATTTGAGATTTTTGGTATCTTCAGGAGGGTTTTGGATATCTGGGGGAAGTACGCTCATTCCCATCACCAAAAGATTCACTGGACGAGTTAATTCTGAAAATCGCAGCACACCTCCAGAAATGCGATCGCTATCAAAGGCCGCCTCATCCTTTGGAGTTAGCTGCGCTTGTTGCAAAGGCGTACTCGTCAAAGACACTGCTAAAAGCGCCCCCGCAGTTGCTGATACCATCGCAATACCACCCATACCTACCCAAAACCACAGCCACCGCCCTGATGTTGAGCTTTGGGGAATTTTTTTATTGGATTTTGAGGCTTTTCCCGACTGGTTTTCTTCCGCCGAACTTCTTTGAATGGTCACAGACTTCCTCACACTTACTCACTAATCAAATTCAGTAATTTTGCAGACTAAAAACACCTAAACAAATTAACCCATAATAGCTAACTCTTAATTATCGGTGCTAACTTTTTTAATGTAGTGTCAACCACAACACTTATAGCAGCATTTATTCTTTTTTTGGGACAACCTGGAGATGTTTTACTGAAGTATGGCAATAATAAACTGGATTTGACTAGATATATAAAGAAATCAGCCAGAAATTTTCCAAAATTCAGTAAAAACACCGACAATTTATCGCCTTAAAAAATTAAGATAAATACTTGCCAAGCACTCGTTCAGCTAAATTACTAAACCCTGGTAAACGACTAGATTTGCCCTGCATTAGGCGCAAAATCAACCAAATACTTACTAAAAAGTAACCTGACGTGAGAAAGCTATTGAGGATAAATAGACGTAGCGGAAAAAAATCTGAAGTTGCTGCCCCGGTAGCCAATAATAGATAACTCAACAACCAAGTAAGTGCCAAAGTAATAGACAGACGACTAATAGCAAGTTGTTCCCGATTACCCTGGCCTCGATAGAGCGTCCACAAGGATGGAAAAAAGCCGACGATCGGAACTAAATGTAAAAGCAACTGTGTTTTAGGCATTGGGTACTGGGGATTGGGTACTGGAGATTGGGAATTGGAAGAAGACAAAAAAGAGACTTCTGGAATAATTCTTCCTTGTCCTCCTTGTCCCTCTTCTTCCCCCAGTCCCCAGTCCCCAGTCCTCAGTCCCCAGTCCCTATTGTCTTTCGGTTCAAAATTCTTCATTGGGGTTAATCTAACTCCTAAACTAGAAGGATGAATAAGATTCATATAGTTAGAGATAATAAGCTGTAAGGAAAAATTTCATTTAGTTCTATTCCGCAATCAGCTCAAAATGCAGACACGTAAGCTACTCGACTGGTGGCAAACATTTACTCCAATAGCGCGAATCGGGGCGATCGCGCTATTTGCTCCGCTGCTAGTTATCAATGGTTGGGCAATTTCGGTATTTTTCAATTATTTCCATTCTCTCATAGTCATTTTAGTCGGAGCCTCAGTGCTAGCATTTCTGCTCAACTACCCCGTGAGCTGGATGGAGCATCATGGTGCTAAGAGAGAGCAAGTTGCTATTTTAGTATTTCTCTTGGCTTTATCGATTTTATTGGCGTTGGGTGTGACACTTTTTCCCTTGGCTCTTACCCAAGCTGAACAACTGGTGGCTCGTTTGCCAGAGCTGATCGACTCTGGACGCTCTCAGTTAATGATATTAAACGAAAAAGCTGAGACTTTTGGCTTACCGATTAACCTCGATGCTCTGGTAGTGCAAATCAACGATCGCGTCAAAGGACAATTACAAGCGATCGCCGGACAAGTTTTAAATCTAGCTGTACTGACAGTTACTAGTCTGCTAGATATTCTCTTGACGATGGTTTTGACTTTTTATCTTTTACAGCATGGGGGTGAACTCTGGGAAAGTTTAGTTGAATGGCTACCTAATAAATTTCGCGAGCCTTTCTCTAAAACAGTCCGCCTAAGTTTCCAAAATTTCTTCATCACCCAGTTGATTTTATCTACCTGTATGGCTTCAGCCCTTATTCCTACCTTTTTGTGGCTGAAAGTGCCGTTTGGATTGTTATTCGGACTAACTATTGGACTGATGGCTCTCGTTCCCTTTGGCGGTTCTGTAGGCATCGCCCTGACTACACTGTTGGTAGCGTTGCAAGATTTTTCAATGGGTGTGAGAGTGTTGATCGCAGCGGTAATTGTACAGCAAATTCTCGAAAACTTAATTGCCCCCCGAATTTTAGGCAGTTTTACCGGTTTAAATCCAGTTTGGATTTTAATTTCGGTCTTAACAGGGGCAAGAATTGGCGGACTGTTAGGTGTAATTGTGGCAGTACCTACAGCTGTTGTGATTAAGACTGCTTTAAGTGCCTTGCGTCCTGGTACTGGGACAAATGACAGCGCCATTGGGGAGATAACTGCATCCGTTCCAGGAAATGAGTCCTCGAAAGCCGACGACAACAAAACTTTGAGCATTTCTGAAGCAACATTGCCTTAATACAAGAAGGCAGGAGCAGGAAGTGTATCATCAATTATTTATCAGGAACGGTAAGGGACAAGGGAAAGGGTAAAAAGCTATTGCTTCTATGGTGGGAGACTATTATTAACCTTTTTCCCTTTACCCCTCTTATTTCTTAAATTCTGTTGCAAGCGATTGTTTAATATCAAAATTTTCTAAATACTGTGAAAAGTCAGCTTTTGCCACAAGAAATGAATGCCAGTTGGTGTTTCGCTTCAATATTCTAAATAGCTTTTAAGCTTTTAAATAAATCTAACTTTCAGAATCATTATCTAATTTAGAATTTAGGAAAGGAAACTACTTTGCAAAAAGTGCTTTTAAATTGCAGCAGGAGTGAAATTGCTAAGTTCTACACTTGCCGATCGATACCATCTCCCTGAATAATCACCTGGGAACGTGACTGAATTAATTCCCGAATTTGTGGACTTAATTCACGCCTAGAGATTACAGCTTGAAATGAACTCTGCAAGAATTGCTATTTGCTGAGTAAATTGGGATATAGATGCGGAAAATTTTTCTGGGTAAACTTGACCAGCAAATGGTAATGAAAAACTATTATCAAGATTTTTTAATTCGTGATTGGGTGAAAAGCGATCGCACAAGAGCCGCCGAAGTCATCAGTTATGTATTATCAGAATACGGTCTGGCTTGGGAACCCAAGGGTGCTGACCAAGATGTGCTGCGAGTTGAGGAATGTTATTTAGCTACTGGGGGAGAGTTTTGGGTAATTGAACACCAAAGTCAGTTAGTAGGTACTGGAGCATACTACCCCATACACCGAGGTGAAAAAGCTGTAGAAATCCGCAAAATGTATCTTTTACCCAGCATTAGGGGTTTAGGATTAGGGAAATATTTGTTACAACAGCTAGAAGCAGCGATCGCAAAGCGTGGTTTTCAACAAATTTGGATTGAAACCGCCAGTGTTTTGGTGGAAGCAGTCAAGCTGTATGAAAACAATGGCTACACTCCAGCAACAGGAGTGGAAACAACAAGGTGCGATCGCGTGTATGTTAAGTCATTGATCAATAGTCATTAGTCATTAGTCATTAGTCATTAGTCATTAGCTAAAAACAAACGACAAAGGACAAATGACAAAGGATAAATGACAAATGACAAATGACAAAGGACAATTTTAAATGCACGCTTGGATTAAAAATCTCACAGGCTTACTCAATCTTTTTCTTCAATCCCATTGCCCTCTATGTCAACGCGCAACTTCCCAAGAATTCTGTCAAAACTGCACCAGACAACTGCAAAAATGTCAACGTAAAGACCCGATTTCTCTATGGCAAGAGCCTATACCAGTGTTTGGCTGGGGGGAATATGGTGGGCCAGTGAAACGAGCGATCGCAGCGATGAAATACGAAAATCAACCCCAAATCGCTCGTCCTTTGGGTCAATGGTTAGGGGAAGCATGGTTGTTAAATTCACCGAAGCGAGATAGCCAGCCTGTAGTAGTTCCTATCCCACTTCACGCTAGTAAACAAAAACAACGTAAATACAATCAAGCCGCACTGATAGCACAAAGTTTCTGCGAAATAACTGGATTAAAATTGAAACTAAATGGTTTAGCAAGAGTGCGAGAAACTGAAGCGCAGTTTGGTTTGTCGGTATCTAAACGAGAAAAAAACTTGAACCAAGCTTTTGCTATTGGGCAAGAATTTCGCCATCGTCCTCCAAATGTTCCAGTGCTGTTAGTGGACGACATTTATACTACTGGTGCTACTGCCAGGTCTGCTGTGCAAACACTTCGTCAGTATGGAATTGTGGTCTTAGGATTAGTAGCTGTAGCCACTGCCGTCAAAGACGGATAAATTAAGAAGCAATAGGCAAGCTTTGACGGATAAGTACATAAATTGACCTAATTACCCTATTTTTGTAGAAAAATTGCTTTAAATGTATGAATAAAGTTTTTGCGGCAGGTTTAAAACAACTCGTCATCATTCCTGCCACATTGCTGGCAATAGGCATTAGTACTAGTGCAGCTTTTGCTCAAAATAAATTGTATAGTCCAATTCCTTTATCTAACAGTACTGAAATTGACGATCGCCTTTCAGACAAAGATATTCCCACAGGTCAAGGTGGGTTTGCCCGTGATTACACTGTGAAGTTGCAGAAGGGCGACAATTTAGCAGTTGACCTGTCATCGGAAAACTTTGACAGCATCATCACACTGCTAGCACCTGATGGTTCGACTTTGGCAGAAAATGATGATGGCCCTGATGGTAGTAGCAATTCCTTACTCTTTACTCGCATCGTAGAGACAGGGAATTATGTTATTCGTGTCCGGTCTTTTGGGGAAACTGGGGTTGGGGCTTTTAAACTCAAAGTGACAAAGTTGCAACCGATTAAATAAAGTTAGGAGTTTGGAGTTTGATTTTTAACTCCTCACTTTTGACTCCTCACTCCTAACTTCCTACAGTCAGTACGCAGAGAAATAAGGCTTCAGTCCACTCAACGACTGCGCCGTAAGTATCTCCAGTGTGTCCACCTAATTTGTGGTTGAACCATGCACCAGTTAAAGTAGCGATCGCACTTCCAGCAATTATCATTGCCAGTGCGAGAAATAGTTGCTGTCTATTTATCAGCCAAAGTAAACCACTCAAACTAAACAACAATAATAATCCCGGTAACAAATCTTTGTAAGAACGAATGGCTTGTTTGTGAAATGCGCCTTTACCAGTTGCTTTCAGATAAGGGTATCGGGCGATCGCTAGCTGTTGTCCCCAACGTCCCCAGCCACAAGCAGCCATCAGCAACAACCAACGGTTTTCTGGCATATCTGTCAAAGCTGTTATTTTCAGTAGCACCAAGGCGATCGCAGCCATTGCTCCAAAGGCTCCTGTAGCACTATCTGCCATCACCTCCAGTCGCCGATCTCGGTCGCCCACTGCTAAACCATCGGCAGTATCCATTGCCCCATCTAAGTGCAATCCTCCAGTTATGGCAATCCAAACACTTACTACTAAAGCACTACGAGTTAACACGGGCATCCCCAGATAATCCATCCCCGTATCCAGAAACCCTAAAATTCCCCCAATCATTACTCCGACAAGCGAAGCAAGACGTGCTACTCTTTGAAAGTCCAATCCGTTCAAATACGGTAACGGAATACTTGTGTAAAATATAATACTAGCTGCCAGCTTTAACAGCAGCTTTTTCCACCACTGTTGCTGTTTCGTCATCTGAATTACATTAATTTTTGGTAAATTGCTGGATAATAGTCATAATTTCGGTAGAACCGACATCAGTAGACTTTAAAACTTTAAATAAGATTTACTTCTATTAAACATTCTCGTTGAAAATTTTGTTATGCTGGTCTAAGTGGTAAACAAATATTTTTGAGTATTTTTTTATACAAAAACGACTAACTTAGGAAGTTAAAATTCCATCAAGGAGCAAAATTTCTGTTTTGTATTCGTTAACTAAAAACTTACTCCAAATTATTAGACGATTGCCCCATAAAATTGATATTTTTTTAAATGTAGGGAGTAAAGAAGCTATTCAATTATGACAGTTTAGCTATGTTGTTGCTCTCCTTAGCTCAATCGCAATTTTCCTATGAGTCATCATCTACCCGACACCAGGATACCAGCTCCGTGCATTATTAACACGGGCATCATTGTGAATAAGCTCGACATCCGGCGATTGCTGGCAGATTTAGGTCGAGTCCACTACATCTACACCCAAGAAGATAAGGTACTGAGCGAGGGTGAAGGGGATGTGATGGAAGTTTTTGCCAATCCGCAAAGGTCTACCTTAGTGGCTAACCGCGCGCTATATCTGAATGTTTGTAGTTTTGATTATTTAGAACTAAAACAGTCGTCGCAACAAGAAACCTACTTCGATTTGATGCAAGAAGGATTGTGTCTGCGGTTAATTCCCCGCTCGACACCTTTACAAGAGCGACGAGAGCGAAGCTTCAATGTCAGCGCTATAGAAGCGATGATGGAACAAGTACTCTCAGCCAAGTGGGATGCAGAAATTGACGATGACTGTTCTGATTCTTTCTAAATAACAATTATTTAGAGTATATACTTGTAAAGTTGGTAACTAGGTTAATAATGAATGCTTAAGTGTTCGCTAAAACTCAACTACCAATCTTGATGTTTGTCCATAATTTAGCCAAATAATATGAATTTTGCCCTAATACCATTTGGTTTTATGGCTGCTAGTATCGCAAGGCAAAAGCCAAAAGTCAAAAAGCTTTCATTTTGGATTTTCTGGCTGTAATGAAATGGTAGGTTTAGTTCTGCTCCGTTGTACTAGTTATGGATTTTTGAAACTCTTTACCGATTAGTGTTTCACAATCCAAAATCGTTCGACTGAGCGCAGCCGAAGTCTAAAATCTAAAATTCCAAATGGCATGAGTGCGAATTTTTCTTTTCAATGTCTTGCTTGCTGTAGTCAGACAAAAGCTAGAGCAGGAGTGTTTTTCACCCCTCACGGTCTTGTAGAAACCCCCAGATTTATGCCAGTAGGAACGCTGGCTAATGTCAAAACTATTACTCCATCTCAACTCCGAGAGACTGGGGCGCAAATGATCTTATCCAATACTTATCATCTTCACCTACAACCAGGAGAAGCGATCGTGGCTGGAGGTGGTGGGTTGCATAAATTTATGGGGTGGAACGGGCCAATGCTCACAGATTCAGGTGGGTTTCAGGTCTTTAGCTTAAGCGAGATGCGAAAAATTACTGAAGAAGGCGTAACTTTTCGCTCGCCCCATGATGGACAAATTATTAATTTAACACCAGAGCGCTCCATTGAGATTCAAAATACTTTGGGGGCAGATGTGATTATGGCCTTTGATGAGTGTCCGCCTTACCCAGCGACTCGCCAAGAAGTAGAAACTGCAACTGAGCGCACTTACCGCTGGTTAGAACGCTGCATAACGGCTCATCAACGCAGCGATCAGGCTTTGTTTGGGATTGTGCAAGGGGGCGTGTATTTGGATTTGCGTTGCCGTGCGGCGGAAGCTTTGGCTAAGTTGGATTTGCCGGGATATGCCATTGGTGGCGTGAGTGTGGGAGAACCGCCAGAATTGATGGCTGAGATTGTCAAAGTAACAGCACCACTTTTACCCCCCGAAAAGCCGCGTTACTTGATGGGTGTGGGAACTTATCGGGAAATGGCGATCGCGATCGCATCTGGTATAGATTTATTTGATTGCGTCATTCCCACTCGCTGGGCAAGACATGGTACAGCGATAGTCCAAGGCGGACGCTGGAATTTAAAAAATGCTAAGTTTCGTGAAGATTTTACGCCATTAGATGAAACTTGTCCTTGCTACAGTTGTCAAAATTTTAGCCGTGCTTACATATCTCATTTAGTGCGATCGCAGGAAATTTTGGCTTATACCTTGTTGAGCATTCACAACATTACCGAACTAATTCGCTTTACGCAAAAAATTCGAGAAGCAATATTGAGCGATCGCTTCACCACAGAATTTGGCCACTGGCTCAACGAAGAAAGTCGAGATGAAGAGTGGGGAGTGGAAGAACAGGGTATTAATGACAAATGACAAATGACAAATGACCAATGACCAATGACCAAACCATGTTAAGATACTTCTCAATTATGAAAGCTGTGTTGGATAGGTGGATTTAAACAAACATGGAAGCAGCACTTTTATTAGCAAAACTGCCAGAAGCTTACCAAATCTTCGATCCTTTGGTAGACGTTCTCCCAGTTATCCCGGTATTCTTCTTGTTGCTTGCTTTCGTTTGGCAAGCAGCTGTGGGATTTAGATAAGTTAATCTATTGTTCAATTTATAGGACAGGTAGACTACCTGTCCTATTTTTTTGCAGTGTCGTATTTGATAAAATTAATATTTATTAATATTTTGCAATAAATTATTATAATAAATAAGATATTAATCAAGCTATGTCAATATGAAGCCTTGAAAGCCAAGCTTACAGTCAAGGAGGAATCAGTTATGGGTAATATCAAATTCGTTAAAGAAAATAAAGAAGTAGTGGCAGCAGATGGTGCTAATCTCCGGCTCAAGGCGATACAAAATGACATTGATATATATACATTTATTGGTAAAATGACCAATTGCGGTGGTAATGGTCAATGTGGTACTTGCGTTGTCGAGATAGTCGAAGGACTAGAAAATCTTTCTTTGCGCACAGAAGTAGAAAACCGGAAATTCAAGAAAAAGCCAGAAAATTATCGCCTTGCCTGTCAAACTTTAGTGAATGGCTCAGTCAGCGTAGTCACGAAGCCTTAAGTTCTCAAATCTGTCATGTATCCAGTCAGTAGTCAAAATACTTACCAAAATTGAGTTTTCTCTCTACGAGACGCTACGCAGACATTTTGAATACTTCAACAAGCTCAGTACAAGTTTTGAATTTTGAATTGGTATAACTCTGTCATCGATAATGCTATCCTAATGTTGTTGACTGGAAATTTAAGAGAGGTTTTCTTGCCATGCAAGTTAATGACCTGGGGTTCATAGCGAGCATTTTGTTCGTACTAGTCCCCGCCGTGTTTTTACTAATTCTTTACATCCAAACTGCTAGCCGCGAAGGTGGAAAAGATAGTTAAGAGTTTGTGTATAAAATAAATAACCCCTGCGCCAATAGTGTAGGGGTTTTTATTTATCAACTATCCATTTAGTGCTGTTAGCGTAGCCTATGCTGAGTGCCCAATAGTAAAGACAATAAAAATCTTACTCCTTTACTATTTTATTACAACAATTATTATACTCAGCACTGTTTACTTTAAGAAGCGATTGTCCGCGCCAACAATACCGGACAAGTGGCATTGACTCGAACATAGTCAGACAAGGAAGATCCGATAAGTCGATCGATATCAACAAAACTCTTAGCGATCGATGGCCGACGATCTGGAGAACCGAGCAATAATAAGTCTATATTCAACTCTTCAGCCAACCGACAAATTTCTTCACCAGGTTTGCCACTGCTGATATAAGAACGAGATTGGATGCCTTGTTTTTCAGCTTCTGCAACAGCGGCTGCTAAAACTGGATTTTGAGCTGGGTTAACCTTGGTTATTTCCGATTTTTTACCGCCGAAATCTGTACTAATATTTGCCAAAATTAATTCGCCACCTGGAATATCTCGCAGTAAAAACAATGCCAATTTCAAGCAATTTTTTGCTGAATCAGAGTTATCTATTGCCACCATAATTCGCTTAATTCTTTTAACATAAATGTCATCTTTTACCAGCAACATGGGGCGAGAAGATAACTGGAAAACATACTGACTGACTGAGTTTGATAAAATCGATTGCAGCCGCTTCAGTCCGCGCGAACCCATAATAATCAAGTCAGCATCGATTTCATCAGCGACCTGGCAAACTACATCTTTGGGATCGCCTTCACGTAAAATTGAAGAAACTTGGCTAGGATCTAAGTTCAAGGTTTGAATGGCATTCGCCAGAATTTTACCCCCATTTTCCCATTTAGTTGTCATGGTAGCAGCAGCATTTTGTGCTTGAACAACATGCAAAATTGTAACTTTTGCAGATTGAATTGAAGGGATTTCTTTCAGGGTTTTGAGCATTTCTTCTGCGTGTCCCAATCCCGATACAGCCAGCAAAATTCTTCTGATCATTTTACGTAATTTTTGTGAAGTTTACTTTTGTTTTCGCTGTTGGTACTTGGCTCTGGTCGGATTTTCACCACTTTGCTTGACAACCTAGTTAGGAAGTTGGCACAAATAAACTTTGTTTTTTAGTATTTAACACTCAAATAAATGACAAAGGAGAAAAAACTAAACAAATATTTAACTTTATTTGCACTTAGTACTTCAACTCTAAACTAGGCTTCAACTATTCAGCATACTCTTAATTTAGTCTAATGAACTTAATAAATTATGATGTTAGTTATTATTTTTAATCTATGTTTACTTTTGTTAATTATAGATAAGTTAAGTATTGCAAATAAATGCCAAAATAACTCTATAGGAAAATTGATTTAGTATAACCTTTAACAGGCGATCGCTTCCCACTTAATATAGTCTACGCTCCTTTTGAGTTTCCCATATTCTCTAGCTTTTTAAACCTTTTGCAGTTTTAGTAACTCAGATAAGATTGCTATATCGGAACACCCGCAAAATGTGGGATAACAAGCTCCGAATTCAGATATTCTAATAGTCGAAATTATATTTAATACTATATTGAAACCCCCCAGATTCTATTTGGAGGGTTTGTTTGATTACTTGTGAGATTTGCTTAACTTGGATGTGCCCCTGGTTGTCCGTTTTGGACTATAAACGAAGCTAAGGTTTTGACTGAAGCATTCAAGTCAACGATGCTTGATACAACACGATAGTCGCTTTGCCAGCGTTTTGGAGTCAGGTTGCAGCGGACGTATCCTCGGTAAGCACCGTCAAAGAACTTAGTATGGGGATTATTAGTTAGGGCAGCTTGAGATGGAGCGATGAATGAGGTGGGAAAGTCAGAGGTGATTGAAGTTCCTACGAACTCAGTGCCTACAGTCGGCGAGTTTGGGTTATTAAAGTCAAGCTTTAGGTCGTGTACCCAACTAGAATGAATATCTCCAGTAATTACCACTGGATTAGAGGGTTGGCGCTGGTTGAGAAAACTCAAAAGCCGATTACGCGCAGCCACATAACCGTCCCACTGATCCACATTGAAGACACCAACACCTGGATTACTATTGAAATTGTACTCGGCTAGCATGGTCTGTTGAGCAATCACATTCCAGCGCGATCGCGATTGGTCTAACCCTTTTCGTAGCCACTGTTCTTGCTTTGAGCCGGCCATGGTAGCATTTGTATCAAAAGCTTGGGAACAGCGAGGCTTAAGTCCATCATCACAAGGTTGGTTAGTGCGATACTGCCTCGTGTCTAGCACATTGAACTCAGCTAAATTACCGAAAGTCAACCGCCGATAAAGCAGCGCGTCTGGGCCCTTGGGCAATGAAGACTGACGTAAGGGCATGTGTTCGTAGTAAGCCTGGTAAGCATTAGCTCGCCGTTTTCTAAAAGCCTCTTGGGTTTGGTTGTCTTCAGGGGTTAAGTTGGCGTAGTTGTTGTCAACTTCATGATCGTCCCAAGTCACAATCCAGGGAAAAGCCGCATGAGCAGCTTGCAGATTCGGGTCAGTTTTGTACAAAGCGTGGCGATCGCGATAGTCTTTAAGAGTGATAATTTCTGGACTATTATGCTGGCGCGGCCCACCAGATTGTGGCCCGTATTCGTAGATGTAGTCACCCAGATGAACCACAAGGTCGAGATTTTCCTCAGCTAAATGCCGATAAGCTGTATAGTAGCCATTTTGCCAATCTTGACAGGAGACAAAAGCAAAGTTCAGTTGTTGGGTATAGCTATAAAATGCTGGTGCTGTACGAGTCCGTCCAATGGGGCTAACTTCCCTACCTGCTTGAAATTGATACCAATACCAATGGTCAGGGTTTAGCCCACGGACATCAACGTGGACTGAGTGCGCTAACTCTGGTGTTGCTAGTACTGTTCCTCGCCGCACAACCTGTTTCATGTTTTCATCAAGGGCAACTTGCCACCGCACTGGAACATTTACCAGTGGCATTCCGCCTCCAGAGAGTGGATTTGGAGCCAGTCGTGTCCAGATAACAACACCATCCGGCAAAGGATCGCCAGATGCAACACCAAGACTGAACGGATAGCTAGAAAACCTTGAGTTAGCCAATACCGGATGCCATTGGCTAGCGATTGTTAACCCCGTTAAAAATCCTGCACCCAACAAAAAATTCCGCCTTCTGCACCGATTTGCTAGGAGGCGTGTGCTATCAATAAGTTCCATATTCACCCCTATTCAGATGTAAATACAGTTGGCATTTAGGAAGGTCAGTTGTGAAAAGCACAAATAATGGCTTGATTTGACTTGTTTCCTAATTGCTGCTCAACCAAACACAAGGAACTTAGCAAACCAGGATCAAGCAGAAATTAAGATTTTGTTAAGTTTAAATTTGAATTAGGGAATTGGCACTGGGAGAATTTTGTGGGGAATTTAAACCCACCACCTAAATAGTAAATAATTTATGACAGTTAACAATACAATTTTGGGAGCGATTGAAAGAGTTAAGCAATTGCTAGCTTATGGAAAATTTGAACAAAAAATTGATGCCCTTCTAGATGCTTTTGAGTATGGGGAAGCTGGCTTAGACTTGATTATTCAAGCTTTAGAGAACTCAGAAGTTGATGTTCAAGAAGCAGCTTATTGGCTACTTCTTGAAAGTGCAGAGCCAAGAGCTAAACTGGCATTACAGGCATACAACCCCTATTTATTTTTTGAGTATCTTTTTACTATTGAAAGGTATACCGATAAAGTTCGCAGGATAGCTTGTGTAGATATAAGCCAAGAGTTGCAAACCTTAGTTACTTGTAATTATAAAAACATAATTCAAGTGTGGAATATGCAAACACAACAAGTAATATGCACATTCCAGTCAGAAGCAACGAAGGAATTCGATCAAATCGCGATCGCACCCAACAATCGCGTTTTAGGACTTTGGTATTGTCTTGATTTGGCTGAGGTGTGGGATTTAAAAATAGGGCAGAAGATTTTCACTACAAATATCCAGTCGGAGGAATTTTGGAAAGTTTCTTTTAGCCCAGATGGTCAAACTTTTGTAAGTACTCGTGATGGCTATGAACTAACATTTTGGGATGTTAATGAACAAAAGATAACACCTTCTATTTTTATCCCCGAAAATATTCATCGCCGTTATCCCATTTACTCAAATTCGCAAATATTAGTGACTGAAGAACAAGGCTTTGACCAAAACTATGAAATATGGGATTGGCAAACCCAACAAGTAATTTGCACCTTAAGTCTTTCAGGGTATATGCCTGTAATTACTGTCAGCCGCGATCGACGTTTTTTACTTAGTGGTAGTCGAGAAAATGGAATTATCAAAGTGTGGAATATTCGGACAGGACATGAACTTTGTAGTTTCACAAGTCATTCATCGTCAATTACTGGTCTTGCAATTAGCTCAGATGGACAGAAACTATTTGTTTGGAGTGGAGACAGCACCGTTGAGGTGTGGGAAATTTAATTTTTCACGGTGATTTCAGATAGTTTTACTTCAAAATTCCGAATTACACTGTATAAATTACGAATTATTTAAAACCTGCCATTTCCCTGAACAATGTGCTTAACGGTGGTCAAGGTTTCCAGGCTGATAAATCCCCGACGATGACCTTTTTGATTAGACATACCAAGAAACACAGAATCTCCCCGCGAAGGGTTGCGGGAAAAACGCGGGGAAGTATTGATGTAGGTAGAGGCACTGTTAACTCCCAACGCAAACTGCCGACTTTCCTGGTAAGATTCAGTCACGATAGAGTCGGCATGACCACTGCTGTATTCATTAATCCAGGCGATCGCACCCTCTAAGCTATCCACCAGTTTAAAAGCTACTGTCCTCGTTAAATAAGGGTTTCCCCATTCGCCTTCTTTTACCAGCTGCAACTGAGGAAAGGATTGGACTAGTTCTGCATCTCCTTTAATTTCAAAGCCTTTTTCCATCAAGCTGTTCCACAAGACTGCTAAAGATGATGGCAAGGCTTGACGATGAATTAGTACTTTTTCAATGGCGTTGACTTGATCGGGTTCACTTTGATGACTATTAAGAATCATCCAGCGCACCATTTCTAAGCTGCTATTCAGCGACCAGTAGAGGTAACAGTTACCCATCGCCGACTTTAAAACTGGGCAAGTTGCCTGTCGGACTACCTGCTGCACTAAGCTAGAACGTCCGTAGGGAATAACTAAATTCACGTACTGGTCTTGAGTAACTAGATCCCGAACTGAAGCCCCATGTTCTGCTGTAATCAGTTCTAGACAGCCAGGAGCTAGGCCAACTTCTGCGATCGCATTTTGCAGTACCTCAGCGATGACCGCGTTGGAATGGCTAGCTTCGGTACTGCCTTTGAGAATTATACAATTACCAGTTTTGATACAAAAACCCGCTGCGATCGCCCCTAAATCGGGAAACGCCTCATAAATAAATCCAATCACTCCCAAGGGCATTAATTGGGTATAACTCTGGGAATCTTCCAGTTGATAATCAGCAGTTCTGACGCGTCGCAGCGGATCTGATAATTCCCCCAACCGTTGTAAAATGTCCACTGTCATCTCTAGCCTTGTGGGAGTCAGCTTCAGCCAGTCCAATATCAATTCAGGCACTGCCATTTCCCGACTAGCCTCTAAATCCAAGGTATTGGCTTCTAGAATGTCGTCAAATGAGCGCTCAATCGCCTTTGCCATTGCCAATACTGCACGACTTCGGTCTGCTCCCTTTGTGAGCGCCAACTTTAGGGAAGCTTGATAGGCTCGTTGGGCACTAGTAATCGGTTCGGGGTGGTCATACAATTCAACAGTCATTGAGTTAACGTCTGTAGGTAAGCCAAACCATTAGTGCTGGTAAGATAGCCAATAGCACCGCCACCATTGCCCAAGCAATAATGCTGGAACCATTTGCCAATCGCAGTGCTAATGGCAGCCATATAATCACTAGCACGAAAATAATCCCCAGCGCTATAGGCAAATAGCTTTCTCCCAAGCGGGGATGGACAACATGCCAACTATTTCCCATCCAACGCCAAGCCCGTTTGTAGGGATAGGTGGTGGAAAGCTGTTCTAGGACATGACCATTATCTTCTACAACAAAGATTTGCTGACAGCGATCGCAACCAAATGCTTCTGTCAGCGTAATCGGAATTAACTGACCCCGGCGACGACAGGGACAGGGGTATTCGGTATTGAAATCGATTTTTTCGGGTTTTTGAGATTGCACAAGCGTTCTAATAACTTGAGCGTGTTTTACACGAACTACGAGAATATAATGCCTTGGTAAACACCTTAAAGGCTTCTGTCTTTATATACATAAAAAGGTGATGCAAACATTGCCTTGATTACCAACAGTAGATGCAGCTAACTTTAAGTATCCTACTAATTGCCACAGTACGGAGTTATCTATTTTTAATCTTTCCCCGTAGTTGGCGATCTTGTTTAAAAATTTCCTTCTCTTCATCTGTCGCTTTCAAGGTAATGTGGTTGCGTTTTTGGGGATTTATTATGCGCATAAGTGGCGACCACTCCTAAAGCCAATCCTTTGGGAAGGCTAGGCTCGTAAACAACACGCATTAACAAACCCGCTAATTTCCCTTTGGGTCACTATATATTACAATCAGTTATCAAGGTTAGATCGGGATTGTCTCCAATCTCTATGCCTTGGAGTTCACAGGCGTTTCCAGAGCAGAAACTGCTAAAACATATTTAGTGTCTAACTCTTTGTCCAAATATATAGATTGTGGCTAATTTTAACCGATCTGTCCACATTTGGAGCAGTTTACAAGAGTGCAGAGGTAATCTACGAACACTTCAACGCACCCTAAAAACACTAAACCTCTTGGAATTGTTAAATTCAAGAGGTTTTAGTTGGAAGCGGGTAACGCGATTCGAACGCGCGACATTCACCTTGGCAAGGTGACGCTCTACCACTGAGCTATACCCGCGATCATCACCCAAATACCAATATCTCAGATTTATCTGTAATTGTCAACCCCTTAATTTAGTCATTGGTCATTGGTCATTAGTCATTAGTCATTGGTCATTGGTCATTGGTCATTGGTCATTGGTCATTGGTCATTAGTCATTCGTCATTAATGAATAACAAAGGACAAATGACTAATGACGGACTAGCTGAGTTCTTCTGACTCGACAGTTAAATTGCTAACGCTGGCACTTGGAAAAGAAGGTGGCAGAGACTGGCTACTACGAGAATATGGCTCTGCTAGGTTAGAACGCAGTTGTCGCATCAGGCTAGCCATTTCTAAAGCATTCAGGGCGTAATCCCAGCCATGATTACCTTTTATGCCTGCCCGTTCTAGGGCTTGCTGCATAGTATCTACTGTCAAAATGCCAAAAATTACTGGCACTCCAGTTTGAAAGCTAGCGGCGGCAATGCCTTTAGAAACCTCTGAGGATACGTAATCAAAATGGGGTGTTTGTCCTCGAATCACTGCGCCAAGACAAATTACAGCATCATAACGATGGGAAAGTGCTAATTGGCGAGCTACTAAAGGTACCTCAAAACTTCCCGGAACCCAAACATAGTCCACCTGATTACCTTGGGGATTAGGGTCTACACCGTGGCGTTTTAAACAATCTTGACATCCCTCTAGCAGCTTTCCGGTAACGAGGTCATTGAATCGACCAATCACCACTGCAAACCGCAAAGGCTCCGTTTGGGTAAAAGTTCCCTCGAAAACTGCCATGACTGCCTCTTTATCAACTATACTTCTGGCCAATATACATTTCTTATTTAAATGTAGAGGAGCAGGAAAGCGCGGTCAAAATTAAGTTAGTAGGAAAAAGAAAAAATCCCTTGTTTCCCTTAACCTTTGACCTAGGCTTTTCTGCCCCTCTATTTCTTATATTATGTGCCTGCGCCAGAGCGAAGCCGTCGCCTACACGACAAAAAAGTTTAACAAACCAACTAAAAACACCAAACCAATCCAGACCCCAGAACCAAGCCAGAGCAGTTTTTTAGATTCATTCCAGTTTTGGGGAGTGGCATAAGCAACCGGAACGCCTACAACGAGGACAAAAGACAACACTACTAGACCGATCAAGGCAAATTGGAATATTATCGTCATTTTTGCTTCTCCCAATACAGCGAAATACTAAGGATAGAATATCCTAAAGGGCGACACTGACACTTTCTTATTATTTTTAAGCTAGCAGAAATTGCAACATTTTTGTCATTTGTCCTTTGTCTAAGCACCAATGACTAATGACTAATGACTCTTAACTATGGATTTAATTCTTTGCCACACAACAGCAGATTTTGACGCATTAGGAGCAGCAGTAGGCTTGACGCGCCTACTATCGGGAAGCAAGATTGTGCTACCTGGCGGCTCTCATCCTACTGTACGGGATTTTTTAGCATTGCATCGGGATGAATATCCACTGATTGAACGCCGTTCGGTAAATCCAGAAAAAATTCGCTCTCTGACCGTGGTGGATACACAGCAACGCGATCGCTTGGGTAAAGCTGCCCAGTGGTTTGATTTACCTACTGTAAGAGAGATTATAGTTTATGACCATCACTTAGGACAAGAATCAGATATTTCTGCCACGCGATCGCATATTGACTCAGTAGGAGCCACCACAACTTTAATCGTTGAGCAATTGCAACAACAAGAAATTTCCTTGACTTCTGCTGAAGCAACTGTGATGGCTTTGGGTATCCACGTTGACACTGGCTCTTTGACATATGACCAGTCCACAGCACGGGATGCCCTAGCTTTGGCTTGGTTGATGCAACAAGGGGCTAGTTTATCAGTAATTTCTACTTACCGTGACCCCGGATTATCTCCGCAATTGCAGCAGCTATTAACGAAATCTCTGGAAAGTTTAGAATATCTCTGTCTACATGGATATACGGTTGCTTGGGTAACTTTGAAAACTGAGGCTTTTGTGCCGGGGCTATCGAGCCTAGCTTCGGAACTTGTGGAATTAACCGAAATTGATGCCCTACTGCTGGCTAATGAGTATCCTTTAAATGAAGAGGATTCACGCTTAACTGTAATTGGGCGATCGCAAATTCCCAAAACGAATCTTAACCTATTATTTCAACTCTTGGGTGGCGGCGGTCATTCGCAAGCTGCATCCTTAAATCTAAGGGGAGTTAATTCGCAGGCAATATTAAAACAGCTTCTTGACGGGATAAAAGCACAAATTCCCCATCCCCTCACTGCTAGAGATTTGATGTCTTCTCCTGTCCGCACGATTCTGCCTGAAACCACAATTGCCGAAGCCCAGCGCATTTTATTACGCTATGGACACTCTGGTTTGTTCGTAGTTGATACTCAAGGGCAACTGGTAGGTATTATTTCGCGGCGGGATATTGATATCGCCTTACACCACGGATTTAGTCATGCGCCAGTCAAGGGCTACATGACCAAGAATCTCAAAACAATTACACCAGATACGACACTGCCACAAATTGAGTCACTGATGGTGACTTATGATATCGGACGCTTACCAGTATTGGAAAATGGGCAGTTAATGGGCATTGTCACCCGTACTGATGTCTTGCGAGAATTACATCAAGAAAGGGATGAAGACGAAGAGGACGAGCAAAAATTCAAAATTCAAAATGACGCTCACAGACTCGCTAACGCTGCGCTAACAAAATCTAAAATTCCTCTCAGGACTGAATTGCAAAATCGCCTCGCTCCCCAACTGTGGCAATTACTCACTACAGCATCGCAAGAGGCAGAAAAACGGGGTTGGCATCTTTATTTAGTGGGCGGTGCGGTGCGGGATTTGCTATTAACAGAAGCAGTCGCGGGCACTTTGATGATTAAAGATATCGATCTTGTAGTTGATGGCTTTCATAAATCAGCAGATGTCGGTGCTGGTGTGGAATTAGCCAAGGCACTCCAACAACTTTACCCTACGGCTCGCTTAGAAATCCACGGGGCTTTTCAAACTGCGGCTTTGCTGTGGCACAAAGACCCAGAATTAGATTCTTTATGGGTAGATATTGCCACCGCTAGAACAGAATTCTATCCTTATCCAGCCGCAAATCCAGAAGTTGAGGCGAGTTCCATTCGTCAAGATTTGTATCGCCGAGATTTTACCATCAACGCCCTCGCCTTGCGCCTGACTTCCCCTCGGACTGGTGAATTACTCGATTTTTTTGGTGGATTACTAGATTTACAAGCTAAACAAATTCGGGTTTTACACGCCAACAGCTTTATCGAAGACCCCACCCGCATTTTTCGTGGCGTGCGCTTTGCCGTGCGCTTCGGATTTCAGATAGAATCGCAAACTGAAGAGTTTATCCGCTATGCCATCAACAGTGGTGTTTACGATCGCACTGCTCAAGAGAATAGCAGAACTCCAGCCCTGCAAACTCGACTGAAAACAGAACTAAAACACATCCTAGAAGCCCCCTACTGGAAATCGGCTTTGCAGTTGCTAGATAACTTAGAGGCATTGCAATGCATCCATCCTAGCCTGAAGCTAGATGTGGAAGTCCTACGACAATTACGTTTGCTAGAACGCTGTTTGCGGCGATTTGACCCACAACCAACCCTCATTCATTGGGAAATGCGTTTAGAAACGTTAATCGCCCATCTAACACCAGAATATCGGGCAAAAGTGGCAAAAAATCTGCAATTGCAAGAAGATGGGATTAAACGCTTGCAAAACTTGGTTTGTGCTCAAACTGAAGTAATGGAATCTTTGCCTAAGTGCCAAAGTCCTAGTCAAGTAGTACAGTTATTGCGACAGTATGATTTACCAATGCTGATTTTAATTGCTGTGCAAAGTTTGCGATCGCTTAGACATCAGATTTGGGAATATTTAACTGTTTGGGCTAATGTGCAGCCACTACTGAATGGCAATGATTTAAAGAAACTGGGTTACAAACCAGGGCCTCAATATCGACAAATATTAGATGATATGCTTGCAGCTACCTTGGATGGAGTAATTAAAGATAAGACTGAAGCTAAGGAGTTTTTAGCACAACACTATCCTAAATGAAATAGCTCTGGTCTAAATTGTATCTGGATTGATATTTAACTCCCGCAGTTTTGCTGCTAAACGTTCAGCTTTTTGTTCGGCTTGTTCAGCTTTTTGTTCAGCTTGTTCAGCCTTTTGTTCGGCTTGTTCAGCTTTTTGCTGTACCTGTTCTGCCGTTTCTTCTGGCGTTGGTACTAGTTGTCCATCTCGTGTAAAAAACCGCAATAAACCTTCATAAACTCCTAAGTATAACCCTAGCTGATGACTCCACAAATACCCTTCTTCACTTGCTTGTAGAGGTTGATATTCTCCATCTATTAAATGAAATCCCGCAAATTCTTGTGTGTAAGGGTCGAACCAAAAATAGTCGGGTGTGCGGAAAGTGTCTTGATAAATTGTTTTCTTTAAACCTTTGTCAGTATTAGCTGTTGAGTTAGATAAAATTTCTAGAATTACATTCGGATATTTACCATCTTCTTCCCAGACTACCCAACTTTTGCGGGTTTTACGTTCAGTTCCCAGCACAACAAAAAAGTCTGGCCCCCGGAAGTATTCTGATGTGCGTTGGCGCGGACTGTAGTAGATAGTCAGATTTCCCGCCGCATAGAAATCATTTCTATCTCGCCACAACCATTCCAGACAGGTTAAAAGTAAAATTATTTGCCGTAAATGCAGTTCGCTTTCCAAGGAAGGTTCGTCACTATATAAATCACCAGGGGGAAATATAATATCTTGGCAGATGCCTTCTTGAGAATCTAATTCTTGAGCAATGGTCATAGAATGGATATGGCATCAAGTAAGTATGAGTTTATTTTAGCAGTGTTGTAGTTAGCGATCGCCTAGCGTACCGTAGGTAATCGCCTATTTGTAGGGTAAGGGTAAATAAACTATTCTGTCTTGATATTCATCGTCTTCTAATGCCAAAGCAACTATTATGAGTTCTTCTATATTTTCACCAATACTTAAATTTTGATTGAGGATAAAAATTCCTGGTACGTGACGATTAACAGCAATATGGTCAGCTAAATGTACTGGTATAGAAGTTCGGTTATTTGTCAATAATATGAAATTATTCTCCTCACACCAACACAGAATTTATGGATCGAGTGTACTTTTTGGTGGAGTTCCTGATTCTCCTACCACTTTGATCGCAATATCAGGTTCTTGTAGTCTAATTTGATTTGGATATATAGGATTGACATTTTCATCAATCAGATATTGCAGTGTCATGCTTGCTGTTTAGCTTGTCTTTTAATTCGGAGTTGGCGCAGTTTTTCTTGACACTGGCGGGGGATTAAGCCTCTGTTGTTCTCGCATTCTATGACCGTGTTCTATCCAGTTTTTGATGTAAGCACTGACATTTTCTTTGTTTTGCAGATAATAAAGAATTGTTGCATATACTTGTTCTAAAGATATTGTTTGATAAATTTGGGCAATTTCTTCTGGAGAACGTCCACAATCAATGTATTCATAAATAATTGTTTCAATACCAATTCTTGAGTCTTTCAGTCTAATGTCTTCAGAAGAGAGAAAGTTGAAATACTCTGCGATATGTTTGGTAGACATAGATTGACCTATATTCATAGTTAGTTATTATATATAGTAATCTTTTTGTTCAAGCGATAAGCTTGACGGCATAGCGATCGCTTACCGCACTACATTAAGGCTTGGGAAAAAAAGGCTTCGCATTCTTAAGTTAGACACAAAAAAAAAGAGTGCGATCTTATCTTTGTCACAAACAAGACTAGATACCCGACTTCTTAAAGAAGTCGGGTATCTGTTTGATTACGGTTTAATTAAAGATTCTTCAGACTGGCGATATTTAGTAATTAATCTACGTCTTTTTAGGGGTGAAAAAAGCAGCATGGAAAGTGCGGGTAAACTGGTTACTGTTAGTGCTAACAAAATAAATGGATTTAGAAAGCTTGCTATTATCCCAGTTCCTACAGTAGCTCCAAATCCTAATGTTAGTAGTATTAGTACAGTTGTAAATGAGTCTTCAGCCAAATTTATAACCCAATCCATAGCCCAACCCACAGCCTCACCCACAGCCCAACCCGCAACCAAACCCACAACCCAACCCATAAACCAACCCACAAACCAACCCACAGTCCCAACCACAACCACACCCACATCCCTACCCATAAACGCACCCACATCCCCCCTACCCACAACCGCACCCACAAGAGTATTTAAGACAAAATCAAACTGCTGTAAGTCTTTCTAGTAGGGCTGGGGAGTGTGGAAATAGAAAAAGCGATAGCATTCTCACTTTCCGAAATTCCTTAGTGCTACACTGTAGTCAATATCAAACCTCATCACAACTCCAATGAGATAGCACAAATGAAGTAGTACCAAACACCTGTTGCACTAAAGCAACAAATGTCAACGAAGAATAAACGCAACTAGTTTGACAGGGTTACTTCACATAGTCATGCACTAAAAATATTGTCATTATTCCTATCTATATAGAACCGTTTGACGATTGTCTACGGCTGAGTTTTTTTTGTGTCTAATTTACCCGTAAATTTTGGAAATATGCGGGTGGAAGTTTGCGAATTGAGGTTTGAGAATAATGCCGAAAAAATCAATATTGTTAGCTGAGAATTTAGCCTATGACCTCAGCGTAGATAGAACTTTGTTTCAAGGAGTTCATGTGAATATCGACGCGGGCGATCGCATTGCTTTGGTTGGTCGCAACGGGGTAGGAAAATCAACACTTTTCAAGATACTTGCAGGTCAAATTAACCGATATACAGGTTCAGTTTGCTGTAATGGTATTGTCTATTATTTGCCACAAATCAGCACTATCAGACAAGAAATTACAGCAGATACAGTACTTAATTTTTTGATTTCTATCTCTGATGAATGGTGGAAGATTGAGGATATTTTGCAAACACAATTCCACACCAAAGTTGACTTATCTTTACCAATTGCTAACTTGAGTGGTGGAGAACTTACTAAACTGTTTTTGGCGATCGGTTTAGCTCAAAAGCCAAACTTGTTATTGCTCGATGAACCAACTAATCACATGGATTTGCAAGCATTAGAAAGCTTAAGACAGTTTCTTTTGAATTTCACAGGTGCGTATGTAATTGTCTCTCACAAGCCTTTTTTCTTAGACCAAGTAACAGAAGTAACCTGGGAACTTACACCTGTTGGTTTGAAAGTATATGGAGGTAATTTTTCTCATTATCGACAACAGAAAGAAATAGAGTTAGAAGCAGCATTGCGATCGCACGAAGTTGCCAGAAAGGAACTCAAACGTACCCAAATCACAGCGATGCAAGAACAGCAACGCGCAGCCCAATCTAGTCGCAACGGTCGCGCCAAGTTTCTGAATGGTAGTATTGATAGAATGGCAGCAGGACTGATTAAAACCAAAGCTGAGGTGTCTACCGGAACTGCGAAAAAGAAACATGAAGCAGCAGTAGCAAAGGCTAATCAAAAGGTTACACAGACGAAGGTCAAAACTACCAAAGTAACGAGTATTCAGCTAGAAGAAAAAAATCAAAAACGCCGAAATCTAATTAATATCCAGGGTGCAAATCTTAGGATATCAGAGCGTCTATTGATTCAAAATATTCAACTGCATATATCATCTGGCGATCGCATAGCCATTATCGGTGCAAACGGTTCTGGTAAATCGAGTCTGGTAAAGGCAATTTTGGGAATGGAAAACCAAACAGCGGTTTTAGAATCAGGTGAGGTTTTGCTCACACCAGCGATGAAAGCTGTATATCTCGATCAAACCTACGAATTGGTAAATCGCCAATACACAATTCTAGAAAATATGCAAGCTGCCAATCCCGATCTCAGCTATCAGCATTTACGTCAACAACTGGGACACTTTCTCTTTAAATATGATGACGTTCACAAAAGCGCCTCTGTACTGAGTGGAGGTGAATTAGCAAGATTAGCGATCGCTATGATTAGTATCTCAGAAATCGATCTACTGATTCTCGATGAACCAACTAATAACCTAGATATTGAAACTGTTGAAAAAATAGTAATAGGTATCAATGATTACCAAGGAGCGCTTTGGGTAATTTCCCACGATATAGATTTTCTCAGCCAGATTAACATTACCCAAGGTTTCAAGTTGAGGGAACAAACTTTGCAAATGACAACTTATTTACCAAGTACACCAGAGCAATATTATCGAGAGTTGCTGGAATACAATCAATAAAGCGATCGCCTTATGTAAATTTCTAGTAAATTTCTACCTCAACAACAGAAGCCGTAAAGCATACAGGCAAGTTATAATTCTCTTGCGGTGCAACGTAACAAAAATTTATGAGTAACCCCCTTGTACAAGCCTTTTTCGTAGGCAGAGCGGTAGCAGAAGTAGTTAATGAGCGTTTAGAGGTCGTCTTGACCGATGCTTTGAGCGATCTGGGCAAATTTGATGCAGAAGCTAGAGAGCAACTGCGCCAATTTACAGAAGAAGTTTTAGAGCGAGCAAATCGGGCAGCAGAAACAGCTAATGCCAGTCAACCTACCCCAGGTACTGGGCAAGCCAGTTCTGATTCAGGTGACTTGCAAGCAGAGATTGATGAATTACGAGCTGAAATTGCCCTGTTACGAACAGAATTGCAACATTATCGTAGAACTTCTGCATAAATTTTAGTCATTGGTCATTGGTCATTAGTCATTAGGCTAAGAATTATGCACAAATGACAAAGGACAAAGGACAAATGACACCTAAGAAAGAATAGTTTAGGAATCAGAGTGTCTTTTCTTCCAAGTGATTCGATCGCAAACCAACGGTAAACAAAGTATATGGAACAAGGTTATTCAGAGAAGGCATACCGTTGGAATCGGGAAAAATACTCTAGCAAACGGCGTTTTGTGGACATTTGGTCTTTTGTCTTGACCTTACTGTTCAAACTTTGGCTATACAACAAATCTTGGAGTTATCCGGGAGGTGTGACTGATGTCAAGCAAGCTGCAAGACGCAAAACCCAAGCAGTCTGGATTCGCAATACTCTATTGGATTTAGGGCCAACCTTCATCAAAGTTGGGCAACTGTTTTCTACCCGTGCTGATATATTCCCTGGTGAATATGTAGAAGAACTAGCCAAATTACAAGACAAAGTACCGGCATTTAGCTATGAGCAAGTAGAAGCGATCGTTGAGAAAGAACTAGGCAAGAAAATTCCTGAACTTTTCCATAATTTTGAACCTATTCCCTTAGCTGCTGCTAGCTTGGGGCAAGTACACAAAGCTGTACTACATACTGGAGAATCAGTTGTTGTTAAGGTGCAACGTCCTGGGCTAAAGAAGTTATTTGAAATAGATTTACAGATTCTCAAAGGAATTACCCGCTACTTTCAAAACCATCCCAAATGGGGACGTGGACGAGATTGGTTGGGTATTTACGAAGAATGTTGTCGGATTCTTTGGGAAGAAATTGATTATCTTAACGAAGGTCGTAACGCCGATACTTTTCGCCGAAACTTTCGCGGCTACGATTGGGTGAGCGTCCCCAGAATATACTGGCGTTATGCTACTTCCAGAGTGCTGACTTTGGAATATCTCCCTGGAATTAAAATTAGCCAATATGAAGCTTTAGAAGCAGCAGGTTTGGATCGAAAAGCGATCGCTCGTCAAGGTGCTCAAGCCTACTTACTACAATTACTCAATAGTGGCTTTTTCCACGCCGATCCTCACCCAGGTAATATTGCCGTCAGTGCAAATGGCGCTCTGATATTCTATGATTTCGGCATGATGGGGCGGATTAAGTCCAACATCCGCGAAGGATTGATGGAAACACTTTTTGGCATTGCTCAAAAAAATGGCGATCGCGTTGTGCAATCTTTAATAAATTTAGGTGCGATCGCCCCAACTGATGATATGGGCCCAGTACGGCGTTCCGTCCAGTATATGCTGGATCATTTTATGGATAAGCCCTTTGAGAACCAATCAGTTGCAGCAATCAGTGACGACCTTTACGAAATAGCTTATAATCAGCCATTTAGATTTCCAGCAACTTTCACTTTCGTGATGCGAGCCTTTTCTACTTTAGAAGGGGTAGGTAAAGGCTTAGATCCAGAGTTTAACTTTATGGAAGTTGCCAAACCTTATGCAATGCAACTTATGACCGATATGAATGGTTCTGAGGGGAATAGCTTTCTTAACGAATTAAGTCGTCAAGCAGCTCAGGTAAGTAGTACCGCCTTTGGTCTACCACGTAGATTAGAGGATACACTAGAGAAGCTAGAGCAAGGAGATATGCGCTTGCGCGTTCGGTCTATAGAAACTGAACGCCTGTTGCGACGACAGAGCAGTATTCAGCTCTCAATAAGCTATGCTCTGTTAATCAGCGGTTTCACGCTTTCAGCTACTATTTTAGTGGTTAAGGATTATGTATGGTTAGCACTGCTGCCTGCTTTAATTGCAGCTGCGCTTTCAGCGATCACGATCCGATTACTTTTACGCCTCGACCGTTACGATCGTATGTATTAATTGTTGCAAAAAATTTATGAAACTTAATTTCACGGGTTTTAGCGATCCGGGACTTATTCGTTCTAATAATCAGGATGCTTACTATATCGACCCAGAAGGACGATTTTTCGTTGTTGCTGATGGTATGGGTGGTCATGCCGGAGGTGAAGAGGCAAGTCGAATTGCCACTGGAGAAATTCAGGCGTATTTGGTAGCAAATTGGGAAACTTCTAAGTCTTCTCAAGAATTACTAGAGCAAGCTTTGTGGGGTGCCAATGAAGCGATTTTGCAGGATCAGCAAAATCATCCCGAACGCGCCGATATGGGGACAACTGTTGTAGCAGTAATTTTTCGCTCCCCAGAGTCGCCTTGGTGCGCTCATGTTGGCGATTCGCGGCTGTATCGCTTCCGCGAGTCGCACTTAGAACAGGTGACGGAAGACCACACTTGGGTAGCACGAGCAATCAAAATCGGTGACATTACCTTAGATGAAGCACGATTACATCCTTTTCGCCATGTATTATCGCGTTGTTTAGGGCGTGAAGACTTGCATCAAATTGATGTACAACCACTAGATGTAAAAGTTGGCGATCGCTTGCTCTTATGTAGTGATGGTCTTACAGAAGAACTTGTCGAGCAGAAGATTGCTAACTGCCTCCAAAATAGTCCTTGGCTTGATAAAGCCGCCATCTCTCTTGTTGAGGCTGCCAAAGAGCATGGAGGGCACGATAACATCACAGTTGTCATCGTCTCGCTTGAAGAAAATAGTCATTAGTCATTAGTCATTAGTCATTAGTCATTGGTCATTGGTCATTAGTCATTAGTCGATGCTTAGTAACTTTAAACAAATGACAAAGGACAACTGACAAAGGACAAATGACAAATCCGGTAAATATACTCAGTAATTTGTTCAGCGTGAGCATTTTTCCTTTTTACAATTTGATACAAATATTTTTAGCCTCTAAAATCACCCAAAGAGGATAAATTTGTATAAATTAGGAAATTGACATCTTGCACGTAATAAGGTAAAGCGACTATAATTCACGCTTATTACCATTAATTCCCCAACCTCCTTACAATTTCCCTCCTCCGAAGCTTCTTCCACCCTTGCGGAGACAGCATTTTAGGCTTTTTAAACACAAAGACTAAGACGGGTTTTACATAGCACCAAATATTCTCTTTAAAGGATATTTGTGCAAAGCAGGAAGGAATGAGAGAGGTAGTTATACCTATCTAAGACCAAATAGAGCTTATTTTCCGGAATATGGTTCAGCTGACTTGGGTGGTATATCAGTAGGATTAGGTGCAAGATATCAAAACAGAAAAAAGTCCACACTTTGGATGTGGGCAATCTGTCAAACAATTGTTATCTTTCGTAATACGGAGGAACAAATGTTGGACAGATATAAGTCCAAATATTATCCCATTTGGACTTCTGTGAGCGATATCACCTTTACGCGTTGTTTTTTCGGAGTAATTATGAATCAACCAATGAAACTATCCTTGGAACAGCAATTCAGCATCTGCTCATTTGCTACTCAGGTGCAAAATATGAGCCACGATCAAGCTAAAGATTTTTTAGTCAAGCTCTATGAGCAAATGGTCGTGCGCGAGGCAACTTATCAAGAGCTTCTTAAACACCAGTGGGGCTTAGATTCCGGTTCCACTATGGCATAGAGTCGTTCTAATGTCGCAGTGGGCGACCTCCTTCTCTTGCTTGGTTCCAAGGAGGAAAAGAGCTGGGGATGCCGGGGCGTCAACTTCGATAAGTAATTCCACAATAATATGGCGCAAAAGTTCAATTCCCGAAATTAACTAAGAATGAGTAAACATTGTCTACGGCATATCTGATGAAGTCTAGACTAACTTTAGCATTGCAGGGTAAAACTCTTGTTTGCTTTAGCCAAACTTTTTGTTGTTTCGTCTAATGAGGGAATCACACCTGCACAAATTGACAATCCACTGGAATATTTGCAGAGGAAGATTCAGAGATAATTTATATACTACTGCTTTAGCAGCTAGTGATTTCACCCTTTATACATATAACTAGAAGTTACATCTTTATATATATTTTGTTTATAAAACGTTACATTGTGAGAGCGACCACCTATGAAACACGTAACATTAAGAAATTATGCCTAGCTGGAAAGATCGTATGGAGAATCTGTATCTATACTTTCCAGTTTTGTTATAATCTGAGGCTTAATCTTTTCGTACTCGTTTTTGAGTAAACTTTTACTAATTTGCGGGTCGGCAGAGGACATCAAGGTATTGCTGATTGCGACCCACTCTTGCAGTCGTTGCCGCTGGGCAGAAGCGACGCTGGAAAGTAAGATGTGGGTACAGGGATTTGGTGCTTCTCGTGCAAAGAATAAGAGGCGGTAGTAACCTGTGTGCTGTAGTAACCGAGCAATTTCTTGACCAAGGCTGGTTTTGAGATCGAGATAATAAGGCAACCATTTAGCGCCATGCTTGCGATTGTAGATGACAGTAATCCATAGGAGCATGGGATGGGGGATAGAGATGAACAGAAATTGGTTATAGCGTGTACAGAGTAAGCGTTTTTGAATTTCTTCTTGCGGTAGCATCACCCACAAAGCTGGTAAAACCTCCCCATTGGTATGAATGGGCTGGGGAAACACAATATCGGCAATTGGTTTATTTTTGGGCCAGGAAATGGCACGAGCGATTTCATCGTTTGACCAGGATACCCGCAAATCGGCTTTGGTCTTTTGTTCAAGCTCAGTGCTAGCTGTAGTAGTAGGAACGAGGGAATGGCTGGCTTGCTGAATTTTGCGTGTATGCTCAGGCTTTTCTAAAGATGCTAAAACTCTGAGGATTTCAGTAATACTTTGGGGGCGATCGCGTGCTACTTTAGCTAGACAACTCATCACCAAATTTTCAATTTCTTTTGGTAGTTCTAATCCAGGCACAGCCTCAGAAAAAGAACGTGGTTTTTGATAGTGATGTGTTTTATACCACGCACCAAAAGAGTGAGTTGGTGCCACCAGTGGCATTTTGCCTGTGAGCATCTCAAACATCATGACGCCCAAACTATAAATATCAGCACGGTTGTCTAATTCTTTACCCTCCATCTGTTCGGGAGAAGAATAAGCCAATGTCCCCAAATAAAATTTTGTATGGTCGCCATCTGACTGTAATAACTTAGCAATACCAAAATCTAGAACCTTGACCAATTCTCCAAAACTGGGATCTTGAATCACCAGCATATTGCTTGGTTTGACATCGCGATGGATAATTGGGCAAATAGCGCCATCAACCGGGATGCCATCATGGGCGCACTGTAACCCTAAGCTGAGTTGACGCGCCATACTGAGGAATCTAGCTAAAGGTAATCGTTGCTTGCGAATAATATTGTTCAGGCTTTGTCCTTGTAAGTATTCCATAACGTAGAACGGGGTGTTATTGTCATCTACGCCGTAGTCCATAACTCGGACAATATGGATACTTTTTTGCCCTAGTAAAGCACAGGTTTTTGCTTCTCGCTCAAAACGGTCTTGCAATCGCATCTTTTCATTTTGGATTGATAGAGCCAGAAACTTAACTGCAACAGGTACACCTCCCAACAATGTATCTTTAGCACGATAAACCCGACCCATTGCTCCAGTACCGATTAACTCTTGGAGTTGGTAGCGTTTGCTGAGTAAGCGACCAATGTTGGGGTCTGACATAGAAAATTCGACTCCAAAAGCAGTTTGTAAATATTTGGGAGGACAAGTGCATTCAAAAATTGTGGTGTAGTTTTAGTTTGCCCAATTTTGACTAATGCGCTATCACTCTTGGCATCTCCTTTTCTCTACGAGACGTTGGTTTGTGTTGGGAGAAGACGGCATTAGTTTGGCTACACCAGGACTTACGCAACTGATTAAGCAATGGCGTGCGGAGCGCGCCGACTGCCTAAAAACTAAGCCATTGACATAGCAATATCTGGACGTTTTAACTGCCCAATTAAATAATTTGACAACTAGCCATGTTTAATTTGATAAACCTGTCTTTGTAGGTTAACAAACCCTTAAATTCGCATTAGTTCACGAAGATAGACTTAGTTTATGTAATAACGAATTATATTCACCCAATACTTTTAAAAAATTTTCTGATTACCTAACAATCTTTTTAATCTTCAAGCTAATTATTACTATGTAATAATGCATTATTCATTGGTAAACTGTAATATTTAAGTGTTGTTTTTTCGTTTTTCCTGTTGATTAGGATATATATCAAAACTTGATTTATTATTCATTATATAATATTGAATTCGACGCTCGACAATACTATGAAATCTGGACATAAAATCATAAAAGAAACCCGGATATTTCCTGATTCCTGTGAATGCTGTTAACCATTTTCTTTGTTTTATAGGTTCTACAACTTGAAGATAAGCTAGATTTTTCTTATAGACTGAGAGATTATAAGATAGAGCACGCATTAGAGTAGGATTATTTTTCACAATGTCTTGTTGCATGAAAGAAGTAGTAGTTTTGCAGTATTGATTTAGACGTGGTAATTGGCTTTGATATACAAGAGAACCAGGGCGTGAACGGTAGAAATAATAGGGTTTTGGCTCAATAAAAAACCTAGCTCCTTTGATTAAGCATTTCATGTCAATCCAAAAATCTTGACCCATTCTAATTTCTTCATCGTACTCGATGCAGTTCTTAATCAGGAATTCTCGTTTGAATAGAGGCTTGCTTAAGCCAAGATGCAACCCTGGTTGCCCATAGACATCAGTTTCTACAAAATAAACGATATCAATTTGGAAGATTTTATCTATACGTTCTCCACTTTCTTGAATCAATGTACTCCAAGGAGATGTTGTACCGTCTTCGATCAAATAAACATCATCAGCAATCATGTCTGCATTTGTTTGATTTGCCAGAGACACAAGATTTTCTAATCTTTTGGGAGCATACCAATCATCTGAATCAAGTACAGCAATCCATTCTCCTTGGGCTGCTCTGAAGGCGCGATTACGTGCCGCCGCCGCTCCAACATTTTGCTGATTAACTATCACTTTGAGACGTCGATCGGTGAAACTTTTAGCGACTTCTACAGTTTTATCACTTGAGCCATCATCGACCATGATAACTTCAATGTCAGTGAGTGTTTGCTTTAAGGCTGACTCTATTGCCTTTCCAATATAAGTTTCAGTATTGTAAGCAGGGATAATAACAGAGACTTTAGGATTCACGAAACTGAACTCCTGACTACATGGTTAGGTAAAATACTAAAATCCTGACCATAATTTGATCGTTTCTTTTTTACTATACAACTCAGTAGGTCGGTAAGAATATACGATGAGTGGTTAAAGTCGGGTAGGAGATATTAGGCGTTGGTAAACCAGTGCGTTGCCAGAGTTCTTTGAACGGCAGTTTTTGGCTTAGAAGAACAGCAAAGCGGTGAGGTAGGGCTGCTTTTAAGCTGACTGACGCTCTAGGCTAGCTTCCATTGTGCTAGTTAAAAAATGACCAGCCAAGATACCACTACTGAGGTAATATGTATCTTGCGAAATCCGGTGTAGGGTTTCAAAACCACTACGACGCTGACGATCGCCTAGTACCCAGTAACGCTGTACGATAGTATCCAGACCAATCCAGCCTTCGCCTTCAACCTGCCCCAAAATATTATGTTGTAGTAAAAAAGTATACTGACGCTCTCCATCATGCAACCGTCCCTTATATTGGAGAGAGATTTCAGACCGATCGCTACCTGGAAATATCAGTTTTGTGGCCATAGTAAACCAGTTATCTCGATTCCAAGCTACCAATGTCATACCCTTGACGCTGATTGGCGTACCATTACGTTCCAGCCAATTTCCTTGCATTGCCCAGCGTCCTGGTTCCAATAAAAAAGTATGAGCCACCTTTTATTCCTTGTCTTGCTTGAGTGCTGCCAAGACTACAGTTATAGCAGTGCTAAGTTGCGTTAGCGATAGCGGGACGTTTAGCCTATAAAGATAGTAGCTTTGAATATTGATAAAGACGGTGCTAAGTTGCGTTAGCGATAGCGGGACGTTTAGCCTGTGGAGAATGGAGAAATTTTTTATCTTGTTTATTGTTCTTGACTCAGAACTGACCTTGGTAAATTTCTCCCAAAAGTACTTCTTGAGGTGCACCAGTGGCAGCAGGTAAGTTGCCAGGAATACCCAAATGTCGCCAGTAGGCTAAAACCGCGAAGGCGATCGCTTCTTTAAAATCTGCACTCAAGCCGACTTCATCTGTTGTGGAGACTGGTATCGATCCTAACAACAACTGTAACCTTTGTTTCAAATAAAGATTGCGACTACCACCACCACATAATAATACTCGTTGTGGCATTTCTGGCAAAAAAGAGCGGTAACTATGAAAAATTGAAGCAGCTGTAAGTTCTGTGAGAGTTGCCAGTACGTCAGCAGGATTGAGTTGGTATGCTTGAGCATCTTTTAAACACTGATGCAAGTAAGTCACACCAAATAATTCGCGTCCAGTGGATTTGGGCGGCGGTAGATGAAAGTAGTCTTGGTTGAGCCATTGTTCTACTAATTGATGGCAAGGAGTACCACTTGCTGCCCAATTGCCATCTTCATCATAAGTTTTAGCACCACCGCTTAAATGCTCCACCGCAAGATCCAACAGACTATTTCCTGGGCCAGTATCCCAACCACGAATTTTTGAGAGCCAGTCTCCATGCCGAGGCGGAATATAAGCAACATTGCCAATACCACCAATGTTTTGAATACAACGCCCCTCCTGGGGATGACTGAGTAAATAAGCATCGACTCTAGGCACGAGAGGCGCACCATGACCACCAATAGCAATATCAGCAACGCGGAAGTTACTCACAGTCGTAATGTTCATAAGATGTGCAATTAATGCACCTCGCCCTAGTTGAAGACTATAACCCAAAGGACTGCCCAATGCTGTTAACGGATAGCTAGGGTTTAGCCCGTGGGTAGCGATCATTTCTCTCCCCCTGCTCCCCTGCTCCTCATCTCCCTCTGCTCCCTCTTTGGGTGGTCGATGATAAACCGTTTGACCGTGGGAACCAATGAGAGTGGCGCGCTGATGACCAATTTGAATATTTTGGGCGGCTTGGGCAAAGACTTGGGCGATCGCATCATCTATTTCCGCTAATTCTGCCATTGAGATGGCAACGCCTGCACCAACTGCTAATATTCTTTCTCTGAGTTGGGCTGGATAAGGATATGTTGCCCCGGCTAGCAACTCAACTTTGAGATCCAATTCTGTACCGGAAATCTCTACCAACGCAGCGTCTATGCCATCTACGGATGTGCCACTAATTAAACCAATAACGCGAGTAGGGACAACAGCTTTTTCAGTTGGATGCATCGGTCAAAATTCTTTTGTTGATTGCAAGAGTTTAGTTTAATTCATGTTAATAGCTATGTCAAAACACTCAGGTTGCATAGTTAATTACAGAAGAAAAAGTAAATATAGCGACGGAAGAATCTCAAAACCAATAGCAATACCACGAATCTATTTATATTTATCAGGAAACAAAGAATTTAAAACAATTTTGTTTGTTATCTTAATTGCTCCTTAATCAGGACAACATCCGAAGATACAAATTCTTAATATATGCAGGCTAACTTTACAACTTTTTTAATTTCAGATAAATAACAGATATACTATCCACTTTTTCTGCAAGTGAAACTACTGATTTCTGTTCAAGAATAGGGCAAAATGTTGGCTAAATATAGGAATTTTTCAATAAATACAAATCCAGTAGTTTCATCCTATTGTTTCTTCTAGAAGACACTACATAATGAATCCAAGTCGCAAACGAACTTTTCAACAATTAAAAATACAGAATTTCAAGATTATGTCTTTTACAAAAATTGCTTGTATCGCTGCTCTATCTTTATCTGCAATCTCCTCATTTATCTATGCAGGTTCTGCCCAGGCTATTTCCTTCCAAATAACCACTGGCATTGCAGGCCCTAATGGAGAAACTGACCAAGGTGCTTTTTCTGAGTTTACTCAACTTCCTGGTACGACAACTGTTAACTTCAATAATGGTCAAGCACCAACCACTGGTTTTGCTAAATACTCATTTGAGAATAACAGTGGAACCAGCAGTGTGAGGTCAGATGTATGGGCACCTGCTGGGGCAAATGGTGAGGTCAATAATGGGAAGTATTTGGCAGTTTTCAACGGCGATAAAGTCACAATTAACCTTGCAAGTTCCCTCAATTATTTCGGTATTGACTGGGGAGCTATTAGTTCTGGTAACGTTTTTTCCTTCTACAGTGGCGATAATTTAATCAAATCATTTACAACTGAGGATGTGAACCCAGTTGCTCCAATTCGTGCATCACAGCATGGCGGTGAAGGAAATGGCTACCTTCACTTCTACTCAGATAGTAGCAACGACATTTTCAACAAGATTGTCATTACCCAAACAGGTGGTGGTGGATTTGAAAGCGACAACCATTCTTTCCATCTAGGAACTGACAAATTTACAGGTTTTGACCCTAAGTCTGTTCCTGAGCCTAGTATTACATTAGGTATGCTGGCTGTAGGTGGTATGTTTCTACGCAAGCGCAAGAACGAAAAGTTACAAACTGTAAGACAATCTCATTAAACATATCAATCTGAACTCAGTAAGATTTTCTCTATAGTCTAACCTTAGCCTGTAGAAGGATTTCAAAACTTAGTTAATATAAAATGCAACTCAGGGTGAGTTTACTTAGGTAAACTCGCCCTAATCCATTTGCCATTTATAATCGGGGCTTCTTCTACAGTCAATGCTACGCGCAGCAAGCTAAGAAAATTTTCTTTAACTAGACTTTTTATTCATGCAAAATTGGGAGAAGGGGTTGAGGGATGTAGCAAGATCCCGTAAGGTGGGCAAATTTTACATTTCATTTGTGCAAGAGGTCTACTCAATACTGCTTAGAGCTTAACCAGACTGTATTGAGAGTGAACCGTAATTTTGACTCCTATAGGTTATTGCATGAATAAAATATACGTGGATTAGTTTAGATATAATAATGACTCATTCTTTGTTGTCCTAACTGGAGAAATTAATGGGTCGCGCCAAAAAGGTTGTCCTGGCATATTCTGGCGGAGTGGATACCTCAGTTTGCATCCCCTACCTTAAGCAAGAGTGGGGTGTGGAAGAGGTGATTACCCTAGCAGCAGATTTAGGTCAGGGAGATGAATTAGAGCCAATCAGAGAAAAAGCTCTGAAATCGGGTGCAAGTGAATCCCTAGTGGCGGATGTCAAAGACAGCTTCGTTAAAGATTACGCCTTTGGAGCGATTCAAGCCAACGCCCTTTATGAAAATCGTTATCCTCTAGGAACCGCCCTAGCTCGTCCACTGATTGCCAAAATATTAGTAGAAACAGCCGAAAAATATGGTGCTGATGCGATCGCTCACGGTTGCACTGGCAAAGGCAACGATCAGGTTCGCTTTGATGTCTCTGTCACCGCCTTAAACCCCAACCTGAAGATCCTCGCACCAGCCAGAGAATGGGGAATGAGTCGTGAGGAAACGATCGCTTATGGGGAAAAGTTTGGTATTCCCTCACCAGTTAAAAAATCTTCTCCCTATAGTATTGACAAAAATTTGCTTGGTCGTAGTATTGAAGCTGGTTTACTCGAAGATCCTTCATTTGAGCCACCAGAAGAAATTTATGAGATGACCAAAGCGATCGCTCACACTCCCAACGAGCCAGAGTACATTGAAATTGGTTTCCAGGGTGGTATCCCCACAACTCTCAATGGAATAGCTAAAAAGCCAGTTGAGCTAATTGAAGAACTCAATCAGGCGGTGGGAAATCATGGCATCGGACGGATAGATATGATTGAAAACCGTCTGGTGGGGATCAAATCGCGGGAAATCTACGAATCACCTGCAATGTTGGTGCTAATTCAAGCACATAGGGATTTAGAAAGCTTGACGCTAACAGCAGACGTTACCCATTACAAGCGTGGGATTGAAGAAACTTACAGCCAAATTGTTTACAACGGTTTGTGGTACAGTCCACTCAAAGTTGCACTCGATGCTTTTATTCAAAAGACACAAGAGCAAGTCTCTGGAACTGTGCGAGTGAAGTTGTTCAAGGGCAACTCTACGATAGTTGGGCGTTCGAGCGATAATTCTCTCTATACTCCTGATTTGGCAACCTACGGAGCCGAGGATAAATTTGACCACAAAGCCGCTGAAGGCTTTATATACGTTTGGGGACTACCGACTCGCATTTGGTCAAAGCAGATTAGGGGTTAAGAGTTAGGAGTTGGGAGTTAGGAGTTAGGAGTTAAAAAAGCAAAATACAAAAGTAAAAGTTAAAAAAATTCACTTTTTACTTTACTCTTTACTCCTCACTCCTCACTTAGTTTATGCTTGACTTACTCTTCTGCTGCACCTTTAACTTGGCGAGACTCCAGCCACAGGGGCACAATAATTAAGGCAGCGAGGATTAGTAAAGCTGCGATCGCAAATTGACCCACCCAAGCAACCAATTGTTCTAAAGAGACTATTTTGCCAGCAAAAAAAGCTAATGTCACCATCAAACTAGCCCAAGCAACTGCTCCTAAAAAGTTATATAAAAAGAATTTTCTAAAGGGCATTTCAGCTATACCAGCTAGTGGTGCAGCAAAAACTCGTAACAATGCCAAAAAACGCCCAAAAAACACTCCTTTAGCAGCGTTTTGACTAAATTGATCTTTAATACTCAGCAGCCGCACTTCAGAAATCCGAAATATACTGCCAACTTTTACCAGAAAAGCCCAACCGCTAACTCTACCAATCCAATAGCCACAAGTACCACCAATGACAGCACCCATAATTGCGTCACCGAGAACCAGCCAGAAATTTAGTTCATCGCTGCCAGCTAAAAACCCGCCTACTAAGGTCACGGTTTCACCAGGAAGGGGAATGCCTAAATTTTCTAGCAAAATTCCGAAAAAAATTGCCCAATACCCGTAATTATGAGCAACTTCCTGGATATTTTCTAGTGAAATCAGCTCTAAAGACATTCCACACCGCCGTCTTTACAAATTTTTACTTTTACTATATTTTTACATTTTTGCTTGTTTTTGGGTGGGGTGTCAATCAAACTAATACATAACTTCTACTCTATGGGAACTATTAATTTATGACTATTAAATATACAAATTTTGGGATTGGTACCACATGTTCATAATTTATTAAAAAAAGATTAAAAATTTTATAGAAAATTTATAAATATCCGTTTAAATTGTGAAAATCTTGTAAAAGATACGGTTGATACCGAAATTGTTAGGCGCTTATGCCTATATTGATGAAAGTTATCACAAATTATACGACATGAATACTGAAATAATCTCTCTCAACTGTAGGACTAAAATTGCCCAAATATCTGGGTAAAAGGTCATTTTACCGTTGAAAGAGAAGAAGTATTGATGTCTTTTTCAATTTTTTGTCAAGTGTTCCAATTACCCTGTTAAATTCATGGCTTTCACACAAGAACTTCAAGTGATTTTGTTTAAACCCCAAGGAAGCATAGATTTGCAAGGCGGTAAGGCTTTGAGCGAACAAATGGCTGGAGTAGTCCCTCAAGCTTATCAACTCTGGGTTATCGACCTAGCAGAAGTTAACTTCATGGACAGCTCTGGGTTAGTTCCTTTAGTAAAAGGCTTAAAAGCTGCACGTCAGAGTGGTTGCCGCTTAGTTCTATGCAATGTACAAGCTCCTGTACGGTTGATTTTGGAACTTACCCAACTCGATACAGTGTTTGAAATTTTTGACACTTACCAAGATATTTTTACCAACGTTAAAGATAACAGTCTGATGCTAGCAGACTAACTAATAAATCTACCTACAGAAGGATGGCGGAGTCAAGCGATATTTGCATTTGTTCATATTCTTTCATATTCTCTTTAAAATAACAGTCTGGTGCTAGCAGGCTGATTTTCTTTATTGTCTAGAGAAGAATGTTGAGGGAAACTTATATCTTTAAGCTAGGTAGTATAAATTGCATTATTGTAAGTCATCTACTTAAAGCAGTAAAGTCAGAAATTGCCAAAATCGATCAAAGCAAATGCAACTGTTTGTGATACTCCCCAGCCTTTTAAATCCAGGGTTGTGCAAATTACTCTAAGCTAATTGTTTTATATGGGACGTAACTAGTGAAAGGAAGCAGGAGGTAAGAAAGGTTAAAATCTCAGCTTTTAGGTTATTTCTAACTTTATAGTTATTTTTGCCTCGATCTACTACTTGGATGCCTCCAAGATGTTTTGATGCACCAATTTCTTACCTCTTAGATTCCACCATAATGATAATTTTAGGCATTCTGGGGAGTCGAAATATTAGTTTGTTCGGATGCTGGGCGGGGAAAATTTGGTAAATCAATACCGCTGTGACTAGCATTGCGAGTTTTGAGTGCTAAACGGTAACTCACACTTTGCAGTTCTGCTTGCAGTTGGCGGTTTTCCCGTTGTAGCGTTGCTACCTTTTCTCTCACTGGCGTCATCCGCTCCTCAAACTTCCGACGGTAAATTTGAGGCAACTCTTGTACTACTTGCTCCAACATCCGAGTGCGATCGGTAAGTTCTTGAACTGACTGTCGCAATTGATAAATTTCGGAGTCACGAGTTGTAATTTGCTCTTGGTAGAACGCCACCTGCTGTTCCACAGCTTGAAGTTGTTCTTGTAAAGCGTGTAACTGGGTCAGATCGCGCTCAAATTCCGGCTGCTGTGGCATAAAACTAGTGTTACCCTTTACCAGCCGGAAGAGTTCTTGAGATAGTTGTTGTACTAATTGATCGCGAAGTTGCAGCTCCTGGCGTAGCTGCGATACTTCCGTCGAGAGAACTTGAATATTAGGTGTATCAGATTGGCTCACAGTAGCTTAAAGCTCCCATTCAGAATCTTGTCCACTCTTAGGTATAACTGCGGGAGTACTACCTTTGGCAAGTATTTGTTAATTTAGCATTCCCAAACAAGTGACGAAAAAAGAAAAAGACAAAATTTTATTGAATGGGAGTGGGGATTGGGGAGTGGAGAGTTAGGAGTTAGGAATTCTTCCCCTGCTTCCCCTACTCCCTCATCTCCCTCATCCACCTCACCTTCCTACACTGTTGCAGGTGCAGCTACTTTAGTAGGCTTTTCTTTTTCCTCTTTAGGGGGTTTTTCTTCTTCAATGTCCTGCTTAATTGTCAAGTAGCGAATCACTTCTTCACTTAAACGCATAGCGCGTTCAAAAGGAGCGATCGCAGTTGCAGGCGCGCTGTAGTTTAACTGGATGTAGATGCCATCCCGGTGTTTTTTGATTTCGTAAGCTAGACGGCGCTTACCACGATTTTGAATTTGGATCTCTTCAGCACCCTGTTCGCGAAGCAAATTCTGATATTTAGTAACTGCTTGCTCTACCTGTTCCTCTCCCAAGTCAGGACGGAGGATGTACATTGTTTCGTAATTTGTAGTCATATTTTTCAGTTTCCTCATGGACAAAAGTGGCTGCTGATATTAATTTATACCTGTCTTTTCTTTAAAATGCCAGTATTAATCAACATCTGAAGCAACAAGGAACTATAATCTTACCAGTTTTCAATTTTGTTTCATTAGCCAAATCGCCAAAGTTTGGATTTTTTGCATGTCCCTAATGAAAACTAGGTTGAGAGGCAATCCTGATATTTCTTTCACAAGATCGATCGAGCTATCAGCTTCGCTAAGGGGTATCTTTCTTTAAAGGGCATCTTATAGCGATCGCTTTTTTGCTCAAGGCTCAATCGGTTGGCTAAACAGCTAACTGACGATTGCTAGGTACTCACAGCAACTAAAAAGCAGAAAAAAGGTATTTATCAAGGTTATGGCGCAGCGCTACGTGCGAATTCAAAATCCAGAAGGACAGATTTACTATGGGTTACTACAGCTATCCCTGAATGTACAGGTGCTAGATGCTCCACCCTGGTTACAAGGACAACCCACTGATTTAACTTTGACACCAGAAAATTACCAAATTCTGGCTCCCTGCGCTCCCTCAAAAATTGTGGCCGTGGGTAAGAATTATGCAGATCATGCGGCCGAAATGGGAACTCCAGTACCTTCTGAGCCATTAATCTTTCTTAAGCCACCTACGTCGATCATTCCATCTGAAAGGGAAATTAAGTATCCTCCCCAGTCACATAGAGTTGACTATGAAGGAGAGTTGGCTCTAGTGATTGGCGATTACGCTTTTGAATGTACGCCAGAGGTAGCCCAAACCAAAATTTGGGGCTACACCATCGCCAATGACGTAACAGCGCGGGATTTACAAAAACAGGATGGTCAGTGGACGCGAGCCAAAGGTTTTGATACTTTCTGTCCTTTGGGGCCTTGGATTGTGCGAGAATTAAATCCAGGAGCGAGATTGCAGACTTTTGTGAATGACGATGCTAATCCAGTTCAATCTGCCTGTATCGATCGGATGGTGTTTTCCCCCGATGTTTTAGTTTCCTATATCAGTCAGGTGATGACGCTACTTCCTGGTGATTTGGTGCTTACAGGTACGCCGGAGGGTGTAAGTGCTTTGCATCCAGGCGATCGCGTCCGCGTAGAAATTGAAGGTATCGGTCGCCTGGAAAACACCGTAGCGTCCCGTTAACTTCTAACGCACTTGCATATACACTGCATCAGAAATCGCTGGAATTTCTGCATAACGTCCGCTCACAGACTGGATGACTGAATATGCTGCTGCTCCCACTATGCCGATAAAAATGGTTGTGGATAGAGTTTGGATTGCAAAACCACCGGAAGGAACTAGTCCCACAACATCAGTTAGGATGCTAAACAAAAAGATAATGATATCCAAAAGGATTGCTTGCATGGTGTTGAAACGAATAAAATGACTAATTTTTTCATTTCTTACTACCAGCAAAAATAAAGCAAAAAAAATAATCATTCCTGCATAACGCACGCCGTAGTAAATTCTTAATAATGGCAGAAGCGGTAAAAACAGTAGTTGTAACGGTGGAAACTCTGATAGTAAATATCTACCAAATACAAAAACTTCAATTAGAGGAAGCAAATAAGGCAAGGAAGCAAAAATCCGATCTGAAACTGTTGTAGACCCGCGCCAAGACATTATGCGTTCTCCTGTGGTTAAATTTTAATAGTTACTTGAGCATAGGATAACGCAATTGCTGGTCTTGCTGAGAAATTCAACTATTCTATATGGGCGATGCGAAAGCCCATCATACATTCATATTGGTCTGGCTGCTGTTGAGTAAGTTTGCGAATGGCTTGGCCACAGCGCAGTTGACCCCCACGCCAACGGGGTTGACCGCTCCCGTCAGCGAGTAAACAAGACTGGCAAACTTGCTCAGGGGCAAGGATTTGCTCGTCCATTAAAATGACTAGCATCGAATCCCTCCTGTAAATCCTCATTGTCAACCCACATTTCACTCCGGGGAAGACGTGTTTTGTAGCGCTTCAAAGAGCCACTTCAGATAGATTGGATGCGTTTTGCGTGGTTAAGTGTTGTAATTTGCAATCTCGCTTTGCGCCTAACTTGGGCGATCGCAGAGGACACTTAAGAACCGCATCCTACCTCTTTGTAGCAAAAATGTGGGCAATTACGATTCAATAACAATTCTCAAGCGAATTTTAATTTATTGTACGTTGTGTCTATTGCAAAGTGGAAATTCTAGTAAAAAATAATACAAAAATTTTTGCATTAAGTTGAGCAAAGACAACTAACGCTATCCATTGCATCCCTGTTAATTTAGCACTAGAATCTGTCAAACTTAATATTTAGAAAACAACAAAAGCTTTACGCACAAGCAACACGGCGACTTATCGAAATTCCCTTGAGGTGAGTAGTTAAAGTGTGAGAAGTCAAGTCAGTAAAATTGAGTTAACTTGATAGCCATTTAAGTGAGGCATTTCTAAAATACTGAGGTAAACTTGCAAGCAAGTTAATACACAATATTACTCAGCGGCTCGTCGGTCTGGGCATCACTTACAATGGAACACTGGCAATTTCTGATACAGAAACAAGGCGCTCGCTCGTGGCATATCCTAGAATCGCCAAATTTGGAAATTTTGGAAGGGCAGTATAGAGTTTTGGCTCGTTCTAACCTTCTTAATACAGACGTGGAAGTGCGGGTAACTCACTCTTCAACCGAGGAAGTTCAACCAACGCGGCGAATTTTCAAGCGATCGCGTCGCACTAATTCAGAAGGCATAATGGCGGTAATTCCTTTTACCTACTTCCAACCGGGAGTTTGGGAGTTGCGGTGTTCCGGCGATTTGATGTCGGATCTGCTCGGTAAATCTTGGCAATACAGCGTGCAAGTACAAGTCTTCTCGCTGTTAGCAGAGAGAGAGCCGAGGAAAAATTTAGGATCGAGTTCACCCGACGATGGCGTAGATACTGTTTCTGAAAACTTGGAATCTAATGCCCCAGCAGAAACTGCAATTACGTTATTTACGTTTGAGAAAGCGATCGCAGTTTCTGAAGGACTGGCAATTACTACAGATGGCAACAGATCGGAAGAGCGTC